>JAISSQ010000087.1 GCA_031273045.1 Puniceicoccales bacterium
GTCGTCGGGCGCGACCCGACCGAAATCGAGGACATCTGGCAGGTGCTTTACCGCGCCGGTTTTTATCGCGGCGGCCCCGTGCTCAACTCCGCCATTTCGGGCATTGACGAGGCGCTGTGGGACATCTTCGGCAAGTCCGTCGGGCTGCCGGTGTTCAAGTTGCTCGGCGGCGCGGTGCGCGAGCGCATTCAGGTCTATCAGTGGATTGGCGGCGACCGGCCGAGCGACGTCGTCGCCGCCGCGAAGGAGAAGCAGGCGGCGGGCTTGCGCGCCATCAAGATGAACGGCACCGACGCGCTCGAATGGCTCGACTCGTTCCGCAAGGTGGAGGAGGTCGTCGAGCGCGTCGCCGGCATTCGCGAGGCGTGCGGTCCCGACTTCGGCATCGGGATTGATTTTCACGGGCGCGTTCACAAGACGATGGCGAAGGTGCTGATGAAGGAGTTGGAGCCGCTGCGCCCGATGTTCATCGAGGAGCCGGTGCTCGCCGAGAACGGCGAGTATTTCAAGATGCTCTCCGAACTCGTCTCGACGCCCATCGCCACCGGCGAGCGTCACTACACGCGCTGGGACTTCAAACGGCTCTTCGAGCAGAAGGCGGTGGACATCATTCAGCCCGATTTGAGCCACGCCGGCGGCATCTCGGAGTGCAAGAAAATCGCCGCGATGGCGGAGGCCTACGACGTCGCGCTCGCGCCGCACTGCCCGCTCGGTCCCATCGCGTTCGCCGCCTGCCTGCAACTCGACTTCAACTGCGTCAACGCGATGATTCAGGAGACGAGCGTCGGCATTCACTACAACGTCGGCGCCGACGTGCTCGACTACCTGAAGAACCCCGACGTGTTCGCGTTCAAGGACGGATGCGTCGAACGCTTCAACGGACCCGGTCTGGGCATCGAGATTGACGAGGAGCGCGTCCGCGAAATGGCGAAAATCGGTCACTCGTGGAAGAACCCCGTCTGGCGCTCGCCGACGGGCGTCGTGGCGGAGTGGTAACCGCCGCTACCGCCGCCGCCGGCACCGGCACCACCGGCACCGGCGGCACTGGCAACCGCCTTGCCTTTCCCCTTCCGCGTGTTCCATCTTCAACAACACCGCCATGAGCACTAATTCTTCCGAAAACACCGGCAGTGCCGCCGCTACCGCCGCCGGCACTTCCGACTCTCCTGCCGCGCGCTTCGCCAGCGTTTTCGCCGTCCTTTTCACGCCGGCGACGCCTCTGCTCGCCGGCATCACCGCCGCCCGCTCGCACCCCGTCCTTGTTGACCGCATCGGCGTTGTCACGGCGAACCGCCGGAACCGCCTCGACGCGCTGCCGGCGGTGCCTGATTTCGTTTTCAACCACTTCCACGAACTGCTCTGGGTGCTCTTCATCCTCGGCCTCGCCCTCGCCGCCGCCAACTGGTTCCAACTGCGCGTCGCCGACCCCGCCCTGCGTCTCGGACGCCAACTCGTCCTCCTGTCCTGCTCCGCCATTCTCGGTGCCGCCTTCCTCGCCCTCTACCTTCTCGCCGCCGCCCAAGCCCTCGTTCCCGCGCACTGACCGCGCGTCGTCCCCGCCGGCACCGCCGCCGTCAAGGTGCTGCCGGTGCGATGCGCGTTTCCATTTCCCAACCGCGCCGCGTGGCGGCGATGAAGATGTCTTCGAGCGTTGGCTCGACGGCGTGGCAGTTGCGCACCGCGCCACCGGTGGCGTTCCAGATTTTGCCGAGCAGCGCCGGTGCCAGCGGGGAGTGCGCCGGCAGCGTCACGCTGAACCGCCCGCCGCCCTTGGCGGAGACCTCGACGCGCGGCTCCTCCGGCAGCAACAGGGTTTCGAGCGCGCCCTGCGTCGTGTCCGCCTCAATCTCGAAGCGCGTGTTCGGGATGAACTCGCGCCGGAGCGCCTCCGCCGTTCCGCTGGCGACAACGCGCCCTTGGTTGATGATGATGACGCGGTCGCAGACCTGTTCGATTTCGGGCAGGATATGGCTCGAAATGAGGACGGACATTTTGCCGCGCAGCCCGCGAATGAGGCGGCGGATGCCCAGAATCTGGTGCGGGTCGAGACCGATGGTCGGCTCGTCAAGAATGACCACGTCGGGCTTGCACAGCAGCGCGTCCGCGATGCCGACGCGCTGGCGGAACCCCTTGGAGAGCGTCCCGATGAGCCGCCGGCGCGCCTTGCGAACGAGGTCGCACGCCTCCATCGCCTCCGTCACGGCGGCGTCGGCTCCGCGCCCCGACGCCCCTTTGAGCAACGCCCGCCAGCGCAGGTATTCGGTCACGCGCAGGTCGTCGGGCAACGGGTTGTTCTCCGGCATGTAACCGAGCCGCCGGCATGCGCGTTCGGGGTCGGCGGCGACGGAGATTCCGCCCACGCGCGCGATTCCCGAAGTGGCGGGGAGCACGCCGGCGACGATGCGCATGGTGGTGCTCTTGCCGGCACCGTTCGGACCGAGGAAGCCGACGATTTCGCCGCGTCCGACCGAGAACGAGACGTCCTCGACGGCGGTGACTCCGGCGTAGCGTTTGACTAAATTTTCGACGGAGAGTGCCGGCGGCGGTGCCTCCGTTTCCCCAAGCGCGCCGGAGCCGTCGGCGGGCGGAGCGCTCTCGCTGGCTGGGCTGGCTGGGGGGGGCGGCGGCATGGCGGGGGTTTTGCCCGTGTCCGCGGGGGGTGTCAAATTTCGACTTTTTGGTTCCGCGTCCGCCGCGTGCCGCGCACACTGCCGCGCCGTATGAATGGCGCGCAGTGGTCCCAGAAGTTGAGACAGGAAATCGCGAAATCGGTCATCGGTCAGGAAGCCGTCGTGGAGCGCTTGCTCGTGGCGTTGCTTGCCGGCGGGCACGTGCTGCTCGAAGGCATGCCCGGACTGGCGAAGACGTTGCTCGTGCGCACGCTCGGCGCCGCGCTCGGCGTGTCCTTCGAGCGCGTGCAATTCACGCCGGACCTGCTGCCGAGCGACGTCGTCGGCACGATGGTCTTCTCGCCCGCCAACGGCGCGTTCTCGCCGCACCTCGGCCCGATTTTCGCAAACCTCGTCCTCGCCGACGAAATCAACCGCGCCCCCGCGAAGGTGCAGAGCGCGCTGCTTGAGGCGATGCAGGAGCGGCAGGTCACGATTGGCGGCGACACGCACGCGCTGCCGGTGCCGTTCTTCGTCATGGCGACGCAAAACCCCGTCGAGCAGGAGGGCACCTACGCGCTGCCGGAGGCGCAGACCGACCGCTTCCTGTTCAAACTCCTGCTCGACTATCCGACGCTCGCCGAGGAGACCGAAATGCTCGCGCGCTGGGGAAACCTCTCCGACCTGCCCGTGCCCAAGGCGGTGTCCAGCGGAACGGAACTGCTCGCCATGCGCGCCGAGGTCGAAACCGTGCACGTCTCCGACGCCGTTCGCGGCTACATCCTCGCGCTCGTGCGCGGGACGCGCGAACTCGCCGCCGGCGGCGAGTCCACCGGCAACGGCGTCGGCGGACGCTGGCTGCGCCACGGTGCCTCGCCGCGCGCCTCGCTCGCGCTCTTCCAAGCCGGCCGCGCCCTCGCGTGGCTGCGCGGGCACGACTACCTCTCGCCGCGCCTTGTGCAAAAAATCGCTCCCGACGTTCTGCGCCACCGCATCGGGCTGACCTACGAGGCCGAGGCGGCGGACGTCACCGCCGACATCGTGGTCGAACGTCTCCTGCGCACAACCGCCGTGCCGGAATAACGCGCTGCCGGTGACTACGGCACCGGCGCGTCCTGCCACGCGCGCCAGGCGGCGGTCTTGACGGCGTCGGTGGTGGCGCCGTCGTGGAGCCAGAGCAGGAAGGAGAGTTTGAGCGGTTCGCCTTTTTTGAGCGGGTAGCGGGTGCCGGCGGCGGGGAAGGTGGGCTGGAACCAGTTGAGTTCCTTAAAGGTGACGAAGTCGCCCGGATAGCACGGGTTCGCCGTCTTCTCGAACGCGAGAAACTCACCGGCAGCGCCGCTGGGCTGACGCCATGTCGCGCCGGTCCATGCGGGCGACTTTTCTTGGGGGGCGCCGGCGGGATTCTTCGCGCGGTGCGAGAGCGCGCGCCACGCGGGGAGTTTCGCCATGCGGACGTTGAAGCCGCCGTAGCCCTTGGTGCCGCGGCGGGCGATGGTCACGCCGTCGGCAAGCGCGGCGAACTCGAAGTCGAGCGCGACGCGGCGGGTGTTGCCGGTGCCGGCGGGGACGGGGTTGGCTCCGCCGGTGGCGGGCGCGGCGGTGTCAGCGGCGGCGGTTTCGAGCGGGAAGACGGTGATTTTCGCGGTTTCGCGGACGATTGGGATGGTGTCGCTCCAGAACCAGATGTTCTCGGCGGCGAGGGTGAGCGAGCCGTCGGCGTTTTTCGTCGTGGCGAGGTTGCCGGTGGGGCGGGCGAAGACGCCCTGCAGGGCGTGAAGGTCTTGGAGTTTTTTCGGGAACGCGGCGAACGCGACTTCCGGCCACGCCCAATAGATGCCGCGGTGGTGCCCGTGGTCGTGGTTCCAGTCGGCGGTGACGATTTCGCCGGCGGGCGACCACAAGGGGTGGATGTAGTTGCTACGGTCAACGCCGTATTTGCGCAGGTAGGCACCGCGTCCGGTCTTCGCGGCGGCGGCTTTCTTCCATTCGTCGGGCTTCGGCACGATGGCGTAGTTGTATTGCAGGACGGGCTTGCCGTCCTCGGTGATGAGCCACTGTCCGATGGTCGCGGGCTGCCCGACACCGGCGCCGTGCGGCACCGCCGGCGCGACAAACTTGGCGGCGATTTCGCCGGCGCACGCCGAGGGGACGATGGGAGCGGGAAGCAGGGAATCGGCAAGTAACGCGCCGGCACCGGCGAGGAGCGCGGCAGCGAGAAACGTGGCGGCACTGGGGAATGCTGGCGGTCGGATTGTTGTTGAACGAGTTGGGAGCGAAGGGAGGGACGGAGAACGCATGGTGGCGGCAGAAAACACCGCACTGCCGGCGAGGGTTCCCAGCGCATAGTTGGGAGCGCCGCCGCTGGGAGCGCCGCCGCTGGGAGCGCCGACTTTCAAGTCGGCTCGGTGGAGATGCGGCGCAGCCGCCACTCTAAAAAAAGAGAGGCGGAAGAGGAGAGGAGAGAAGAGAAAGCAAGGCGGCTATCGCCGCACCATCGCCGAGCCGATTTGAAAGTCGGCGCTCCATGTGTCGGCGCTCCATGTGCGGCACTCCATGTGTATGGCGCTTCAAGTGTGTATCGGCTTGGCGTGTGACGGCGGGAGCGCGGGTCTCCAACCCGCACTGTGAACCCCAGTCCCCGACCGGCGGCGGACGGAACGAAAAATTTTTGTTGCGTCCGCTTGTTTTGCCGGCACCTTCCGCCGCCCTCAAAACCTCGAATCCACTTCTTCAACTCCTTCTCCCCTATTCATGGCATCTCCCCCGAATCCTGCCCAGCCGTTGAAAAGCGACACTTCTGCGGAACCGTCCCAAGATGACGTGCCCGACATTGCTACTGAAAAAGTCCGCATGCCACTGGGAAAGGGTGCTGACGCGCCGAGCACCGCGCCTTCGAGCAGTTCGGTTCCTTCTCCGAGAAGCCACGACGCGAAAAACGAAAGCAACTTGCCTGTTGTCTTGTCTGGTGTGTTAGCCCTCGGCATCGTGTGCGCCATCGTTGGTTGTCTCGTAACGAGCATTATTCCATCCGGCACCAGTTGCCTGCAATGGTTGCCTGTGCTTTTTTTGGTTTCTCTTCTCTGGTTTCGCGCCTTTTTGGCATGGAAACCGAGGCGTTTCTGGAAGGTCTTTTGTCACGGTTTTCTTTACAGTGCCCGAAACGTCCTTGTCTGGGGTGCAATTGTCGCATTGCCGGTGGTTTTGAGCGTCGGAACAGACCAGACGTCAACCACCAACGCAGCGACAACAGCGACGATGGTGAACCAGGTGCCTTGGAGCGTTGGAACAGACCAGACGACAACTCAAGTGGTAAAAACATCGTTCTCCTACTGGCTGACCGTTTTGAACATCGCCTTGGTTGTTGAAATTGTCGTCTCGCTCTTGCAGTTCTGTCGCCGGGGGTGCGATGTCCCAAACAAGTTTGCACCTGCAAAAGTTCGACTATTGTTCACCAAAAAGCGATTTTTTCGCGACTTTTGGGACAATATCCTCTCCTTCGCACTAACTGCCTTCGTCTGGGGTGCTCTTGCCGTGCTTCCTGTTGCATGGTCAATCGGGGTGGCCGAAATTCAAAAAAATCCGCTCTCCTACTGTGTGCCCGTTTTGAGCATCGCCGTGGTGTTTGGAATTGGCGTTTCGGTTTTGAGGATGTTTCTCTGGTGGAGCGAGGCCCCGACCGAACTACCGAAGGATGATGGCTTTTCCATCCTGCCAAAGGCACAGTCGGTAGCGACGTATTTCAGCAATCAGGCGAAGAAAGTCCGCGAACGCAGCAACTCGCTGACCGGTCGCGGCGCAACGCGCCTTTACGGCGTTTACGGGCAGCGCGGCGTCGGCAAATCAACCTTCCTGCGCCAAATCGAAGCCAAACTGGAAACCGACGAATGCATCATCGCAATCTATTACGATGCGTGGAAATGGCAGACCACCGGCAACGCGCCGGAATGGACGCTCCTGACGCAAATCTTCGCCAACCCGCGCGTTCGCAATGTCGCGTGGTTCAAAAAACCGCTGTTGCTGAACCTCGTCTCATTGGTGACAACCCTGCGCGTGACATTCGGAAACACAAACGCGCAAATACAGATTGACTCGACCACATCCGCGATTCGCCGAATCGAACTCGCCCTGCTCGCGGCGGGATACCGGCGATTGTTTAAATTCCTCGAAAAATGCGGTATATCAGTCCTGCTTCTCATTGACGAGGTTGACCGCTGCGACCGCCTCTACTTCCAAGGCGTCCTCGCCCTCTGGCAACGCTACCTCAAAGAAAACAA
>JAISSQ010000088.1 GCA_031273045.1 Puniceicoccales bacterium
GAGAAGCAGCCGTGGCTTGTCGGCTGCAATTACCTGCCGGCGACCGCCATTAACGACGTCGAAATGTGGCAGTCCACGACGTTCGACCCCGCGACCATTGAGCGCGAACTTTGCTGGGCGGAGCAGTGGGGCTTCAACACGCTGCGCGTCTTTCTCAACTACGTCGTCTGGGAGCACGAACCGGAGGTGTTCAAACGCAACTTCGCGCGCTTCCTCGAAATCGCCGCGCGGCACAAAATGCGCGTGATGCCGGTGCTGTTCGACGACTGCAATTTCTCGCCGCTCACCGCGAAAATCGGTCCGCAGCCGCAACCGATTCCGTGGCGCTCAAACTACTATTGGGTCTCCAGCCCGCCGTTCAAATTCTGGGACGACCCGCAGAAACTCGCGCTGCTCAAAAAATACGCGCAGGACATCATCAAGACCTTCGCGAACGACGAGCGCATTGTCATTTGGGACCTCTACAACGAACCCGGAAACGGCGGCCGAAAGTTCAAACACTGGAACAAGGTTCTGGACGTTTTCGCGTGGGCGCGGGAAGTGGCACCGACGCAGCCGTTGACAATGGGCTATTGGAGTTGGAACGACCGCGAGCGGCGCGAACTCGCCGCGCATTCCGATGTCGTTTCGTTCCACTCTTATCTCGATGTCAAACGCACCGAACGCGCCATTATCGAAGCGCAAAAAAGCGGACGTCCGCTGTTCTGCACCGAGTGGCTCTACCGGCACAATAAAAGCAACACCGTCTTCAACTTTTTGCCGCTGTTCAAAAAATACAAAGTCGGCTCCTACAACTGGGGCTTCGTCTGGGGCAAAACAAACACCGTCTTCCATTGGAAAAGAATTGAACCCGCAGGCGCGACAGAACCCGTTGATTGGCAACATGATTTCTTGCGTCCTGACGGCACCGTTTACCGTCCCGAAGAACTCGCGCTTTTTCGCAAACTCGTCCTCGGCGAAGACACGCCGGCGAACGCGCACGAGCAGTTGCTCTCGCTGCTCAAAGACGAGCATTTGCAAACCGTCACCGGCAACGTTTCCGAAATGCGAAAACAAATCGCGACAAAAAAATACCTCTTCATTTACGAGGCGCGGCGCGCGTGCGGAATGTGCAAAAAATTCATCCCCGAATTCAACGAATGGATTCAAAAACACGGCGGTCCCAGCGGCGACTTCGCGGTGTTGTTTATCAACGCAGACATGGGTGTCGCCGATGCCGATGTGCTCGCCTACATGCGCGAAATGAAAATGCCGTTTCTCGGCGTGAAACCGTCCGCCGCCGAAGCGATGACCGTTCTGCGCCAACTCGTCCATTTTGAGGAGCGCACCTCGTATCTGCCGCAACTCGTTTTGTTCGACGCCGACGACCGCCCGCTCATCGGCGGCGGTTCCACGTGGGACATCATGAAAAGCGAAAACGGCAACAACGTTTACGACGTGCTAAAAGAATACGAGCGCCGGCACAAAAAATAGCCATCACCGGCGGCAGCGGCGGCGGGTTATTGCCTTAATGCGGAAAGGATATTTCTCGCCCAGTCGTTAACGTCCGTGTATTTTCTCGCGAGCGTGCCATTAGTCGCGCGGAAAAGCAGTTTTGCCGGAGCATTTTCCGTGGAATTGTCATACACGTAAAGGCGGTCAACGTTCGGTGCGGCGAGGGCGCAATTTGCGTTGGACTTGTAGTAGCGTGAAATGATTTTCGCGATGGGAACGTCGTGTCCGCCCTGCATAACGCGGTGCGCGATGCGGGCGGCGTTGATTTGCGGTGTCTCGGTGCCGATGAAAAAAAGGCGGATGAAATAACCGCGCGCTTTGGCTTCGGAGACAAACGCGAGTTTCTCCGGGGAGGAAAACACTGTCTCAAAGATAAGCCCCGCACCGGCATCAAGGCACTCGCGCCGTTGGGCGTCGGCGAGGCGGGCGGCGCGCAAAACGGCGTCTGGCGAATTCCAATCACCAAAGACATCCCGCGCGATGTTGTCGGGGTTGACGTAGCGGCACCCCTCGACCCACGTGTGGCGCAGGATGTCGCCGGTGACGGAGGTTTTGCCGGAGCCGTTGGGACCGGCGACGATGAGTAGTTTGGGGCGCGGCATCGGTCAGACGGCGTCAGCGATGGCACCGGTGGTTTGAAATGCGCGGTCGGTCGCCCGCTCCTTGAGGTAGATGGCGAATTGCGCGCGTGCGCGTGCCAATTCGGCGTCAAGGTTTTCGCGGATGATGCGGGGGATTTCCGCGCTCTCCTTGCGCACTCGTTCGGCGACTTCCTCCATGATGACGGCGAGTTGTTCGTCGGTGGGTTCGGTGTCCCACGTGAAGCGGTAGTTCATGTCAACGGGCGCGCTCATTGTTTTGAAGGAGGATGGCGCGGAATGGTGGGGTGGCGCGGCGCGGTGTCAACGTCGTTGCCGGCGGCGTCACTTTTTGCGCAGGACGCGCGTGAGGCACCAGACGAAGAAGGCAGTGACGGCGGAGATGGCGGTGAGCATTGTCAGCCAGCCACCGGCGGTGAGGCCGGTTTCTTGGGCGGCGGCGAGCACCGGCAGCGCGGCGAGGAGAGCGATGGGTGCCGGCGTCTCCAACTGCGCCGAGAGGGCGGAGGTGGCGGGGCGTTCTTCGCGGGCGTTTGCGGCGGCTTCGGCGGCGTTCGCCCAGACGCGCCGGCGTTTCCAGCGGCGGCGCGAGGCGAAAATCAGTCCGACGATGAGCACGCTCAACGCGGCGAGGAAGCCGGCGGTGGCGCGGGCGGCGGTGTTCGGCGGTATCGCGGCACCGGTGGCGGGGTCGGTGCCGCCGATGAGGTCGGTGACGTAGCCGGTGGGCGCGAAGGCGGCGGCGGCACCAAAGCGGAAGTTCCAACCGACGACGTTCGCCGCGATGAAGAGCGCGAAAATCGTCAAGAGATAGAGCGGCGTGGCGTAGCGCATTATGTAGCGGAAGATTTCGGGCGGGCGGATTTCCGCGCCGCGTCGCAGTTCGCGCCAGCCCTTCACGGGTCCGAGCGCCCAGCCGAAGACGGTGATGACGATGGTGCCGAGGACGAAGACGCCGACGCTGCCGGCCCAGAAATCCATCGTGTCGAGCGCCTTCAAATCCTTTGAAAAATACCACGCCCACGCGGTGCCGGCGGTCATCAGCGCGGCGAGCGCGGTGAGCGCGGGGGCGCGGCGCAGGTGGAACGCTTCCTCCAAGAACGCGAGCACGGGTTGGAGGAGCGAGATGGAGGAGGTGAGCGCGGCGAGGGCGAGCAGGGCGAAGAACGCCGTCGCGAACGCGGCACCGGCGGGGAGGTTTTGGAAGACGGCGGGCAGGACTTTGAAGCCGAGCGAGAACGACCCTTGACCGGCGGCAAGCGCGTCGCCGCCGAGAAACAGGAACGCCGCCGGCACGGTGAGCATCGCGCCGAGGACGACTTCGCAGAACTCGTTCGTCGAGACGGCGGTGAGCGAGGAGAGCGCCACGTCGTCGGTTTTGCGCAGGTAACTCGCGTAGGTGATGATTGCGCCCATGCCGACGGTCAGCGAAAAGAACACTTGGCCGCCGGCGGCGAGCCAGAGTTGCGGGTTCGCGAGGCGCGCGAGGGTGTCGTTCGACGGGTTCCACAAAAAGCCCAGCGCCGCCGAAATCGTGCGCTCCGGATGCGCGGCGGCATCGGGCGGCGGCAACGTCAACACGCGCACGACGAGCACGACCGCGAGCAGCATCAACAGCGGCATTCCGTAGCGGCACACTTTCTCGATGCCGCGCGAAATGCCTCGGTAAATCAGGAACAGGTTCACCGCGAGCACGACGAGGACGAACAGCCCGACGCCGCCGGTGGTGAAGATGAAGGCGTCGCCGTCGCCGGTGGCGCCGGTGAACGAGTTGAAGAAGGCGGCGTAGCCGTCTTTCGCCCCCGCTTCCGCCAAACCGCCGGAGAGCGCGTTGAAGGCGTAGCCGAGGCACCACGCCTCAATGTAAACGTAATACATGCACACCGACAGCGGCACCAACACGCCGATTGCGCCGAGGTATTTCGCCCACCGGTGGCCGGTCAGCGCGTGCAAAATTCCCGGCGACGAGTGGTAGCCGCGGCGTCCGCCGAGCCGCCCGACCGTCCACTCCGCCCAACTCACCGGCACGCCGATGAGCAGCAGCGACACGCAGTAAGCCACAAGGAACGCCGCGCCGCCGTATTGCGCCGCGAGACCGGGGAAACGCAAAAAATTCCCCAGCCCGACCGCGCTGCCGGCGACCGCCAAAATCACGCCGAGGCGCGAGTTCCATTTGTCGTGATGTGAGTGCTGTTCCATTGATGGGTGCCGTTGTTGTCGTGAATGCGCCGAAAAACGCGCGGTTCGCGCCCGCGAGAAAAGCAGTGCCCGTGCCGCGGTTCAAGTGTGAATTGGTTAAACTTTACTAAACAAGTAAAGATTACTTCGGCAGGTGTTTGAGCGCGGCGGCACCGGCGGTGGCGGCGGGGTGCTTCGGATTTTTGGGCGGCGTATTTTGGGCGAGTTCCCAGCAAACGACGCCAAGCAGGATGCTCGCGAGCAGGAAGACGGCGGTTTCGAGGTGTTTGAATTTTCCGCTCTGCGCGGCGGCGATGGATTTGCGGTCGATGGCGATGACGTTCGCGGGCGGCGGGGAAGGTGCCGCTGCCGGTGGCGGTGCGGCGGGCTTCTGCGCCGGCGGCGGAGTTGTCGCGACCGGCGGCGGCGGCGGTGTCGGCGGCGGGGGTGTCGGCGGCGGCGGTGGAGGCGGCGGAGGCGCGTGGTTGGCGGGCGTCGCCGGTGGTGGCGTCGCCGGTGTGATGACCACTGCCGGTCGTGCGATTTTGGGGGCGGCTTTGGGAGGCGTCGCCGGCTGTTTGCGTTTGGATTCGTTGCTCATTTTCGGATTTGGCGGAGTGGGTTACGGGGCGGGTGAGAGGTTTTCCCAGCGGACGCGCCAGGAGCCGTCGGCGGGGAAGCCGGGGGCGTGTGTTTTGGGGCAACCGTCCCAGCCGGCGCACATGAGGGCGATGGCGTAGAGGAGGCCGCCGTTGGAGGGGAAGTAGGGGAAGGGGGCGCTGCTTAAGCCGAGGGTGTTCATGGAGTTTTTGGGCGAGGGGTGGAGGAGGGCGTCAACGGCGAGGTCGGGGCGTCCGTTTTTGGCGGCGGCCATGGCGAACATGGGGAAGTCCCAGCCCCAGACGCGGTCCCATTTCCACGTTTTCCAGACCTTTTCGACGGTGCGGCGGGTGAGGCGGGGGTCGGTGCCGTCGGCGGGGAGGACGCCGTTGGGGCCGATGAGTCCGGGGTGTTCCCAGTTCATTTTGGTGTAGGTGTCGAGCATGGCGTCTTGTTGGAGGTAGGTGCCGTCGGCGGTGGGGAGTGGTGCTAGGCGGGCGATGAGGTTGTCCCAAGCGGGGAGGCGTGGTTGGCCGAGGCGTTCGCGCCATGTTTGGGCGAGGCGGAGGCCGACGCGCCAGTAGCAGAGTTCGAAGGTGGGGTTTTTGGTTTTTTGGTAGTTGGTGTTTTCGGGGACGGTGGAGAGCGGGGGGCCGAGGTCGTAGTTGCCGGTGTCGGGGTTGAGTTGCGGGAAGTCGGCCATGAAGGTGGCTGTTTCGTGGATGATTTCGCGCCATTTTTCGAGGGTGTGGTGTGTGGGGCGGAGGCGGTATTCGAGTTCGGCGTAGAAGATGGGGTGGGGTTGTTGCCAGATGAGGAAGGGGCCGGTGCCGGAGGGGGAGTCCTCGGCGTTGGGGCCGACCATTTTGGGGTAGCGGGCGCCTTTGAAGCCCTGTGTGGCGGCGAGTTTGCGGGCGGCGGGGAGGGCGTCGCGGTAGAAGGTGAGGGAGCGGTCGAGGAGCGGGAAGCGGTTCCAGAGGGCGTAGTGGGCGCCGTGCCAGAAGTGCATTTCGAGGTGGAATTTGCCGTTCCAGCCGTTGTTGTAGAGGCCGCTTTCCTGCGGGGGGAGTGAGCCGGCTTCCTGAACGGCGAGGAGGTATTGGGAGAGGACGATGCGGCGTTCGAGTTCGCGCCAGCGGGGGTCGGTGCTGCCGGAGAGGTCAACGGCACCGCCGGTGCTCCAGAATTTTTTCCAATGGGCGGCGGAGGCGGCGAAGGCGGCGTCGGCACCGGCGGGGAGGACGCGCGGTTTGCCAGAGTCGGCGGGGGTGTTCGTGGGGAAGTCGTAGAAGAGGGTGAAGCGGAGGGCGGGGGCGGCGGATGGGGAGCGGGAAGCGGGGAGCGGGGAGCGGGGAGGTTGTGCGGGGGTGATGGTGAAGAAGTGGGGCGTGGGGGCGGTGGTGCCGGCGGCGATGGCGGTGGTGCCGGCGGCGTTGCCGGTGGCACCGGTGGCGGCGTTGTCGGCGGCGGAGCCGTCGGCGAGGGCGCAGAAGGCGTCTAATTCGAGGTAGGCGCCGAAGGAGACGTCGTCCATATCGCGCATCGCCATTACGGAGGAGTGGGCGGGTGTGCCGGCGGTGTTGTTGTTGGGGGCGATGGCTTCTTGGGCGGAGCGGGCGAATTTGGTTTTGTGTTTTTCGGGGGCGTTCCAGACGCCGCCTTGACCGCCGTGGTTGCCGTAGGGGAACGACCATTCGAGTTTAAGGCGGCCTTCGGCGAGGAGGGGCGTTTCGAGGATTGTGGCGAGGGCGCCGGTGACGGGGTCGCAGCAGGAGCGGGAGCGGACGGGGACGTCTTCGATGGTGTATTCGCTGGTGACGACGCCCGTCCACAGGTCGAGTGTCTGGCGGAGGTTTTTGAAGTCGCCGGCGGTGGCGGTTTTTCCGTTGCGCAGGGTGATGACGTAGCGGAGGCGGCCGAGGTTGAAGCGGTGCGGGTTTTCGCGCAGCCACGCGAAGAGTTGCTTTTGGAGCGGGTCGTTGCCCTGCGCCCAATTGCGGTAGGGGAGCGTGCGACCGTAGAATTTGTTCGGCGTGAGGCGGAAGGCGTCGTGCGGGTTCGGACAGGGCGGCGGGACGTTGTGCCAGCCCCAGTGTGACATCGTCAGCCCGTGAAAGGTCTGGGCGCCGGTGGCGTCGAGGCCGAACGCGATTTCGCCGTTGCCGACTTGAGCGATGAGTTTGGGGTCGAGACGGGTGAGGGTCGGGTTGTGGCGCAAGACGAGGGCGCGGCGGTCAATGGCGCCGGCGGCGGTGGCAGTGGCGGTGCCGGTGGCGGCACCAGCGGGCAGCGCGGCGGCGAGGGCGGCGGCGAGCGTGTTTTTGAGGAAGGTTGAGCGGCGCATTGGGCGGGAGAGAAGGGCGGGGAAGTGGATGAGGAAATGGTGAGTGAGAGGGGGGACGGATGTCGGTGGAAACGGCGCCGGTGGCGGGCGCAAACGGCACCGGCGGTGCGCTTTTCAAAGCACCGCCGGCGGCATCTTACAATTCCCAACCCTTGCGGCGCGGGCAGCGGACCCAAGCGTTGGCGGCGTCGTTGTTGGTGACGCGCATCGCGGCTTCGTCCCAGAGGATTTTGCCGTCGGCGCGTTTGGCGAGGTTGCCGAGCATGGTGAATTCGGTGAGGCGCGCGGAGTAGTCGAAGTCGGCGGCGGCTTTTTTGCCGGCGCGGATTGCGTCCAGAAAATCGCGCTCGATGCTGCCGGCGAAGGCACCGGTGGGCGGTTTGCCGACGGGGTGCGCCTTGCGCAGTTCGAGCGGGAGCAGGCGCGGGTTGTTGGAATAAACGCCGCCGACGATTGCGCCCTTCGTGCCGCGAATGATGAAGCCGCCCTCGTCGGGCAGACGCTCGCGGTCGGGCAACTCCGGCGGACGCGGCGGGCGTGTGCCTTCATACCACGTCAACTTGAACGGCGGTTTGCCGTCGGCACCGGTCATGCGGAACGTGATGATTGCGGAGAGCGGGTGGGTGTCTGGGTTGAGACCGCAGGAGGTGGCGTCAATCTCGTCGGGCATTCGGCGACCGAGCAGGTCGAAGACGACGTCGAGCGTGTGCGCGCCGCGGTCGCCCATCATGCCGTTTCCAAAATCCCACCACGCGCGCCACGTGCCCGGATGATAGGCGCGATGGTAAGGGCGTTCGGGAGCGGGACCGAGCCAGAGGTTCCAGTCGAGCGACGCCGGCACCGGCGGTTTCTCGGCGGGCTTGCGTCCCCAGCGCGTGCTCCACGCGGCGTGTCCCCACGGGTAATAGGAGAGGTCGCACCACGCTTCGACGCCAGTGATGTCGCCGATGATGCCGGCGGCGACCCATTGTTTGACGCGCCAGTGTCCGAGCATGACGCGCCCTTGGATGCCCATTTGGGTGACGACGTTTTTCTCGCGGGCGAGGCGGGCGAGTTCGCGGCACTCGTGGATGTCGTGCGCGAGCGGTTTTTGAATGAACGTGTGCTTTCCGGCGCGAATGGCGGCGGCACCGATGGCGGCGTGAGTGTGGTCGGGCGTGGCGACCATCACGGCGTCGAAATCGCCGCCGGCGGTGGCGAGCATCTCACGGTAGTCGCGGAAAAATTTTGCCTTCGGGAAACGCCGGCGGGCACCGGCGGCGCACTTTTCGTCAACATCGCAGATGACGGCAATTTCCGCGCCGTTGCCGGCGAGACCGCCGATGTTCGCGCCGCCCATTCCGCCGACGCCGATGCCGGCGACGCGGATTCGGTTCGACGGCGCGTTCGCCCCGCGCAACACGCCCGCCGGCAACAGCAACAGCCCGCCGCCGGCGAGCGCGGCACCACCGGCAATGCCGGCAGTTTTCAAAAAGGCGCGTCGCGACGGCACCGGTGCCGGCACGGCGGTTTGCGGAGACAGCGCAGTTTGCGGAGAGGGCGCGCTTTGCGGAGAGGAGAGAGGAGACATCGCCAACGCAGACACCGCCGGCGGGCAGGGGTTCGGCGTCGGCGGGGGTTATTTCCGCAGCGCGTCGAGCAGTCCGGCGACGGTCTCGGCGGACGGTGCCGCCATGAGGGAGATTTGGAGCCAGTCGCGCTCGCGCAGGTAGTTGCTGCGGTAACTCAACACGAAGCCGCGCTCTTCGAGTTCGAGACCGGTGTCCCAAGCGTTCGCGCCGGTGCGCGGGATGAGTGTGAGCACGGCGGGGCAGGCACCTTCGCCGGCGGTGAGGATGTCGAAACGTCCGCCGGCGAGACCCTCGCGCAACTGCGCGTCGCGCTCGGCGATGGTCTTGAAGCGTTCGCCAAAATCCTTCTCGGCAAGCGTCGCCGCCAGCGCGCTCAACAGGTTCGAGGAGTGCGTGAAGCCGACGCCGTTCTGCGCGACCCAGTAGCCGAGGTCGAGGTAGGACGGCGCGTTGGCGAGCGGCTCGATTTCGCAGTGCCGGTGGAAGACGATGCCCAGTCCGGGGTAGCCGCACAGCCCTTTGCCGCTGACGCCGGTGGCGAATTCCAGCGCGCTCAAATCCACCGGCACGTTGCCGATGGAACTGATGGAGTCGGCGGCGGCGAGCAGTCCGCGCTCGCGGGCAAGCGCGACGATTTCGCCGAGCGGGTTGAGGATGCCGGTCGAGGTTTCGTGATGGACGAGCCAGACCCAGCCGCCGCGCGGCAACCGGTCAAGCGCGGCGGCGACGGCTCCGAGGTCGAACCGCTCGCCCCAGCGCGCCTCCAAGGTCTGGAACGCGGCACCGGCGCGGCGCGCCTGACCGGCGAGGCGGCGACCGAACTCGCCGTTGACGAGCACGAGGCCGGGCTTGCCGAGGCGTGCGAGTTGCAGCGAGACAAGGTCGTTCGCGAGCGTGCCGGAGCCGGGGATGATTTGGCAGAACGCGCCGCCGGTGAGCCGGCACAGCCCGCGTCGCGCCTCGTCGAGCATGTCGTGAAAAAGCGCGGAACGGTGCGAAAACGGCTGCGCGCTGACTGCGGCGAGGACACGCGGCGTGACCGTCACGGGACCGGGCAGGAAGGAAATCGTTTTGCGCCGCAATGCGGTCTGCTCGGCGGCGGCCTTGTCGAGCGAGCCAAGCGTGTTCAGGACGACGCCGACGCGCTTCGGGCGGACGAACATCGGCTGGAACTGCGCCTCGCCGGTGCCGACGACCGGCCCGAACGGCTCGAAGCCGAGGTGCCGGTAGAGTTTGAGTTGGCGCGTTGTCGCCGAGATGAGCACGAGGTCCCAACCGTGGCGCGGTGCCTGCTCGAAGGCGTTGTCCATGAGCATCCGCAGCGTGGCGGCGCCGCGATACTCCGGCTCGACCGCGAGCAGACGCGCCTCGACCGGCCGCCGGCACTCCGGCAGGTAGGAATCGAGGTCGGCGAGTTTGGCGTCGAGCGAGAACGGCCGCTTGTCGCGCATCGCGAACATGCCCACGACGCGGTCGCCGTCCTTGATGATGACGTATTCGTTCTCCGCGTGGAACCTGTCCACGAGGCGGCGTTCGGGGTTGGGCGGGTGCTGCGGGATTTCCTCGACGAAGGTGCGGTAGTTGAGCCGGTGGATTTGCTCGAATTCATCCGCGGTGTCCGCGAGTTTGCATTGCAGGTCACTAACGTTCATGCGTTGGGTGAGAGAGAAAGAAAGGCGAGTGATTGGGGGGGCGCGGTGCCGTTGCCGGCGGTGCCGCCGGTGGCGCGGGCGCGCGGGGTGTCTCGGAGTTCTCGTGGTCTGTCCGGCTTCCCCGCTCCGTGGCGCAGGAAAACCCCATCGGAGCGAACGGGGAAGCGAAAATTCGGAGGGCTGGGCAAATCTTTGCGGTGGGGACGCGGGTTTTCGCCGCTCGCCAGAGGCGAAAGGAGGGGTATCTTGCGGGCACAAAAGGTCAGTCCGCCTGTTTCGGCTTCCGCGAACGCCCTCCCGTCATTCTCCCCTTTCCTTCTTTTCACAATGAGCGCACCTCGCAGCACACAGTCCGCCACCGGTGGTGCCGCCGCCGGCAACGCCACCCACGCCACCGCCGCTCCCGCGTCCTCCGCCGCCACCACCGCCGCTCCCGCGTCCGCCGCCGCCGATGCCGTTGTTCCCGGGGCGCCGGGGGTTCCGTTGCCGCCGGTGTCGGGGGCGGCGCGGTTCATCAACCCTTACTCGGACTTCGGGTTCAAGCGCATCTTCGGTCAGGAG
>JAISSQ010000104.1 GCA_031273045.1 Puniceicoccales bacterium
TTCCACGGTTTGCGCCCGCAGGGAGAGTTCCGCGCCGTCTCTTTGCGCCAGAACGGTTCGACGATTTTCACAAGCGCCGGAATGTCAATGTGTTGCGTAATAACACCCAACAGATCGTCGCGGGCGCACGAACGGCAAGCGAGTTGCCGCCATCAAAAAATGTGCATTGGTAAGTGTTCATGCGCGGAATAAGACACCGCGAATAACTACTTGTTCCGCAAAAAGTTATTCACATTTCTTCATTTTTAGGAGTGCCCCTAATTGTTTTTTAGGAGTGCCCTTTAGAAAACGTCCCCGTCCTATTCCCTGTCCCGCTATTCCCCGTCCCGCCCTATGCCGCGTATTCCGGCACTTCGTAGCCCTTGCGGTGAGTGCCGCGGGCGAGGCGGTTGGCGGCGGCGAGGATTTCGGATTCGCTGCCGGTGGCGTCGCCGGCGGCGGTGGCGGCGGTGAACTGCTCGGTGGCGGCGTCGAAAACGAGGTGATGATTGCCGGTGCGGTGAGCGATGTTGGCGAGGTGAACCATGCAGGAACTCAAATGACCTTGCTCGACGTCGCCGTTGGGTTTGGCGGTGCCGCGCAGGGCGGCGATGAAGTTGGTTTGGTGCTCGTCATCGGGAAAACGTCCCGGACACTGCTCGACGATTTTGTTGCCGGCGCCGAGCACCTGCCAACCGCCGCCGTGTCGGCCGAGATACATCATTCCCTTGGTGCCGTAAATTTCGATGCGCGAAAGGTTGTTGCGCCAAGTGGGGAAACGTTTCGGGTCGAAGCGGATTTCGCGCGGGGTCTTGGTCATGTAACCGTTGCCGGCGGCGGTGGTGTCGCACGAGAGCGAGAATTGTCCGAAATCGAAAACGACGGAGATGACTTCCGGCGTCTCGCTCTCGCCGCCAAAAACGCGGTTGCCGCCGACGGCATAGACGGCGCGCGGGTGCGCGGGGTCGCCGAGCGCGAGGCGGGCGAGGTCGAAGACGTGCGAGGAGTCGTCTGCGAGATTGCCGCCGCTGTAAGCCCAGAAATAGTTCCAGCCGCCGCGGCCGTGCTCGGAGACGATTGCGGAGTTGAACTTGCGCGCCGGCGCGGGTCCGAGCCAACGGTCCCAGCCCTCGGCGCCGAGGTAGGCGGGCGGCGCGGCGCGGTCGGGAGTGCGTTTGACTTTGCCGCCGCCGAGCAGGCCGTAGCACTTGACGGTGACGATTGAGCCGAGTTTGCCGGCGGCGATGTAGTCGCGCGCGGCGAAGCCATAAGGGGCGCTGCGGTTTTGATAACCGACTTGGACGACGCGCCGGTGCTCGCGGGCAGCGCGGACGAGTTGGCGACCTTCCCAGATGTTCACGCTGAGGTTCTTCTCGACGTAAACGTGCTTGCCGGCGCGCAGCGCGTAAATTGAGGCGAGCGTGTGCCAGTGCTCCGGCGTGGAGACCCAGACGGCGTCAACGCCGGTGTCGGCAAACACGTCTTCCATTCGCGTCGAGGCGGCAGGGGCGGCTCCGGCACCGGCGACACCGGCGGCGCGGTTGCCGGCGGCGACGCGCTTGGCGACGCTGGCGAGTTTCGTCGTGTTCACGTCGCAGACGCGCGTGATGCTGACGCCTTTGTTGAGCCGGATGCAGTTCAAGATGGTGTCGGTGCCGCGCCCGCCGCAGCCGAGCAGAGCGAGGCGAATGCGCTCGTTCGCGCCGGCGGCGTAGAGCGACGGCACGGTGCCGGCGGCGAGAATGCCGGCGATTTTGGAACCGGCGGAAGCGGACTTTGAGAGAGACAGCATGACAGCGCGAACAGACAACGCCGCGCCACCGGCTGTTCCGCGCCAGAACTTTATACAAGGCGACAAAACGTTATTAAGTTCGCCGCGCCCCACCTCGCATCCACATGCAAACTTCTGCCCGCAAGACGCTTCCGGCGCACGCGCGTCCAACCCGCGCCTTGCGCTGCCGGCACGCAAACGGTTGAATGCGCCAAAGAATGAGCGAGCAGTTGAGCGAGCACTTCACCGGACACCACAACCACTTCGACGGCAGGCGGTTCTTCACGCCCGGCGCGCCGCCGATGGCGACGTGGAAGCGCGTCCTGCGCTGGTGGTTTTCGCGCCGGCACCGAGGTTTCTGGCCGCGCAAAATCACGCCCGGCGTCGCGCCCGAACGCCGTCGCGGACGCCCGCTCGCCGCCGGCGAGACCTGCGCCGTCACTTGGGTCAACCACTCGACATTCCTCATCGAAACCGCCCACGGCAATTTTCTCACCGACCCCGTTTTCAGCCCCTGCGCCGGACCGCTCGGTCTGTTCGGACCAAAGCGCGTCCACGCTCCGGGAATCGCGTTCGACGACCTGCCGCCGATTGACTGCGTCCTGCTCAGCCACGACCACTACGACCACTGCGACATGCGCGCGCTGCGCCGCATTGCGCGCCGCGACTTCCCTGCCGCCGTCACCCTGCTGCGCAACGGAGACCTGCTACGCGAAGCCGGCTTCGAGCACGTCGCCGAACTCGACTGGTGGGCGAAAACGCGCATCGGTGCCGGTGCCGGTGACGACGGTTACGGCGACGGCGGCGTCGAGGTCACCGCCACGCCCGCGCAGCATTGGAGCACCCGCGCGCTGGGCGCGCGCAACGGGCGGCTCTGGGGCGGGTTCTGGCTCGAAATCACCGGCGGTCCGCGAATCTACTTCGCCGGCGACACCGGTTACAACACGCGCCTCTTCCCCGAAATCCGCCGGCGCCTCGGCAACCCCGACCTCGCCCTGCTACCGGTGGGCGCCTACGCGCCGCGCTGGTTCATGAGCCCGCAGCACTGCGACCCCGCGCAAGCGGTGCGCATCCACCTCGACCTCGGCGCGCGGCGAAGCGTCGCCATGCACTGGGGCTGCTTCCGCCTCACCGACGAGGCGCGCGACGACCCGCCCCGCGAACTCGCCGCCGAGCGCGAAAAAGCAAACCTCCCCCCCGACGCCTTCCGCGTCCTCCAACCCGGCGAATGTCTGCGCCTGTGAAGCGTCAATGAGGCAAGGCGGTCTCGCCACCGGCGGCGGCGGCGGTTAATGACGCGCGGCATGTCAAACCCTGCTCTGCGCGCGTGGGTCGAAATTGACCTCATGGCGCTCGAAAGAAACCTGCGGAAAATCAAGAACGCGCTGCCGGCGGGCGTGCGCTACATGTCGGTCGTCAAGGCAGACGCCTACGGGCACGACGCGCCGCAGGTGGTGCGCCGGTTGCGGCAGTGCGGCGTGGATTGCTTTTGCGTCGCCAACGTGCGCGAGGGCGCGGACGTGCGGATGGTTTGCGGTCCCGGCGTGGACATGCTCGTGCTCGGCGCGGTGTTGCCGGACGAGGTTTCGGAACTCGCCGCCAACGGGCTGACCGCCGCGCTTTCCGCGCCGGAAGAAATGGAGGTGCTCGCCAGTGCCGGCGCGGGACGGCACGGCGCGCCGCTGCCGGTGCACGTCAAAGTGGACACGGGCATGGGACGCCTCGGCGTCTGGCACGAGGACGCGCCGGAATTCATCCGCGCCGTCGCCGCAAACCCGCGCCTCGAACTGCGCGGGGTGTTCACCCATTTTTCCTGCGCGGACGACGCCCGCGAGGACGCCCGCGCGTTCACCGAAGAGCAGCGCCGGCGGTTCGTCCGAGTCGTCGAATCCGTGCCGGCGGCGGCGCGCGCCAAGCCGGATTTCCTTGTCCACGCCGACAACAGCGCGGGTCTGGAAACATTCACCGGCAGCGCGGAGAAACTGGGCAAGTTCAACGCCGTGCGCGTCGGACTGCTCCAATACGGCGTCCCGCCGCGAAAAAATTCACTCCTCGCCGACCTCAAACCGGAACCGGTGTTGAGTTTTCACAGCCGCATCGGTCTCGTGAAACGCCTGCCCGCCGGAACACCGATAAGTTACAACCGAACGCACGTTTTGAAGCGCGACAGCCAAATCGCCATCGTCACCGCCGGCTACGGCGACGGCGTTCCCATCCCCGCGAGCGACCGAGCCAGCGTGCTCATTGGCGGTCGCCGGTGCCCCATTCTGGGGCGCGTCACAATGGACCAGACCGTCGTTGATGTGAGCGACCTGCCGGTGCCGCCGCGCGCGGGCGACCTCGTCACGCTGCTCGGTAAACAAAACGGCGACACAATCCCAGTGGAGGAATTCTGCCATTGGGCTGATACCATTCCCTGGGACGTCTTTTGCTCCATTACCAAGCGCGTCACCCGGGTCTTGCGCGGCGAACGTTGCTAATCCGTCTGTCCCGCCGAAGCGCGCCGGTCTCACTTCTCTTCTCTGTCCGCCGGCACCAAGACGTCATGAAATTCTTTGCCGGCGGTGCCGCCGGAACATTTCGCACCGGAGGCGGTTTCGGGCGGAATGTCTTCTCCTCTCTCTCGTTTCCTTCTTGCTCCAAAGGTCGCCGGAGTCGCCGGAAAATGGCTGACGGCGGCGTTCGCGCTGGGTGCGTTCGTGACCGCAGTCACCGCCGCCGGTGACGCCAATGACGCCACGTTGCCGGCGAATGTCACGGTGTTTGATGCCGGTGCTGGCGCTTCGCTTTCCGCCGGCGCAAATGATGCCGCCACCGTTGCGTTGTCGCGCGAGTTCCGCTCGCCGCCGCGCTCGGCGGCGACGTGGGTGTTCTGGATGTGGCCGAGGACGGACTCGACGTTCGAGGCGGTCTCGCGCGACATCGCGGCGATGCGCGAGCAGGGCATTGGCGGCGCGTTGCTTTACGAGTGCGGGTTCGGAAAACTCAACTACGCGAACCGCAAAATGGTGCGGCGCGGAAAGGCGTGGCACAGCGTCGCGACGAACGACTACGCCGGTTCCTACACGTCGCCGATGCCGTTGCCGGCGCTGCCGCCGTGGGGCGAACGCATTCGCGAACTCTACCGTCACGCCGCGAAGGAGTGCGCGCGCAACGGGGTGAAACTCGTGTTGAGCGTCGGCCTCGCCGGCACCTCCGGTCCAATCGCGCCGGAGCACGGAATGAAACTCATTGTGTATTCCGAGGCGTCGGTCCGCGGACCAAAGAAACTTGCCGCGCCGCTTCCCAATCCGGGCGTTGGCGGCGGCGGTTCGTGGAATTACAACAGCGCCGGCGGCGCCGTCCCGCCAACGCTCACGTCGCCGTTGAAAGCGCCGCCGGTGGTGTCGCTCGACGCGCCCGCCACCGGTGAAAAAAAGAGCGCAAAGAAGCCCCGCAAATACACCGGCAAAGAAATCGCCGTTCTCGCGTTTCCGCGACGCGCCGCCGGTGCCGCGATTGCGCAAAACGAAATTGTCAACCTCTCCGAAAAATTCGGCGCCGACGGTGTTTTGCGCTGGGACGTTCCGGCGGGCGAGTGGACGGTTTTGCGTTTCGCGCAAGTGCCCACCGGCGCCTCGAACCAATGGGGTCTCTATGCGGATATGTTGAGCAAGGAGGCGAGCGCGGCGTGCTGGGATTCGACGATTGGAAAATTGCTCGCGGAGATGTCGCCGGAGGAGCGCAAGGGACTTTACGCCGTCGAGGACGACTCGTGGGAAGCGGGTCTCACAACATGGTCGGAAACGCTCCCGAAAGAATTTCTCCAACGACGCGGCTACGACTTGATTCCGCTGCTGCCGGCGCTCGTCGGAAAGACAATTGGCAACGCCGCCGCGACCGAGCAAACGCGCCGCGATTTTTACCGCACAATCGCGGACGCAATCGCCGACAATCACTACGGCGAATACAGAAAACTCGCGGAGAAAAACGGACTGCTCTTTTTCTCCGAAGCCGCCGGTCCGCACCCGCCGCAAATTGACCCGCTTTTGAATTGTTCAAAAGTTGACATTGCGATGGGTGAATACTGGGTGCCGTCGCCGCACCGCCCAACTCCGCCGCGCCGCTTTATGCTGCGTAACTCCGCGTCCGCCAATCACATATACGGCAAACTCCTGACCCCCTGCGAGGCGTTCACCTCCGGCGGTCCGCATTGGGAGGACACTTTTTTTGAAATGAAAAACACCGCTGACCAAGCGTTTGCCGACGGTTGCAATTTGCCAATCATTCACTGCTTCAGCCACTCGCCGTCCGCGACCGCCGAACCGGGTTATGTTTATTGGGCGGGGACGCATTACACGCGCCAAAACACGTGGTGGCGCCACAGCCACGCATTCAACACTTACCTCGCGCGCTGCTCGCTCGTTTTGCGACAGGGATTGTTCGTCGCCGACACGCTTTATTACTACGGCGACGCCATCGCCGGCGGCGGCGGAATCGGCGGAATTGAGCCAATGAAAACACGCCCGATGAAACCCGCCGAGGGCTACGACCACGACAATTGCAACCTCGACGTTTTGCTCAACCGCGTGTCCGTTCGGAATGGAAAAATCACGCTGCCCGACGGAATGAGTTACCACGTCCTCGCCGTGCCGCCGACGGTTTATGTGTCGCCGGCAGCGGCAAAGAAACTGAAGGAAATCGAACGCGCCGGCGGCACCGTCGTCTTTGAAAAAGCAAAAAAGAAAGGCGCGAAAAACGGCGAAGAAAATCCCGTGCTCGCGGCGTTGAAAAAACGCGGCGTTCCGCCCGACCTCGAATGGCGCGGACTCTCCGCCGACGGCGAACTCGACTACATTCACCGCGCCACCGCCGGCGCCGATTTCTACTTCATCGCAAGCCGCTGGGACGCCGTCGAAAACATCGAGTTCACCTTTCGCGCCATCGCCGGTGACGCCGCCGGTGACGCCAGCGGTGCCCCCGAACTCTGGGACCCCGTCACCGGCGAAATCCGCCCCCTCCCCGAATACAAAACAACCGCCGACGGACGCACCGTTTTGCCGCTGCGTTTGGAACCGCGCCAAAGCGTGTTTGTGGTCTTTCGGAAAGCCGGCGGCGTGTTAAAAACGAAGCAAACACCGGTGAAAAACAATCCGGCGAAAAACAATTTCGACTACGCCGTTTTGCAAACCCTCGACGCCCCGTGGCGCGTCACCTTCGACCCCAAAAAGAACGGTGCCGGCGAAGTTGTTTTCGACGGCAGAGCACTGCCCGACTGGTCGAAGTCCGCGAACCCGAAAATCCGCCACTACTCCGGCACCGCCGTCTATCGCACAACCTTCCGCTCCCCGTCCCCCATTCCCAATTCCCTGCATTTGAACTTGGGCGACGTGCGCGAAGTCGCCGCCGTGCGCGTGAACGGCGTCCCGCTCGGCGTCGTCTGGACAAAGCCCGCGCGCATCGCGATACCGGCGGGCGTTTTGCGCACCGGCACCGGTGCGGCAAACACGCTGGAAATCGAAGTCACAAACCTCTGGATGAACCGTCTCATCGGCGACGAGCAACTCCCCAAAGAGCAACGCATCACCGAGACCAATATGCACAAATTCACCGCCGCCACCCCGCTACTCCCCAGCGGCCTGCTCGGCCCCGTCCGCTTGGAAACAGCGAAGTGAACGCACGGCGCGCCAAGCATGTGTCCGTCTATCTTTTCACCACCGGCGGTGCCGCCGGTGGTGGTTTCGGCGGGTCGAATTCGTTGCCGGTGCCTTTGTATTGGATGAATACCCTGCCGTCGGGACGGGGGTTCTTTTTCCACTGCGCCACGGCGCGGAAATTGCGCTGTATCATTGTGAAGTTTCCCTTGTCGCTGTGCTTCCAACCCATGAGGTGCTGGATTTCGTGACGAAAAATCGTCGGGGTTGGAAAATCCGTCGCGCACCACGGTCCCCTGACCGTTGAGAGACCGCCGCCGGAGCGCCGATTGTGATGGCTGATGTAGATGACGAGGTCGGCGTTCAACTGATTGCGCAAGTGCTGAGCGTTGCGTCCGCCGGCAACGACCTTCCCCGCCCGCAAGCGATGCAAGTCGTCACGGAAGTTGCCGGCGGTCGGCGTGTCCGACTCGACCAATCCAATGAGACGAAACTTGCCCATGATTGCGCCGCCAAACTGCTTCGGGTCCTTCTCTTTGCGCTTGAAATCCTGGTTTGTGTGGTCGAGCAGGAAGTTTATGCGTTCCAACAACTTGCGGTGTCCGCCCCAATAATTTCGCACCTGCGGTCCATAGAGGATAAGCACGTCAACCACGTCGGCTTCGGTGTATTTGTAATTCACGTCCTTGGTTGGATTTTCAATCCATTTCTGGACGAGTTTTGCCGGTGCCGATGGTTGCGGAGTTTTCTTTGCCGGTGCCGGCGGCGGTTTTTTCGCGGACGGTTTTGCGGACGGTTTTGCGGATGCTTTTACGGGTGCTTTTGCGGGCGGACTCGGCGGAGTTTTCGGCGCCGGTGGTGGCACTGATTTCTTTGGCGCAGACTCCGCTGATTTT
This sequence comes from Puniceicoccales bacterium, assembly GCA_031273045.1. Lineage (GTDB taxonomy): Bacteria > Verrucomicrobiota > Verrucomicrobiia > Opitutales > UBA953 > CALNBE01. The sequence continues at coordinate 8,280 of JAISSQ010000104.1, forward strand.
TGCGCCGGTGCCACCGGTGGAGGTTGTGTTTGGGCAACGGCGGCGGGTTTGGGGTTCGATTTCTTAAAGAGTCGGACGGTTCCGACCGCACCGGCAACAACTGCCACGCATGCGACGGCAATCCACACCGCGCGGAAAAACTTTCCCGCGCTCTTTTTGCGCGGCGGCGGTGGTGAGATATAAACGAGGCGGGGCGGAGCCATAGCCGGCGGCGGCGCGCTACCGCGACGGGACACCACCGGTGGCGACACGAACATTGCCGGCGGCACGGCGGGCACCGCCGGTGGCACCGGCGGCAACGGCGGCAGGTCGGACGAAAGGGGCATTCCTCAATTCTGGTTAGAGGTTCTTGATTTTATCGGGAGAAACGCCGGTATAGCGGGCAATAGCGTCCGGCGGCACCCCGTCCGCCTTCATCTTTCGGGCGGTTTCGAGTTTCGCGGCGTTCTCGCCCTCGGCGAGACCTTTGGCGCGCCCCTCGGCAAGTCCCTTGGCGCGCCCTTTGGCGAGGCCTTTGGCGAGACCTTTGGCTTCGCCCTCGGCGAGGCCTTTGGCGAGACCCTTGGCGAGGCCTTTGGCAAGGCCCTTGGCAAGCCCCTTGGCGTGCCCTTCGGCGTGCCCCGCCTCTAGTCCTTTCTTTTTCGCGCCGGAGATGGTGTCGTTGTAGATGCGGTCGGC
>JAISSQ010000111.1 GCA_031273045.1 Puniceicoccales bacterium
TTTCCGCCGACGCGGGAGGGGTCGCGGGTGTTGGCTTCGAAGGCGGCCATAATGGCGTCGTCGCCGGTGAGGCCTTCGGCGTGGGCGCGGGCGATGTGTTCGAGCATTCGTTTGTAGTCCTTGGGGATGATTTTGATGAACTTGGGGAGGGTGTGGGTCCAGTCGGCGAGGATGGCGGCGGCGGTGGTGCTGCCGGTGTGGTGGTGGTGGACTTCGAGGTGGGCGCGGAGGCGGGCGGCTTCGTCGGGGTCGGAGACGGTTTCGAGGTGCACCATTCCGGTGTTGATGTTGGCGGCGGCGGTGCCGTCGGGGTCGTAGAGGTAGGCGGTGCCGCCGCTCATTCCGGCGGCGAGGTTGCGGCCGGTTTTGCCGAGGATGACGGCGGTGCCGCCGGTCATATATTCGAGGGCGTGGTCGCCGACGGCTTCGACGACGGCGGTGGCGCCGGAGTTGCGCACGCAGAAGCGTTCGCCGGCCATTCCGCCGACGTAGAGTTCGCCGCCGGTGGCGCCGTAGAGGGCGACGTTGCCGGCGATGATGTTGGTGGCGGCGTCGAAGGTGGCGGCGTCGGGTTTGCGGATGACGAGGCGTCCGCCGGAGAGGCCTTTGCCGGCGTAGTCGTTGGTGTCGCCGTGGAGGACGAATGTCATTCCGCGCGGGAGGAATGCGCCGAAGGATTGGCCGGCGGAGCCGTTGAAGTGGATTTCGATGGTGTCGTCGGGCAGGCCGGCGGCGCCGTGTTTTTTGGTGACTTCGCTGCCGGTGATGGTTCCGACGACGCGCTGTGTGTTGTCAATGGGGAGGGTAGCGCGGACTTTTTCGCCGTGTTCGATGGCGGGTTGGCACAGGGGGAGGAGGGTGGTGAGGTCGTAGGTTTTTTCGAGGCCGTGTTCTTGGGGGATTTGGCAGTAGCGGCCGACTTCGGGGCCGCTGTCGGGCGCGTAGAGGATGTTGGAGAGGTCGAGGCCGCGGGCTTTCCAGTGTTCGAGGGCTTGGCGGGCTTCGAGGCGGTCAACGCGGCCGACCATTTCGGCGAGTGTGCGGAAGCCGAGTTGCGCCATCAACTCGCGCACTTCCTGTGCGATGTAGGTCATAAAGTTGATGACGTGTTCGGGTTTGCCGCTGAAGTTTTTCCGCAGGGCGGGGTTCTGGGTGGCGACGCCGGCGGGGCAGGTGTTCAACTGGCAGGCGCGCATCATCACGCAGCCGGTGGCGACGAGGGCGGTGGTGGCGAAGCCGAATTCTTCGGCGCCGAGGAGGGCGGCGATGACGACGTCGCGGCCGGTCTTCAACTGTCCGTCGGTCTCGACGGCGATGCGGCTGCGGAGGTTGTTCAGCACGAGGGTCTGGTGGGTCTCCGCGAGGCCGAGTTCCCACGGGAGGCCGGCGTGCCAGATGGAGTTGAGCGGCGAGGCGCCGGTGCCGCCGTCGTGTCCGCTGATGAGGACGACGTCGGCGTGCGCTTTGGCGACGCCGGCGGCGATGGTGCCGACGCCGACTTCGCTGACGAGTTTGACGCTGACGCGGGCGGCGCGGTTCGCGTTCTTGAGGTCGTGGATGAGTTCCGCGAGGTCTTCGATGGAGTAGATGTCGTGGTGCGGGGGCGGGGAGATGAGGCCGACGCCGGCGGTGGTGTGGCGTGTGCGCGCGACCCACGGATAGACCTTGGGGCCGGGCAACTGACCGCCTTCGCCGGGCTTCGCGCCTTGCGCCATTTTGATTTGGATTTCGCGGGCGTTGACGAGGTATTCGCTGGTGACGCCGAAGCGGCCGGAGGCGACTTGTTTGATGGCGGAGCACTTGCTGTCGCCGTTGGGGAGGGGTTTGAAGCGGGCGGGGTCTTCGCCGCCTTCGCCGGTGTTGGACTTGGCGCCGAGGCGGTTCATCGCGAGGGCGAGCGTTTCGTGCGCCTCGTTCGAGATGGAGCCGTAGGACATCGCGCCGGTCTTGAAGCGTTTGACGATTTCGGAGACGGGTTCGACTTCGTCGAGCGGCACGGGGTCGGCGGCTTTGAAGTCGAGCAGTCCGCGCAGTGTGCACAGGTGGTTCGCCTGTTCGTTGATGAGTTTGGTGTATTCGCGGAACGTCTCGTAGGAGCCGGTGCGGACTGCGCTTTGGAGGAGGTGTATCGTGAGCGGGTTGAAGAGGTGGTATTCGCCTTCGTGGCGCCATTTGAACTGACCGCCGGTGGGCAGCGCGGTGTCGTTTTGCGCGAGTTGTCCGTGCGGCGCGAACGCGGCGGCGTGGCGCGCGAGGACTTCGGCGGCGACGGTCTCCAAGCCGATGCCGCCGATGCGCGAGGGCGTCCACGTGAAGTATTTGTCAACGAGGTCCTGCCCCAGCCCGACGGCTTCGAAGACCTGCGCGCCGCGGTAACTCTGGATGGCGGAGATGCCCATTTTGGAGGCGACTTTGACGACGCCTTTCGAGAGCGCTTTGACGATGTTGTGGTGCGCCGTGTGCGCGTCCTTGTTGAGCAGGCCACCGGCGGCGAGGTCGTCGGCGGTGTCGAACGCGAGGTAGGGGTTGATGGCGCTGGCGCCGTAGCCGATGAGCAGCGCGTGGTGGTGGACTTGGCGCGCCTCACCGGTCTCGACGACGAGGGAGACCTTCGTGCGCAGGCCTTCGCGGATGAGGAAGTGGTGCAGGCCGGCGACGGCGAGCAGAGCGGGAATGGGCGCGTTGTCGCGGTCAACGCCGCGGTCGGAGAGGATGAGGATGCTGGCGTCGTTGTGCGTGATGGCGCGCTTGGCGTCGGCGAACAGTTTGTCGAGTGCGCGGGCGAGGTCGCGCGCGGCGCCGGCGGGTTCGCTGCCGGTGGTGCCGGTGGAGCCGCCGCCGGTGACGGGGAAGGTCATCTGCACGGTGGCGACGTTCAGCCCGGGGAGCGCGAGGCGGCGCAGTTTGGCGAGTTCGTCGTTCGTGAGCACCGGCCACTCGATTTCGATGCGCCGGCACGCCGAGGGGAGCGGGTTGAGGATGTCGCCTTCGGGTCCGAGACGGGTCTCGACGCTGGTGATGATTTCCTCGCGGATGCTGTCAATGGGCGGGTTCGTCACCTGCGCGAAGAGTTGCTTGAAGTAGTCGTAGAGCAGACGGGGCTTGTTGGAGAGGACGGCGAGCGGCGTGTCGTTGCCCATCGAGCCGACGGCTTCGACGGCGTCGCGCGCCATCGGCAACAGGATGTTCTTCTCGTCCTCGTGCGTGTAGCCGAACGCGAGTTGGCGGGCGCGGAAGAGCGCGGTGGCGGCGGGCGATTTGGTGCTGCCGGCGGCGGCACCGGCGGCGTTCGCGGGGGCGTCGGGGAAGTCGGAGAGTTTGACGAGGTATTGCTTGAGCCACGCGCCGTAGGGGTAGCGCGAGGCGAGTTCGTTCTTGATTTCGTCGTCGCCGATGACGCGCCCCTGCCGCGTGTCCACGAGGAACATCTTGCCGGGCTGGAGCCGCCCCTTGGTGAGGACGTTCGCGGCGGGAATGTCGTTGAGCACGCCGGCCTCGGAGGCGAGGACGACGAGGCCGTCCTTCGTGATGTAGTAGCGCGCGGGGCGCAGACCGTTGCGGTCAAGGACGGTGCCGATGATTTCGCCGTCGGTGAACGCGATTGCCGCCGGTCCGTCCCACGGCTCCATCAGACAGGCGTGGAACTGGTAGAAGGCGCGGCGCGCGTCGTCCATCGCGGCGTGCTTCGACCACGGTTCGGGAATCATCATCATCACGGCGTGGGGCAGCGAACGGCCGGCGAGGTGGAGCAGTTCGAGCGTGTTGTCGAACATCGCCGAGTCGCTGCCGTTGGCGTTGATGACGGGGAGGATTTTCTTGATGTCGTCGCCGAACAGGTCGCTGGTGAAGAGTGCCTGCCGCGCGTGCATCCAGTTGACGTTGCCGCGCAGCGTGTTGATTTCGCCGTTGTGCGCGATGTAGCGGTAAGGGTGCGCGCGGTCCCACGAAGGGAAGGTGTTCGTCGAAAAACGCGAGTGCACTAACGCGATTGCCGAGACGAAGTCCGGCTCGCCCAAGTCGCGGAAATACTCCGGCACCTGCTGCGGCCGCAGCATCCCCTTATAGACAATCGTGCGCGCCGACAGCGACGGCTGATACCACTGGTCCGCGCCGCCAATGCCGGCGTCGGGCAACTCATTCGTCGCCCGCTGCCGGATGACGTAAAGTTTGCGCTCGAACGCCAACGCCGCCGGCGACGAAGCGGAGGCACCGGCGTCCTTTGAAAGCGCGGCCGCAATCTCCGGCGACGCCCCGATGAACACCTGCCGCACGAACGGCTCGCACTGCTTCGCCGAGTCGCCCAGCGAAGCGTTGTTCACCGGCACCGTCCGCCAGCCCAGCAACGTCTGCCCCTCGCTGCGGACGATTTCGCCAAAACGCATTTCGAGCGCGCGCCGCTGCGCCGGATTGCGCGGGAAAAACACCAACCCCGTCCCGTAAGCCCCCCGCGCCGGCAACTGAATGCTCACGCTCTTGCAGACCCGCGCGCAGAACCCGTGCGGCACCTGCAACAACAACCCCGCGCCGTCGCCCGTGTTCGGCTCCGCGCCGGTGGCGCCGCGATGGTCGAGTTTCACCAGCACCTCCAACCCCTGCTCGACAATCCGGTGCGACGCCCGCCCCTTGATGTCCACGACGAACCCGACGCCGCACGCATCGTGCTCAAACGCCGGGTCGTAAAGCCCCTGCTTACCCGGCCGCACCACACGTGCGGCATTGCCGGCGGCGGAAGCGGCGGCTGTGACGGCACCGGCACCACTGCCGGCGGCG
>JAISSQ010000068.1 GCA_031273045.1 Puniceicoccales bacterium
GGAAGGAAGAGGAAGAAGAGATGGAGGATGAGGTAAGAAGGTTGAAGGATGAAGTTGGGAGGCGGCCAACATGGAGCGCCGCACACATGGAGCGCCGACTTTCAAGTCGGCTCGGCAAAGGTGCGGCGCAGCCGCCTTACCTTTTCTAAAAAAGAATGGCGGCTACGCCGCATAGAGGGGGACGAGCCGACTTGAAAGTCGGCGCTCCATGTTCTCCAAGCCGACTTGAAAGTCGGCGCTCCATGTTCTCCAAGCCGACTTGAAAGTCGGCGCTCCATGTGTGCGGCGCTCCATGTGTGTGGCGCTCCATGTGTGTGGCGGACGGGCAACGAGGCAATGGTGCCTTGTGCGAGAATGGAGACCTGCCGCGCCCAATGCGGGGCAGAGACCCGCGCTCCCGGTGGGCGTTCGTGCTGGCGGAGCGCGACAAGTCGCGCTTGGGCGGAAAGCGGTGACAAGTCACCGCACTCCATACCGTGGTGCGGAGCGTCAGCAGGAGAAGGAAAACGGAGCGTGAGGCGGAGCGTTTGAGATGCGCGTGAACAATTCATGGGGGGCGGTGTCGAAGGCGGGGAGTATGTCAAAACGCACGTTTGGTTCTTTCGCGGCGCTGGCGGTTGCCGGCGCGGTTTCGTTTTCTTTCGCCGCCGGCAGTGCCGAGGGTGTCCCCAATGCCGCCGGTGCCGGTGCCGGCAGTGTTGTCGGGGTGAGTGACGCCGGGTTGCTGGGGCATTGGTCGTTCGACGACGCCGGCGGCGCGAACAGCGTCAGCGCGAAGTCGCCCGCGGTGTTCAGCGGCAAAGTGGCGTTGGTGAAGGGCGTCGTCGGCAACGCGGTCGAGTTCGGCGCGAAGGCAGCCAAGTCCGCTACCAAGTCCGCCGCCGGTGCCGCCGGTAGTGGTGGCGCGCCCGCCGCCGGTGCGGTGGTGTCGCACGAGATTTTGCCGCAGGGGGTGCGGGCGTTGACGTTCGCGGCGTGGGTGCGTCCGTCGGGGTTCCGCGGGCACAACACGATTTTCCGCAAGGAGGACACGGCGGACATGCGGCTGTTGTTGGCGTTCCAGAATGACGGGCGGTTTCTGACGCTGGGGCTGAACTGCGGGCGCAATTACCGCGAGTTGGACGCGCCGCTCGCCGCCGGCGAGGTCGCCGACGGGCGGTGGCACCACGTGGCGGGGTCGTTCGACGGGAAGGTGATGCGGGTCTATCTCGACGGGCGCGAAATCGGCTCGCTGGAGCGCGGCGCGCCGCTGAACACGGCGTGGGATTTCATCGGGCACCGGTGGGCGCGGGTGGGCGAGCATCCGGGCGCGCCGCTGGGCATTGGGGCGGTGGTTGTCGCGCCGCGCAAAAATCCGGACGGGTCGCTCACGGCGCAGCGGTTCGACGAGCCGTTCCTCGGCGGGATTGACGAGGCGCGTTTCTACGCGCGGGCGCTTTCCGGCACCGAGGTCGCCGCGCTTGCCGCCGCCGGCAACGCGCCCGGTCCCGACGCGGCGGAGGTCGCCGCCGCCGCCGCCGCTTACAAGCGCGCCGGCTCGTTCGCGGAGACGCTCGCCGCGACCGCCGCCGCCGGTGGTGGTAGTGGTGACGCCGGCGGTTCGCTGGCGTCCGCGCTCGCGGCGCGTCCGCGTCTTGCGGTGGAGTTGTTCCGCCGGTTGCGGGCGGACTTTCCCGAAGCCGCCGCCGCTTACGTGGCGAAGTGGGAGAAGAATCCGGTCGAGTTGCTCGCGCTCGACGCCGCCGGTCGCGCCGCGCTCGCCGCGAAACTCGTCAAGGAGGGGGCGTTCGAGTATCTGCCGCTGACGCGGATGCAGTGGGACGTGCTGTCGGCGACGAACCGCGCGAAGTGGACGCGCGTCAAGGCGGTGAAGGACGCGCTCGACGCCGGCAAGACGCCGCCGGTGGCGGATTTGCTCGTGCTCGAAGACACCGTCGAGCCGCGCCCGCTGCGCAACGAGCGCGTCGCGCTTCCCGGGCCGCCGACGACGCCGGAGACCAAGGACCGCACCGCCGCCGAGGCGCGCGAGATTCTCATCGAGGACTGGCTGTTCCAGTGCGACAACAAGCCGACGCTGAAGCGTTGCGGCGACGAAATCGGCTACACGAAGAAACTGCTCGCGCGCATCCGGCTCGACGCCGCCGCCACCGGCGCCTACTCGGCGAAGATTGACGCGCTCGCGGAGCGGTTGCGGGCGCGCATCGCCGCCAACACCGCCGCCACCGGCAAGCCCGCGCCGGTGTTGAAAATCACGAAGGCCGCCTACGGTCCCGCCGGCGACGCAGCGCGCACGCGGGACGTGACCGCCATTCTCGCGCGGCAGGTGCTCGCCGGCGGCGTCGCGTTCGAGGTGACGAACGAGAATCTGGGCGGCGACCCCGCCGACGGTGTGCCGAAGGAACTGCGCGTCACCTACACGCTCGACGGGGCGAAGCCCGTCACCGCCGTCGCCGGCGAATACGCGACGCTGCGCCTTGGCGCCGCCACCGCCGGTGAGGCCGCCGAGGACCGCGACCTCTACATCGCCATTCGCGAGTTGAAGCGCGAAATCACGTTCAAGAACCCCGTGGTGGACTTCGACAGCGTGGTCTATACGGACTCGCCCAAGCCCGGCGCGCCGCCGGAGTCGCTCGTCGGCAAAGGGTTCAACGGCCGCGCGTTCGCGAGCGAGTGGGAGCACGAGATGCGGCACCGGCTCGGCTACATGGGTTCCGCCACCGGCGGCCGGCTGCTCGTGCAGAAGGGCCTCGACCCGTCGGGGCACCTCACGCAAATCGCGCCGGCGGCGCCGATTCACGGCAACTTCTGGCGCCCCGACCTTTCGTTCGACGGCAAGCGTGTGCTGTTCTCGTTCCGGCCGCACAACGAGAAGACGTTCCACCTTTACGAGGTGAACATTGACGGCACCGGACTGCGCCAACTCACGTCCGGCATGTTCGACGACCTCGACCCCGTCTATCTGCCCGACGGCAAGCACATCGTGTTCACCACGACGCGCGGCTACATCTACGTGCGCTGCATGCCGCCGACGAACGCCACGTGCGTCGCCCGAATGCCGCTCGACGTGAAGCCCGGCGACAAGTCGCTCTACCTCATCTCGCGCAACGGCGAACCGGAATACACGCCGTCGGTGCTCGACGACGGCCGCGTCATCTACACGCGCTGGGAATACACCGACAAACCGCTGTGGCGCGCGCAGTCGCTGTGGACGATGAACCAGAACGGCTCGAACGTGCAGGTGTTCTGGGGCAACCAGAGCGTGTGGCCGGACTTGCTCAAGGACGCCCGCTCCATCCCCGGCAGCCGCCGCGTGATGTTCACCGGCAGCGCGCACCACAACTGGTTCGGCGGCAGCGTCGGAATCCTCGACGTGTCGAAAGGGCTGAACTTCCCCGACGGGCTGACGAAGGTGACGCAGGAAGTGGCGTGGCCCGAAGTCGGCAACGGCCCCGTTGACCCGAAGGAGACCGCCGACTGGCACCCCTCCGGCAAGTTCCGCTGCTACTACTCGCCCTATCCGCTCTCGGAGAAGGACTTCCTCGTCTCCGCCACGCGCGTCTTCGGCTACACGCACAAATACTCGCTCTACCTGATGGACGTTCACGGCAACCGCGAACTCATCAACCACGGCGACTACAACCTCATTGACGCCCAGCCCGTGCGCAAACGCCCCGTGCCACCGGTGCAGGACGAGGAGTTGCTCGGCGTCAGCCAGCCGACGTGGGAGAACCGCGACAAACCCGCCGCCGGCGCGCTCTACAGCAGCAACGTCTATGAAGGCGCCGAACCCGAACTGCGCGGCAAGGTGAAGTTCCTGCGCATTTGGAGCATCGAGCACAAAACCTACACCTACTGGTATAAACGCCCCTACGCCTCCTCCGGCCCCGAAATCTCCTACAACCAGAGCGACGGCGTGAAGAAAATCATCGGCACCGTGCCCGTTGAGGACGACGGCTCCGTGAACTTCCAAGTCCCCAGCGGCATCGCCGTCCACTTCCAGTTGCTCGACAAAGACCAGCGCGCCCTCAAGACGATGAAGTCCTTCACCGGCGTCCAACCCGGCGAGAACCGCGGCTGCTTCGGCTGCCACGAAATGCACACCAACAGCGCCACCGGCGGCGCGCTCGGCAAAGCCCTCCGCCGCCGCCCCTCGCCCATCACCCCCGTGCCGTGGAAAGACATCTCCGTGAGTTACGAACGCTACGTCCAACCCGTCCTCGACAAGTATTGCGGCAACTGCCACGGCAACCCCAACACCAAGGCCGGCCGACGCTTCCTCACCACGCTCCGCCCGGGCTTCCTCGGCTTCAAGGAACCCTACCTGACCCTCCTCGGAAACCCCACATGGGGCGGCGGATACTCCGCCGACCGCCGCGCCGCCGAAATCGGACGCAACACCGGCACCGGCGGCAGCGGCAGCGTTGCCGGCGGCGCGAAAGAAACGAACGGCGCCGGCGCGAAGGACGGAACCGCGAACGCCGCGAACGCCGTCCCCGGCGGCTTCGGCTGGGCGGACACCATCCTCGTCGAGTCCTACTCCACGGCGAACCCCGCCGCCTACGTCAGCGTCCCCGCCCTCAAAAAACTCTCCTACAAAAGCCGCCTCGTCGAACTCATGGCGTCCGGCAAACACAAAGGCGTCAAAGTGGACGACACGAGTTTGCTGCGCGTCATCCATTGGGTTGACGCCATGGGACCGTTCTACGGCTCCGACGAAGTTCGCAAAATGGAGGACCCGACCTTCCTTGGCGCCGGCTGGCTCTCGCAAAAACCGCGCATCAACACCGCGCCGGTGGTGCAGCGCCCGGGACCCTTCGACGTCTTCCACCCCGAGGAAGACCCCGCCTACTTCACCCCCGCCCCCGACGCCCACAACCGCCTCCCCAACGGCGTGCAACGCCGGTGACGGCGGCGGCGTCAGGGCGGTGTTGCGCGCGACGGGGCGGGGCGGGGAACTTGCCTTCCGAATGGATTTCAATGAACCTTTCCTTCAATGAAAACGACCCGACGAAACAAAAACACTCCCCGCAAAACCACCGCCACCGGAGGCGTTGCCGTCAACGGCGGCAAAGCCAAAGCCGGTGTCGCTGGCACCGGTGCCGGCGGAACCACTGCCGGAACCACCACCGGTGCCGCCACTGCCGGTGTCGCTGGCGCCGCCGCCGGTGC
>JAISSQ010000176.1 GCA_031273045.1 Puniceicoccales bacterium
AGTTTCTGTTCTCACCGCCGCCGCTGTCCGACCAACGGGCTTGTGCAAAGGCAATCAGCAAATCCGCCGTCACCGGCGGTCGCGCTCAACATTCCTTACAAGTCCGAAAATGAAACACAGCACTTTCAGCATCTCCAAAATTTCCAAGAGAACGCTCATCGCCGCCGCCGCGCTGCCGGTGGTGGCATTCGCAGCAGAAGCCGCCGCGCAAGGGGCACCCGCCGCCGGCACCGCCGCCTCCGCGCCCGCCGGCACCGCCGCGCCTGTCACCGCCACAACGGGCACCGGCAGTGCCGCCGGTGGCGAGGTCGCGCCGGACGCCGCGCCGTTCACGTTGGGGACGGTCACGGTGTTCGGGGCGAGGTTGGCGCCGGCGGACGAACTCGAACTGGGGATTGACGCCGTGGGCATTGCCGACGGCGACTACAAGACGGTCGGCGAGGCGGTGTCGGCGACGCCGGGCGTCACGCTCGCGCGCAGCGGCGGTCGCGGCGAGAGTTACGTCTATGTGCGCGGGTTCGACCGGTTGCGCGTGCCCATCTTCATTGACGGCATTCCCGCCTACGTGCCTTACGACGGCTACATTGACTTGTCGCGTTTCACGACGTTTGACCTCGCCGAAATCCGCGTCGCGAAGGGCTACTCGTCGGTGCTCTACGGTCCGAACACGATGGGCGGCGCAATCAACTTGGTCTCGCGCCGGCCGACGAAGCCCTACGAGGGTTCGCTGATGGCGGGCGTTTTTATGAACGGCTACGAGGCGGCGTTGAACGCCGGCGGCAAGCAGGGCGATTACTACTTCCAGTTCAGCGCGTCCGTGCTACGGCAGGAGACGTTCAGGATGTCCTCGAAATACTCGCCGACGACCACCGCCGGCAAAACGAACGAGGACGGCGGTCTGCGCGAGAACGCCGACACGCTCGATTGGAAAATCTCCGGCAAGGTCGCCTACGCGCCGAACAAGGACGACGAATACGCGCTCGGCTTCGTCTATCAGGAGGGCGAGAAGGGGCAGCCGCCTTACACCGGCACCGCCACTTCCTCCGGCACGATGAAGCGTTACTGGCGTTGGCCGGAGTGGAACAAATACACCGTCTATTACGCCTCCAACACGCGCATCGCCGGCAAGTCCTGGGTGCGCCCGCGCATCTACTTCGACAAATACGACAACACGATGAACTCCTAAGATGACGCCGCCTACTCCGTCATCGGCACCGGCAAAAACGCCCCCTCGCTCTACGACGACTACTCGTGGGGCGGCTCCGTCGAAATCGGCACCGAGGAACTCCCGTGGCAAACCCTCAAGGCCGCCGCCCACTACAAGTTCGACCACCACTTCGAGAAAATCAAAGGCGGCTACACGCCCTACACCGGCTACAAGGGCTACACCTTCGAGGACTACACGCTCTCCGCCGGCATCGAGGACACCGTCCACATCGGCAAGCAACTCGACATTCAGGCGGGCGTCGGCTTCGACTACCGCGAAATGGAAAAGGCCGTTGACAAGCGCGGCGAGACCGACACCGCGCCGCCGGTGGCGTTCGGCGCGACCGACTTCACCGCCGTCAACCCCCAACTCGGCATCTTCTACAAACTCGCCCCGAACCACACCGTCCGCGCCACCATCGCCCGCAAAAGCCACTTCCCCTCAATCAAAGACCGCTACTCCTACAAAATGGGCAGCGCGCTCCCCAACCCCGACCTCGGCGCCGAATACGCCACGCACTACGAAGTCGGCTACACCGGCGCACCCGTCGAAGGACTGCGCGTCTCCGCAGCCGTCTATTACAGCAGCATAGACGACGCCATTCAGACCGACACCATCACCCTCGACGCCGGCAACCCCTACGGCCTCGCCGCCGGCAAATACAGCCAAGCCGTCAACACCGGCAAAGCCGAGTCCCTCGGCGTCGAACTCGCCGCCGACTACGACATCAACAAACACGTCGGCGTCTCCGCCAACTACGCTTGGGTCCGCTGGCGCAACACCCAGAACCGCTCCCTCAAACCCACCGACATCCCCGAGCACAGCGGCCTCGCGCGCATCAACTTCCGCCCCGCCGGCACCGACACCGTCACCCTCTCGCCCGTCCTCGAATGGGCGTCCAAACGCTACGCCAGCACCGCCGGCGACGAAATCCACGGCTACGCCCTCCTCCACTTCATCGTCACCGTCAAAGTCCGCAGCGACTTCACCATCCGCGCCGGCATCAAGAACCTCCTCGACAAAAACTACGAACTCTCCGAGGGCTACCCCGAAGCCGGCCGCACCTTCTTCGCCAACGCCACTTGGACGTTCTGACCAAGCAGCCACCACCACCGCCGAAACCGCGACCACCGAAACCGCGAATGCCCACCCTCCAACTCTACGAAACCCTCGCCGCCGCCATCCCCGCCGGCGGCGAGGAACCACGCATCACCACCGGCGGCGAAGCACCACGCATTCCCACCGGTAGCGAAGCACCACGCATTCCCACCGGTAGCGAGCCGCCACGCATCGCCGCCTTCGCCGCCGGCCTACGCTGGTTCGCAGTCCTCGCCGACACCGGCGGCCTCGGCCTCGCAATGACCCCCGCCGGCGTCGCCGAAGATCCGCCCGACCCCGCCGCCTGCTTTCTCGCAGACGCCGGCGAATCCGGCGAAAAGTTCTGTGCCGCGCATTCACGCGCGGAATTCCCGCCCCGCGCCGCGCACCCACGCGCGGACGCGGAATTCCCGCCCACCATCGCCGGCGCCCCCCTGCACACCGCCGCCCTCCTCGCCGCCCGCTCGTGGGGCACCGGCAACGCCACCCTCGGCGTCGCCGCCCTCAACGCTTGGCACAACACCGACACCGCCCTCGCCACCGCCTTCGCCGACACCGCCCGCTGGCGCGTCACCCGCGACACCCCGAACGCCTTCGACGCCCTCCTCCCCCGCCTACGCGGCGCCACCGTCTCCGTCATCGGACACTTCCGCGACGTCGAACGCCTCGCCGACCACTGCTCCACCCTCCACGTCCTCGAACGCCGCCCCCAACGCGGCGACCTCCCCGACCCCGCCTGCGAATACGTCCTCCCCGCCAGCGACTACGTCTTCATCACCGGTGCCACCCTTGCCAACAAAACCCTCCCCCGCCTCCTCGAACTCTCCGAACGCGCCTACACCGCCGTCATCGGCCCCAGCGTCACCCTCTCCCCCGCCCTCTTCGCCGCCGGTGCCGACTTCCTCGGCGGCAGCGTCTCCCTTGACCCCGCCGCCACCCTCCGCGCCGTCCAAGAAGGCGGCGGCCGCCACAACTTCTCCCGCCTCCTCCAATCCCTCCAAATCGAAAAAGCATAGTGCCGGCGGAAAAGCCCCGCATGGGCATTCACGCCACGAAGCGGTGGCGTAACCGGCGGTGGCCAAGCCCCGATAGGGGCGACAGATATTAGCCGTGGGTGGAGTGCGGAGCACGAACCCACGGAACGAGTATTAAAATTCCCCAGAACCCCGAAGGGGTGACAGCACCGGTGACATCCGCGCCCTTGCGCTTGCTGTCACCCCTTCGGGGTTTAGGGATTTTTTCTTCCTTTCCGTGGGTTCTGTCGCTGCGCTCCGTCACCCACGGCTAATCTCTGTCGCCCCTACGGGGCTGCGCGAATAGGTGTGTTTTTTCCCGTGGGTTCCGTCGCTCCGCTCTGTCTCCGCACGGCTAATCGCCAGACGCCCCGTCGGGGCTTGGCTGGCGCGCCGGGGGTTTCGGACCTTCGGGGGCGTGTTCGGGGCGCGGGGGGCGCGGGAGTTTGCGGAACACTTCGCGGGCGTAGGCGCGGCGTTCGGCGATGCTCATCTTCTGGAATTTCTCCTGCTCTTCGCGGGCGCGCTCCGGCGGCAGCGAGCGCCAGTAGCGGAAAATCGGATGGTTGCGCGGCGAGGGCGGCGGACCGCCGCCAAATCCTTCCGGTCGGGGAAAGCCGCCGGCGGGTCCGCCAACGCCGCCACCGCCCGGACCGCCGGGACCACCGCCGCCGCTGGGACCGCCGCCGTTGCCGGCGCGCCGTTGCCCGCGTCCGCCCTGCGGCGGGGGACCGCCGGTGCCGCGCATTCCCTCCAACTTGCGCAGCAGTTCCTGTTTTTCGGCGGGCGTCATTTTTTCGAGTGCTTCGAGCGACTGGCGCAGCGAGGCGAGTTGCGCCGGCTTGAAGCGAATGATGCGGGCGAGAGCGCGAACTTCCTCGCGCGAGAGGGCGCGCAGGGAGGCGTCGTTGAGCGGCGCGGCGGCGGCAGCGGTGGTGGAAGCGGCGGAAGCGGAAGCGGCGGGCGTCGCGGCGGCACCGGCGGCGGGCGTTGCAACGGTCGGCGCGGCGGCGGCGGCATCCTTTGGGGCGTCACCACCGGCGGCGGGAACGGTTGCGGAGAACATTGACACCGCGAGGAGCGCGGCGGAGCGGAGCGTGATTTTTGCGGACATGGGTTGGGCAGCGTGAGTTGGGCGGGCGCGGGTTTTAGCGGACGTTAAGCGTGAGGTCTTCGAGCCAGCCGAGCGCGTTATCGTCGAGCACGGCGACCGCTTCGGCGGTGTCGGGGTCGAGCGCGGCGGCGCTGGCGGCGAGTTGGTTTTGGGCGTTGCCGGCGGGCGCGTCGGCGGTGGCGATTTGGGCGAGAGCGGGGTCGTCGGCAAACGCCTGTTCGAGCAGTTTTTCGGGGGCGAACTCGCTGGAGGCGACGGAGGGGTTCGCCGTGGTGCCGCCGCCGGTGCCCGTGTTTTCGCGCAGGAAGAGGAAGACCGGCAGCGCGAGGATTGCGGCGAGCGCGGCGGCGAGCGCGGCGGCGCGGCGCGCGAAGCGGATAATGTTCGCGGCGGGCGTCACCGGTGCCGGCCATTCCGCCCCGTCCGTCCGCGCCGGCGCGGTTTTCGCGGCGCGCAGGACGGCATCGGCGAATCCGTCGGGAGCGGTCAGCGGGCGCGAGCGCAGGAACGCGTCGAGGCGCGCGTCGAGACCGGAGGCGTCGTTTTCAAATTCGCCGGCGTTCGCGGCGGCGTTCGCGGTGGCGTTCGCGTTCAGGTTCGTGGAGGTTGTCTCGCTCATGGTCGTGGACATTTCGGGTCTGCTGTCATTCGGTTTTCGTTTTGCCGGCAGTTGAAAACACCACCGGTGGCGGCAAGTTACAGCGCGCCGGCGGGTAGCGGTCAGCGTGTCCGCCAGCGTAACGGAACGCATTCTTGTCATTTGCGGGCGCGGCGTTTTTTTCGCCCTCGTTTTTGTTTTTCCGACTCCCGTTCCAACGCCCCGCAAACGCCATTTTTTGCTCACCCCGAAAGACATGAAGAACATGAAAACCACGACCAATCCCGCCCCGCGCCAGCGTGCCGCGCGCCGTCCGCTCAACGCTCCGTTCAAGACCGCCGCCGCCGCCGCCGCGCTCGCCGCCGCCGCGCTGCTCGGAAGTGCCGCCGGTGCCGCCGCCGACGAAATCCGCCTCAAGGACGGCACCGTCGTCCACGGCATTCTCGCCGGCTTGGAGGGCGACATCCTCTCCATCACGCCGGGCTTCAACGCCGACGGCTCCGTGAAAACGTTCAAGTTCAAGATGGCGGACGTGCTCACGTTCTCGTCGAACGACCCGATTTTCATCGGCACCGGTGGTGCCGCCTCGCAGAGCGCCGACAACGTGGCGCACGGGCGCGTCGAGCCGACCCCGGGCGCGGTGAAAATCGTCACCTCCTCCGGCACCGTCACCGTGCCGCTCGAACAGGTGAAAATCGCCTACCGCACGCGGGACGACAGTCCAGAGGCGAAGGCGCTGAAGGAGATGCAGCGCAAGTGGACGGTCGAGTTCTTCGCCGACCTGCGCGGTCGCGAGGGCACCTCGCGCCAACTCGGTGCCTCCGGCGGTTTCACGGCCGTCAACTCCGGCAAGAACGACGCCCTCACGCTCTACGCGAAATACAACTACAGCCGCTCCCGCGAAAACAAGGAGAAGCCCTACACGAAGGCGGCGGACGACGGCGTCGGCGGCATTGACTACAAGATGAACCTCACCGACGTGTGGTTCTGGTATGCGCGCACCGCCGCCGGTTTTAACAAAATCAACTTCGTGCGCTTCTACTCCGAGTCCGCCGCCGGCGGCGGTGTGAACATCATCAACCAGCCCAAGCACAAACTCGATTTCCGCCTCGGCGCCGCCTTCCGCTACGAGGCCTACGGCAGGGACGACGACGGCGTGCAGAAGACCGTCGTCGTCAATGACAAGGTGCGCACCGACGTGAGCATGCCGGCGCTCGAAATCGGGATGAACTACATGCGCGAGTGGACTTGGGGACGGTTCACGGACAAAATCACCTACCTGCCCGGCTTGGTGGATTTCGACTACTACCTGATTCACCACGAGGCGGTGCTCGAACTGCCGGTGGCGAACTCGCGCTCGTGGTTCGTGCAAATCGGCGTCACGAACGACTACAACAGCCGCCCAGCCGAGGGGGTCAAAAAACTCGACACCACCTATTTCATGCGGGTCGTTTACCGGTTCGCGAGTTGAAGGGGGAGGCAGTGGTCAGTGGTCAGTGGCCAGTGGTCAGTGGTCAGTGGTCAGTGGCCAGTGACCAGTGACCAAACCCCGAGCCCCGTAGGGGCGACATAACATAGGCAGGGGTGAAGTCGCGAAGCGACGGAACCCCTGTAATAGCGCAAATTGGAACGCGAACCGCGAAGCGGTGGCATACTGTGTCGAGGGCATTAGCCCTTGATAATATATGCCACCGCTTCGCGGTTCGTATTATGGTTGGGAGGCAACGAAAACAGGGGCTTGCGCCCCTGCCTATGATATGTCGCCCCTACGGGGCTTGGCGTGCCGGTGCCGACGCCGCCGTTTCCGCCGTGAACGCCGGTGCCGGTGTCACCGACGATTCCGCCGCCGCCGCCGGTGGCTCTTCCTTGCCCATGACGCGCCAGACGTAGGCGATGTAGCCAAGCACTGCCGGTATGAAGAGCGACACGACGCTCATGGCGCGAAGCGTCACCGCGCTCGAACTGCTGTTGCGAATCGTGAGCGAACTCTGCGCGTCCGCCAGCGAGGGGTAATAGGCGGTGCCGTTCCAGCCGGCGCAAAGCAGCAGCGCGAGCACGACGGCGACCGTCCCCGTTCCCGCCAGCCAGATTCCGCGCGTGAACGCGGGGCGCAGCAGCGTCCGCCCGATGCCGGCGAGCACGAGGACGACGCCGGCGAGCAACAGCACCGCCACCGGCGGCAGCGCGAGCAGGTTGTGCAGATACTTGTTCGGCTCGGTGCCGACGCGCCCCGTGGCGTCGAGCACCGTATAGCCGTCCATCAGCAGCCACTTGCCGAGCCACGGCAGCAGGAAGGCGAGGAACAGCGCGGCGTTTGGAAACAGTTTGCGACGCAGGTCGGCGTGGAGACCGCCACCGGTGCCACCGCTGCCGGCGGGGATGTTGTTGATGAACCACAGCAGCGCGAGGGTTCGGGCGAGGAAGAGCACGGCGACGCCGAGCGCGACGTTCCAGAGGTTCCCGACCGCCTCCAAGCCGTGGAGCGGGTTCGCCCAGCGCGAAATCACCGGCGAGAACGCGAACGCGCCCGTGTCGCCGGCGGCACCGGCGGCGGCGGACAGCGCACCCTTGTCCACGACGAACTCCGCGCCGTGGAAGAGCGTCGAGACCGCCGCGCCGAGCAGCACCGGTCCGAGCACGCCGTTCGCGAGCAGGAAGCCGCGATAGGCGCCGGCGCCGAGCAGGTTGTGCCGCTTTGAGACGAACTCGTAGGACACCGCCTGCGCCACGAACGTCAGCAGGATGAGCATCCACACCCAGTAGGCGCCGCCGAAACTCGTCGAGTAGAACAGCGGGAACGACGCGAAAAACGCGCCGCCGAACGTGACGAGCGTCGTGAACGTCAGTTCCCACTTCTTGCCCAGCGAGCGCAGCAACACCGGCAACCGCGCGCCGTCGCGCCCCGCCAGTTCGGGCAGCAGCGACTGCCCGCCTTGCACGAACAGCATGAACACGAGCAACGCGCCCAGCAGCGAGACGAGGAACCACCAGTAGTTCTGAAAGAATTCGAGGGTCATGGCGTGGGTTTCCGTTTGGTGCGGGACGGGTAAGTTCGGCGGGCGGCGCGCGCGTTGCCGGCGGCAACCTCAATCAAAACTTCACCCGCCAGCCGAGGTTGAGTGCCCAGGGGACGGTGTATTTGCGGCCGTGCGACCATTCGTAGTCGGCGTGTAGTTGCTGGTTGGGCGAAATCTGCCACGCAAGGCCGAAGCCGGCTTTCCAACGGTTGCCGTCGGGCGAGGGGTCGTAATCGGCGCTCTCTTCGCCGAGGACGAAGGAGGCGGAGGCGCGGTCGCGTCCGTTGTAGGAGTTCTGGTCTTCGTAGCCGCCGCGCACTTCGAGGGAGAAGGCGCGTCCGCCGCCGAGGTCCCAGGTGCGGGCGAGGGCGAGTTCGCCGGAGTAGCGGAGGGCGTCGGTGGCGGTGATTTTGTATTCGAGGCCGCTGCCGGTTTTTCCGTCTATGGCGTAGAAGTGGGCGGCGGTGAACTGCGCGCTGGGGGTCAGGGTCCAGCCGGGGGCGAAGTTCCACGCGTAGCCGATTTCGAGCGAGCCGCTCAACGCGGTGTTCTCGTAGGATGTGCGCGAGGTGGTGCGGAGTTCGGCGCCGGTGGCGTCGTAGGTGGTGCCGCGCAGGGTGACGGTGGCGTCGTAGTATTGCGCCTTCAACACGCCGTCGAAGTAGAAGCCGCTGCGGTGCTGCCAGACGAGGTAGGCGCCGACGTAGGGGGCGTCGGTGGCGCCTTTGGAGCCGCCGCCGGCGTCGTGGAGGCGGCGCTGGGCGCCTTGGTAGCCGACGAAGCCGCCGAGGGTGAGCAGGTGGTCGCCGCCGGCGGCGAGGGTGTGGTCGAAGCCGATGTCGGCGCCGTATTGGTATTCGCGGAAGTCGGCGATGAGGCCGCCGATGGAGACGTTGGCGCGCTGGGCGTAGGCGCGCACCCAGAAGAACTCGCCGGCGTTGAGGGCGGCGGCGCGTTCAGCGGGGGTGGGCGCGTAGGCGGAGGCGGCGCGGGCGTTGTAGTCGCCGGTGAGCGCGGCGGCGGAGGCGGCGGCGGAGTCCGCGACGCCGCGCTGCATGAACGCGGGCAGGTCCCAGCGGGTCATCAGGCGGAGTTCGCCGAGGCGTTTCCCAAGGTTGTCGAGTTGCGCGAAGTTGCCGATGGCGAGCGAGCCGGCGCTGGTGACGAGGGCGGTGACTTCGCTGCTGGCGCGGACGGCGGCGACGGTCGCGGTGCCTTCGAGCACTTCGAACTGCGACAGGCCGATGTTGAGCGCGGCGGGGTTGCCGGCGGCGTCAACGAGCGCGATGCGGGCGTTCTCGACGTTGTTCGGGTTCGTCGCGTCCTTGAAGAAGTCCACCGTGCTGTCGCCGGCGCCGCGGATGAGCGTGAACGTGGTGTCGGCGGTGACGCTCTCCGGCGAGGAGACGTAGCGGACGTGGAAGAGGTGCGTGCCTTTGACGACGGGGACGGTGCCGTTGACGCCGGCGACTTCCACGCGGTCGGAGAACACGGGCGCGGCGCCGTCGAGTTCCAGCGAGTAGTAGCCCGGTCCGGCGACGGTGGTGGCGTTGCCGGCGGCGTCGAGCGCGGTGGCGGCGTTGGCGAGGCGGCCGACGCGCAGGGTGTGGTTGAGGTTGCCGAACCAGACCCAGCCGGAGTTTTGCAGTGTGCCGGCGACGATGGTGCGGCCGCGGGCGTTGTCCACGTAGAGCGTGGCGCCGGGCAGGTTCACGGCGTCCGCGCCGATGTCGCCGTTGACGGTCGCGCGGCCGGCGTTGACGAGCGCGCCGCCGATGTCACCGGTGACGGTCAGCACCGGCAGCGGTTGCACGGTGTTGCCCTCGGCGTCGGTGACCGGCGCGGGCAGGGCGTTGGCGACGTCGCCGCGCACGGCGCCGTTGACGGTGGCGTCGCCGGTGTTGGTGAAGTTGCCGGCGAGTTCGCGCGTGGTGAGCGCGTCCGCGCCGGCGCCTTCGTTGCGGAGCGTCCAGCCGGCGGCCTCGCCGGTGTCGGCGTTGGAGCCGTGTCCGGTGAGTTTGGCGGAAATCGCGCCGCCCTTGGCGAGTGTGAGCGTCACGCCGTCGGCGATGACGAGGTTCTTGCCGTCGGCGACGGTGAACGTGTCGGCGATGGTCGCGTCGTGCGAGAACTTGGCGGCGCCGTTGAGCGTCATCGAGCCGGTGATGACGGCTTCGGCGGCGAACTCGACGCCGCCGCGCGAGCCGACGACGAGGTCGCCGATGACCACTTCCGCCGTCTTGCTCGAAAACACGACGGTGCCGTTCGCGGTAAGCAGCGCGGCGGTGAACGCGCCTTTGAAGTCCGCCGTCGAGTTGCGCTCGATGGTGACTTCGCCCGCCGGCAGCGCGACGGCGCCGTGGACGGTCAGCGCGCCGGCGCCGCTCTTGTTGAGCGAGCCGTTGCCGGTGATGCTGCCGCGCAGCACCTGCGGGCGGGACTGCTCAAGGGTGAGCGAGCCGTTCGCGTCGCCGATGACGATGTTGCCGAGGTAGTCGCCGGAGACGGACGAGTCGTTGACGACGCTGGTGCCGGCGCCGAGCAGCCCCTGCACGATGATGCTGCCCTCCTTGATGATGGTGTCGCCGGTGTAGCCCTGATTGGTCTCGAAGATGAGCGTGCCGGCTCCGGTCTTCGTGAGCGTCTTGCCGTCCCAGCGCTTGATTTCGCCGGTCGAGGCGATGACGCCGAGGTTCGACTTGAAGGGCTGGCGCACGCCGTTGACGACCTCGCCGAGCCGGTCTTCGAGCATCACGCCGAAGTTGAAGTCCGTCACGATTTCGAACTCGCCGTGCGCGGCGGTGTATTCGCCGGCGGCGTTCTGTCCGACGTCGTTCCACGCCAGACCGAGCGTGACGAGCACGGAGCGGTCCGCGCTGTCGCGCCGGATTTGCACGGTCGCGAAGTTGGTCTGCGACTGCGAGCCGGCGATGGCGTAGATGGCGGGGAAGGCGTCGCGCGCGACGGGCTGCGTGGTCTTGATGAGGGTCACGTAGTCGGGCGAGTCGAGGTTGTCCATGCTGCCGGTGAACGCCGGCGCGTCGCTGGCGGAGCCGCGCAGCGCGGTGATGTTGAGGATGGCGGTGGGCGCGAAGACGAGGGAGTCGGCGTGGACGGTCGCGTAGTCGCCGGTGTTGGCGCGCATGTCGAGCGGCACGGACAGCATCGCGCCGTCCTGAACCTCCAACTTGCCGTCAACGCGCAGCGGCGCGTCGCGCGTCAGGTTGGGCAGCGAGAGCGCGGGGGCGGTGATGCCGGTGGGCGTGGTGACGGTGAGCGCACCCGCCGACGAGGCGGCGCCGGTGACGGTCAGGTTGTGCACGTTGACGATGCGCCCTTCGACGAGGCCGCTACCGACGGTCAGGTCGCGCAGCGCGTTCTGCTCGGCGGCGGCGGCGGTCTCGTCGGGGGTGGGCGTCGCCGAGAGTGTCGGGCGGACGGCGGTCATCTCGAAGCGGCGGTCGGCGCTGATGTCGAGCCGCGTGAAGGTCTGCGCCTGCGTGGCGGTGATGTTGGCGCCGGCGGCGGTGACGCGAGCGGCGGACGCGAGCGCGTCCTCGATGTCGAGCGCGAGCGCGCCTTGGGTGACGGTCACGCTGCCGGTGTAGCCCGGCGAGGCGGCGGCGAGGGTGAGCGTGGCGGCGCCGACTTTCTCGATGTCGCCGGCGCCGGTGAACGACGCGCCGCCGGTGAGCGTCACCGGCGTCGTCGCCTCGATGCGCGCGCTCTCGCCGGTGCCGTCGCTCTCCGCGCCGACAAATGTCCACGGGCGGGTGTATTCGTTCTCGCCGAGGAATTTGAGCGTGGTGACGCCCTCGGCGCCGTTGACGATGTTCTTCCCTTGCTGGGCGGAGACGGCGGTGTCGGTGCCGATGGTGACGGTTCCGCCGCCGAGGATGGTGGCGACGGCGTCGCTCACGATGCCTTCGAGCAGGAGCGAGGTGCTGGCGCCGGTCTTGTGGATGGTCGCGCCGTCGGCGCCGGTGACGGTCGAACTGATGCGGCCGGAGCGCACTTCGAGTTCGTATTCGTCGAGTTCGAGCGTGGCGTCGCGGTTCGCGTTGAAAGTGTCGAAGGTCTGGTCGGCGCGGATGTCGAGCACGCCGCTGGGCAGCGTGAACGTGCGCACGGACAGGGCGTCCTCGACGCGCAGGGTGAGCGTGCCCGTGCCGTTCTTGCTCACGGTGGAGGCGTTCGTGATGGGCGAGGCGATGTCGCCGGCGTTGATGGTGACGGTGGCGCCGGCGAAGTTCACCGCGCCCGCGACGGCGGCGATGCGCAGGTCGGCGAACGTCTGCGCGAGACCCGAACCGCCGTTCACGAGCGAGGCGCCGGAGCCGATGTGGACCGAGCCGACGTTCGCGAGCGCGTTCGAGACGGCGAGGACGAGTTCGCCGCCGGTGACCTCCACGAGCGTCGTGTTCTGCAACTGCGCGGACAGGCGGAGCGAGCCGCCGCCGGTGACGCCCGCCGCCAGCGGCTTCACGAGCGAGCCGGCGAGGAGCGTGCCCGCGATTTCACCGGCGGGGACGGTCACCTCCGCGCCGCCGGCGTTGAACGTCGCGCCGCTTTCGAGGACGAAGTTTTTCAGCCATTGCGCGCCGGCGGCGGTCACGCTCGCCGTGCCCTTGAACGCCACCGAGGGCGCGCTCTCGAGCGCGTTGGCGGCGGTGATGGCGAGCGAGCCGCCGTTGAGCGTGAACGCGCCCAGCCCCGTGAGCGCCTTGCCGAGCGAGCCGCCGGCGGCGAGGGTCAGCGCGCTGCCGTTGAACGCCAGCAAGCCGGCGCCGGCGTCAACGTAGAGCCGGTTGAGCGTCTGCGCCGAGTTCGCCGAGACGTTCAGCGCGCCGCCGGCGTCAATGTAGAGCGTCGCGTCCGGGCGCAGCGCGCCGGCGGCGTCAATGTAGAGCGCGCCGGTGGTGGAGCCGGAGCCGGCGACGCGCACGACGCGCGACTGGATGACGGCCGCGCCGGTGGTGCCGCCGGTGGACTGCAGCCGCAGCGTCGAGCCGCTCACGCGGGTCTCGCCGGTGTAGGTCTTCGCGGTGTTGAAAATCACTTCGGCGTCGCCGGTGACGGCGACCGCGCCGGTGCCGGTGATGGGCGTGGCGACCACGCCGCCGTAACCGCTGTCGAAATTGAGTTCGAGAACGCCGTTGCCGTCGCCGTTCACGGTCACGCCGCTGGTGCTCGCGAGCGAGGCGGCGCGGGTGACGACGAGTTCGCCGGCTTCGATGAGGGTCGCGCCGGTGTAGGTGTTCGCGGCGAGCGCGGTGCCGTCGAGGTCCGTGCCGTAACCGTCGAGGATGACGCGGCCGGTGCCGCTTTTGACGACGCTGCCGGCGCCGGTGATGGGCGCGCGCACGGTGAGCGGCTCGGTCGCGTCGCCGCCGGTGGTGGCGGCGTAGTTGAAGACGACCTTGTTCGACGGGTCGGTGCCGGTGGCAATCAGTCCGACGCCTTCCCAAGTGGTGAGCACCTCGCCGTTGCCGGCGACGGGGTGGTAGCGCAGTTCCGCGCCGGTGCCGAAGGTGAGCGTGTTGCCCGTGCCGCTCAAAACGATTTCCGGCGCGTTCACTTTGCCGGTGAGGGTCAGCGCGGTGCCGGCGCCGGCGACTTCGATGGCGTGGAAGTGCGTCGTGGAGACGACGATGCGGTTCCCGTCTCCGTCGAAGACGAATTCGGTGCCGCCGGCGGTGGTCTGGTAGGTGTGCGCGTCGCCGCCGTCGAAATCGAGGTGGTTGGCGAAACTGACCTGCGCGCCGCCGGTGATGTAGAGCGAACTCGTGCCGTCGGGCGTCCAGTTCTCGGCGACGGTCTTGTTCTGGGGGTCAATGCACTCGGAGGCGTAGGCGATGCCGGCGATTTTGCCGCCGGTGAAGGTGTAGTTCGCGGTGCCGGAGTTGTTCGTCGGGTCGCCGTCGTAATCGGGGACGATGAAGACGCCGCCGGTGATGACGCCGCCGGCGGCGACGGTGATGTCGTAGCGGCGCTGGCTGGCGTCGAGCGTGGTGGTCGTGCCGTCGCCGTTGTCGCGCACCGCGTCGTCGCCGGTGAACAGCACGATGTCGTTCTCGGAGAACTTGGCGGTGGTGCTGTGTCCCGGGTCGGTGTGACCGGCGGTGCCGGCTTCGGGCGCGTAAACGAGCCAGTTGGCGAGGGTCTGCGAGCGGTCCTGCGACCAGACGTTGGTTGAGGAGGAACCGCCGACGTGCACCCCGGACTGGCTGACCCACTTGATGGTCGCGCTGCCGAGAACCTTCGTGGCGAGGACGACGTGGCCGCTGGTGCTGCCGACCGAGTCCGGCACCCACGAGAGGGTGGCGTTGATGCGGTCGCCGCTGTCGAGTTCGATGCCCTTGTAGGCGAAGCGCGTGTCGGCGAGGCCGTTGACGTTGTTGCCGCTCTGGTTCTCGAACTCGTCCGCGTAGAACAAATTGAAGATGCCGGCGGGTATCATCCCGTGCGCCGCGCCGTCGCGAACCGCGCTGATGTCGAGCGTGTTGCCCAGCCCGTAGATGAGTTTGCCGCTCACGCGGAACAGGTCGGAGGTGTAGGTCGTCGCGCCGCCGCCGGTGGAGACGGCGACGTCCATGCGCAGCCACGCGCCGGTGAGGTTGAGCGTGGGGGTGAGCGTGTTCGGGTCCGGCTGACCTTCGAGGGTGAGGACGCCGACGCTGTCGTAGTCCGCCGCGCCTTCCGCGTAATTGGAGCCGCCGGGCGAGAACACCAACCCGTTCGTGCTGGGGATGCCCTTCACGGTGCCGGTGCCGGCGATGACGCCCGAAGCGCCGGTGGTGCGCGTCAGCACGCCGTCGAACACCGCGCCGGTGTCCACGACGAGCGAGCCGGCGCTCTGCGTGAGGGCGTTGATTTTGCCCGTGCCGCGAATGACCACCACGCCGCCGTTTTGCGTGAGCACGCCCGCGCCCGCACCGCCGACAACGCCGCCGTTCTCGACGACCAATGTGCCGTAGGAGCGCTGCTCGCCGATGGCGTTGTTGTCGTGGACGGTCACGCTGCCGGTGACGGTTCCGCCGGTGGCGACGGTCAGCGAGCCGCCGTAAATGTCCACCGTGCCCGTGAGTTTGCCGTTGCCGTCGGCGTCCCCGCGCAGGTCGAAGGTTCCGCCGCTGATTTCGACCGGCGCGCTGATTTCGGCGCGCGCGTTGAGCGTGCCGCCGGTCTGCGAGATGTTCAGCCCGCTCACGCCGCCTTTGAAAACGACCGTGCCGGGACCGGAGACGAGCAACGTCTCGTCGCCGGTGACGCCCGTGGTGTCGAGTTTCACCGCCGAGGTGCTGTCGAAGAGCAGCGTCGTCGTCAGGTCGGGCGCGAAATCCAGCGTCGCGCCGCCGCTCAACAACACGTCGCCGACGCCCGTGCCGCCGTTGCCGGAGAGGCGCAGCGTGCCCTGTTTGACGTAGGTGGCGCCGGTGTAGTCGCTGCCGGCGCCGGTGAGGATGAGCGTGCCCGCGCCGGTCTTGGTCAGCGTCGGCGCGTCCGTCTGCGCCGCGCCGGCAACGGTCTCGCCGACGGCACCGGTGATGGTCGCCGTCAGCGCGATGGTCGTGATGACGCCGTCCTCCTCGATGTCGAGCGAGCCGACGTTGATGACGCCGCCGACGCCTTCGAGCAGGAGCGGGCGGGCGACGGTCACGCCGTCGGCGGCGAATTCGAGCGCGCCGGTGGTGGCGGAGGTTCCGGCGGTGGCGTCCGCCGCGCCGCCGAGGGTGAGGACGCCGCCGGTGCCGGTGGTGAAGTCGTAGGCGGCGCCGAGCGCGGCGTCGGCGTCAATGATGAGCGTCCCCTCGCGCACCTGCGCGCCGCCGGTGGAGGCGTCGGCGGAGAGTTGTCCGGCGGGGGCGAGCAGGAGCAGCGCGCCGGCGCCGGTCTTCACGAGCGCGCCGGTGCCGAGCAGACCGCCGGTGAGCGTCGCGCCGGTTTTTCCGTTGGTGTCCACGAAGCCGCCGGGTCCGTCGAGCGTTAGCGGGCGGGCGATGACAAGGTCGTCGGCGTCGAAGCGCAGTGTGCCGCGCACGACCGCCGGCAGCGGGGTGACGCCGTCGAGCGGGTCGAGGCCGGGCGAGGCGGCGTTGCCGAGGGTGAGGGTGGCGTTGGGGGTGGTCGCCGCGTCGTAGGCGGCGCCGAGCGAGGCGTCGCTCGCCACGCCCAGAACGCCGTCGCGCACGACGATGCCGCCGGTGAACGCGGAGGCGTCGGCGGCGGGGTCGAGCGCGAGTTCGCCGGTGCCGGTCTTGTAGAGCGGCGCCGAGCCGAAGATGCCGCCGGCAAGCGCGGCGCCGGTGGTGGTCGCGGGGACGTAGATGTTCGCGCCGGCATCGCCCTCAATGAACACGGGGTGCGTCAGACGCAGGTTGTTCACGCCGGTGAAGGCGAGGGTCGCCACCGGTTCCGTGGGCTGCGGGGCGGCGTCCGCGTCCCCAAGCACAAGGCGGGCGTTCGGGCGGACGACGGGGTCGTAAACGGGACCGAGCGCGGCGTTCGACGAGATGGAGAGCGTGCCGCTGCGGACAATCACGCCGCCGGTGTGGTCGGACACTTCGCCGCCGGCGGGCTGCGCGAGGTTCAGCGTCGCCTCCGCGCCTTCGAGGATGAGCGCGCCGTCGCCGGTGAGTTTCGCCGAGAACGAGGAGCCGGCGCCGGTGAAGCGCAGGTCGTGCCCGCTCTCGCCGGTGAGCGGCTCGTTGGCGTCGTAGCCGAGTTTTATCAGGCCGCCGGAGACCTCCGCGCCGTCGTTGGGGAACGTGAACGCGCTCGAACCGTAGCGCGAGATGTCGAACGTGCCGCCGAGCAGTTTCAGGCGGGCGTTGTTCGAGGCGTCCACGACGAACTCGGCGGCGCCGACGAACGCGAGTGTCGCGCCCTGCTCGACGCGCACCGCGCCGTAGCCGGTCACCTTGCCGGCGAAGTCGCCAATGGTGCCGCCGGCGCGCAGCGCGAGGTAGCGCTCATCGGCGGCGGTGGCGCCGAGGTGGACGACTGCGAGTTCGTCGGCGGAGAGCGATTTGAGGACGATGCCGCGGTCGGTGGTCGCCGCGTCGAGCAAGCCGCCGCTGCCGGCGATGTCGAGCGTCGCGGTCGTGGGTCCGGTCTCGTTGCGCGCGCCGGCGAGTTCGAGGCCGCCGCCGTTTTGCAGCAGGTCAATGGAGGTCGAGGAGTAGGCGAGCGTGCCGCCGGTGACGGTCAGGTGCCCGGGGCCGGTGATGCCGCTGTCGGGCACGGGGAAGGCGGGCTTGCCCTTGCGGTCGATTTCGAGGCGCGTCGAAGCCGCCGCCTCCGCGATGTCGCTGGCGTTGCCCGGATTCGGCACCGTGCCGCCAATCCGAATCTCCGAAATGTCGTTAATCGTCCCGTCCGGCGTCACCTTCACCGTCACCGTGTCCGAAATCGTCAGCGTGCCGCCCTCAAGGTCGGTGTCGCCGGTGAGGCGAATGTTTCCGAGGAAGTCCTTCGTGATGGGCTGACCGGTCTCGGCGTCGGTGCCGATTTCGACGGCTGTCGCGCCGACGGTGAGGTTCAAAATCCCGCTGGCGGTGGCGGCGCGCTGGATGCCGCGCAGGTTCGAGTCCGTCGCCGTCGCAATGGTCTGCGTGGTGCCGTTGAAGTAGAAGTTGACGGTCTCGGCGTTGACGTTGTCGAGGTAGAGGTTGCCTTTGTTGACGTTCGTCGCGGCGGAAACCTCGGAGTTGGTCAGGTAGAGCGAGCCGCCTTCGATGGTGAGTTTTCCGTAGATGTTGACGTTGGCGACGGTGAACAGGGCTTCGGTGTCGGTCTTCTGGACGTCGGCGTAGAGTGTGCCGCGGGCGTAAACGGGTTCGCCGTCGTCGTAATGGTCAATCTTGGTCGAGACGACACCGCCGGAGGTGGCATAGACCTTGAAGTTGCCGGAGGTGGAGAGGGTTTCGGTGCAGCCGTAGAGGTCGAAAACAGACCCTTCGGTGAGCGAGATGTTGATTTTGTCGTTCGTGATTTGCTCGGAGCGGTAGAGGCGCAGGACGCCGTTGTTGACGTTGAGTCCAGACGCGCCGGCGAAGCCCGAACTGCCGGAGGAAATGATGTTTCCGGCGGGCGAGTTGAGGATGAGCGTGCCTTGGTTGACCTGAACGAGTAAGACGGCGTTGCCCACCACCGGTGAGTCGTCGTCGCCCAGAACGAGTGTGCCGGGACCGTCCTTGAACAGGGCGCGGATGCGTTGCGTGTCGTTGAACTCGCCCAGAATGCGGCCGCCGAAATTGCGGATGGTCAGGTAGGTGTCCTCCGCCATGTAGAGGTTGATGACACTGCCATTTCCGGTGAGACCGTAGTCCGTCTGCAGGTAGGTGCCGCCGATGTTTTCCATGCCGGCGGTGGTGGTCGAAATGGCGTTAATGACCTCGTATTTGCTGGTGTCTATCTGTCCGTTGGCGGTGCGCGGGACGTATTCGTAGTAAAGCGTGGTGTCCATCGCGACGTGGACGAACACACCGTCGTTGGAACCGTATTGGGTGTTGCCGCCGCCGGAGTAGTCGAGCGGCGCGACGCTCGTCCAAGTCGAACCGAAGCCGGCGGCAATGTGGACGTCATTGCGCGTCGTCTGCCAAATCTGCTTCATGTCAATCGACCCGTTGAAATACACGTCGTTGTGCGTGACTACGGCGGCAGTTGAGGCGTCCCCTTGAAAGCTCCCCGTCCAACTGCGTTGAATGGCGCAGTTTTCATAGGCGGTAATTGTGAAAACTTGGTTCGTTGTGCTGGCGTGGACCGTGATGCCGGCACCGAACGTTACCGAGTTGTCGTTGCCGTAAAAAAAGATGCCCTGTAGCGCAAAGTTGCTGGCGTTAGTGCCGGAAAACACGACGTTTGAGGCGTTTTTGACGCGCAATTCGATAGCGGAGAGACCGGCAGCACCGCCCATGGCATTCCACGGAAGGTATTGATTGCCCGACAAGTCGCCGGAAGTGGTGCCGTATGCCGCCGTTCCGCCCGCGAGTATGGCACCGGTGAGGTCAACATTGGCACTGCTCTCGAACACAGCGGGATTGGTCGCCGACGGCAGCCCGTTCGACCAGTTGTTGGCGAGCGCCCACGCATTGTTGACCGTGCCGAGCCACACGGTGTCCGCGCGCGCCTCCGTCGGAGCGAGAGCGGGGGCGAGAGCGCTCCCGATGACCGCCGCGCCCGCGCCAATCGCCGCCGGCGCCGACGCCAGCAACGCGCCCGCCGCCCGAAGCCACCGGCGCGGCAACCGCCGCACGCTATCGCCCGCGCTTCCAACGCTGGCGCCATCGTTAAAGGTTTCCGTGTTTCGGGAGTGCGTGTCTTTGCTCATGAGAAAGAGGAAGGGGGGGGGGAGAAAGGTTGAAGGATGAAGGTTGAAGGATGAATGGGCGCGGGAAGAGGGGTGAAAGAAAGGATGAAGGATAAGGGAAAAGGGATGAATGGGCGCGACGACAGACGGACGCGGGCAGGTAAGGTGGAGATTTGGCGGCGAGGAGATTTGGCGGCGTGACGAAAAGGGTTGTGGGCGGAGAGTAGGCGAAAGGGTTGAACGAGGGCGAAGAGTAGGCGGGAGGGTTGGTTGCGGGCGAAAAGAAAGGCGAAAGGGTTGGGAGAGTAAGGCGAAAGGGTTGGGAGAGTAAGGACGGCGGGGTAACGCCGGATTGACTTACGGCGCAGTTTGCCGTCCCCCGCGTCGAAATCAAGCAGTGAAACGCTTGTTCCTCGCGAGGCATCATTTGCCTTGTTGTCAGGCGGCCACACACATGGAGCGCCGCGCACTGGGAGCGCCGCGCACTGGGAGCGCCGACTTTCAAGTCGGCTCGCCCCTCCATGCGGCGCAGCCGCCACTCTAAAAAGAGAAGAGAAAGCAAGGCGGCTACCGCCGCACCACCCCCAAGCCGACTTGAAAGTCGGCGCTCCATGTGCGCGGCGCTCCATGTGTGTACCGGCTTGGCGCGCCGCCACTACCCTGCCCCCTGCCCCAGCAATTCCTTCGCGTGTTTTAGCGCGGTCGGGCTGTTACGGTCGCCGAGCATGCGGGCGAGTTCGCGTTCGCGCGCGGGCGGCTCGTCGTGGACGGGACTAATCGTGATTTTCGTGGCGGCGGCGGTCTGCGTCTTCTCGACCAAGAAGTGTTGTCGTCCGAAGGCGGCGACCTGCGGGAGGTGCGTGACGCAGAAAACTTGGTGCCGGCCGGAGAGCGCGGCGAGTTCACGGCCGACGGCTCCGCCGATTTCGCCGCCGACGTTCGCGTCAACCTCGTCGAAGACAAGCACCGGTGTCTTGTCAACGCCGGCGAGAACGG
Organism: Puniceicoccales bacterium; assembly: GCA_031273045.1. Lineage (GTDB taxonomy): Bacteria > Verrucomicrobiota > Verrucomicrobiia > Opitutales > UBA953 > CALNBE01. Next base: position 20,355 of record JAISSQ010000176.1, read on the forward strand.
TTTTGAGCGCGAGCATGACGCGGGCGGTCTCGCCGCTGGACGCGATTTTGTTGAGCGGGAGCAGGTCTTGACCGGCGTTGGGTTGGAAAAGGAAGCGGGCGGCGCTGTCACCGGTGTCGGCGAGGCGGCCGGTGTCGAAGACCTCGATGCGGAGGGCGGCTTTTTTGAAGCCGAGTTTGGCGAGCATTTTGCCGGCGGCGTCACCGAGGCGCGCGGCGGCGCCGGCGCGTGTTTTGCGCAGTTCGGCGGCGAGCGGGCGCAGGGCGGCTTCGAGGGCGGCGGCGGCGGCGGTGGCGCGTTCGAGGGCGCCGGCGATGTCGCCTTGGAGCGCGAGACGGCGGGTGAGGGCGTCGCGTTTGGCGCGGACGTTTTCGGGGGCGGGGCCGTGCCGGCGGCGCAGTTCGAGCCACTGGTTCATTTTGGCGTTGATGGTTTCGAGGGCGGCGGGGTCGGCGGCGGCGGCTTCCTCGGCGAGGCGGGCGGCGTCGGACTGGATGTCGGCGACTTCGACGGCTGCGGCGCGGAGGCGTGTTTCGATGTCGCCGGCGGCGGTGTCGAGCGCGGCGATTTCGCGGGCGGTGCGGAGCGCGGCGGCGAGTTTCTCGGCGGCGCCACCGTCGTCGGAGAGCGCGTTGTCGAGCGCGGCGAGGAGTTCGAGGAGTTCTTGGGCGGAGGTGATTTTTTTGTAGTCGCGTTCGAGGGCGGCGATGCCGTCGTCGGAGAGGTCGAGTTGCTCCATGCGGTCGAGTTGGGAGCGGGCGAAGGCGATTTCGTCGTCGGACATTTTTTCCTGTTCGCGGATGACGTCGCACTCGCGCAGCGCGTCGCGCCACCGGCGGTGAGCGGCGGCGTAGTCGGCGAGTTGGCGGAGGTGCGCGGCACCGGCGAAGAGGTCGAGCAGTTCGAGTTGGCGCGGCTCGTGGAAGAGTTTCTGCGGCTCGTTCGGTCCGTGAAAATCAACCCACGCCGGCGCGAGTTCCTCCAACTGCGCGAGCGTCGCGGCGGCGCCGTTGACGCGGGCGCGGGCGGGCTTCGTGAGCGAGAGCGAGCGCTGGATGATGAGTTGACCGTCCTCGCAGGCGGGCAGACCGAGGGCTTCGAGCGCGGCGTCAACACCGGCGGCGTTGCCGGTGAATTGGAGGACGCCCTCGACCTCGCAGGTGTCGGCGCCTTTGCGGATGACGGTTTTGCCGGCGCGGTTTCCAGCGAGCAACGAGAGTGCGCCGAGAAGCACGCTTTTGCCCGCGCCGGTCTCGCCGGTGACGACGGTGAAGCCCTCGCCGAGTTCGAGTTCGGCACTGTCCATCAGGGCGAGGTTCTTGACGCGCAGGGAGGTGAGCATGGGTCGGGCGAAGAGGGTTGGCGGGACGAACGGGGGGGAGGCGGCACCGGCGGCGGGAGGGCATTCAGGCGGCGAGGTCGCGCTCCAAAATCGCGCGGATGCGGGCGGCGGCGGCGCCATCGCCGTAAGGGTTCTTGAGCGCGGCGCGGCGGGCGTATTCGGCGGGGTCGTCGAGCAACGCGCCGGCGGCGGCGACAATTTTGTCAGCGTCGGCGCCGACAAGTTCGCAGGTGCCGGCGGCGACGCCTTCGGGGCGCTCGGTGGTCTCGCGCAGGACGAGCACGGGCTTGCCCAGCGAGGGTGCCTCCTCCTGCACGCCGCCGGAGTCGCTCAACGCGAAACGGCACCGGTCGAGCAGCCAGATGAAGTCCTCGTAGGCGGCGGGCGGGACGAGCGCGATGCGGGGGTGTCCGCCAAGCAAGCGGCGGACGGGTTCCTGAACGCGCGGGTTGAGGTGCACGGGGTAGAGGACGCCGAGTTCGGGGTAACTCTCGACGAGGCGCAGGATGGCGCGGCAGATGTTCTCAAAGCCGGAGCCGAAGGACTCGCGGCGGTGCCCGGTGACAAGCAGCCACGGCGAAGCACCGGCACCGGTGGCAGCGGCGCCACCGGCGGCGGCGAGGTAGCGTTCGGCGAAGGCGGCGGGGATTTGGCACCTCGCGGCGAGTTGCGCGGCGGCAGCGGCGGGCGCGCCGAGCGAGGCGTCGCGCGCGGCGAGGCGTTCGCGGACGCGCAGCAGGGCGTCAATGCCGGTGTTGCCGGTGACGTGGCACGCCGCCGGCGCGATGCCTTCGCGCAGGAGGTTCTCGCGGGCGAGGGGCGTCGGGCAAAAGTGCCAGCGGGCGAGGGGCGCGGTGAGCCGGCGGTTCATCTCTTCGGGAAAAGGCGAGCGCATGTTGCCGGTGCGTAGCCCCGCCTCGACGTGCCCGACGGGGATGTTCGCATAGAACGCCGCGAGCGCGGCGGCGAGGACGGTCGTGGTGTCGCCCTGAACGAGCACGGCGGCGGGCGGAACGGGGTCGCCGGCGGCGCGCCGCGCGAGGAAGTCGCCGATTGCCCACAGGGCGCGCACGGTGAGGTCGGCGAGCGTCTGGTCGGGCGCCATCAGGTTGAGGTCGTAGTCCGGCGTGATGCCGACGGCGGTGAGCGTCTGGTCGAGCATCTGCCGGTGCTGACCGGTCGCGAGGAACACCGGCGCGAGCGTCGCCGACTCGCGCAACGCGAAGTAGAGCGGCGCCATCTTGACGCATTCCGGCCGCGTGCCGGCGACGATGATGACGGGCTTCCTCATGGGTAGGGGACGGGGTGTGGCGGTGGCGGTGCCGGCGGCGGTTCAGTGCCGGAAGTAGCGGGTGCCGGTGAAGACCATTGCGAGGCCGCGGGCGTCGGCGGCGGCGATGACTTCGGCGTCGCGGACGCTGCCGCCGGGTTGAATGGCGGCGACGGCTCCGGCGTCGGCGGCGGCGATGAGACCGTCGGCGAAGGGGAAGAAGGCGT
>JAISSQ010000187.1 GCA_031273045.1 Puniceicoccales bacterium
ACGGTGAGGGCAGCCGCAACAAACGCTGATAGTGTTCAGTTATGCCGGTGTCTTCTTGCATAGATAGCCCTTATTAGCATGTTTTCCCCAATTGCCCACAAAAAAAACGGAAGAACCGATAATAACCAGTTGCCGGCGCGACAATGTAGCCACGGACGCGGGCGACAAAACTGTCGCCGAGTTGCTGCGGGAAAGCATCGCCGCCGGTGACAACTTCGCGCTTGTCCGGCGTCGTTAAGAAGAGGTGCAAATTGTCGGCGAGCGTCGCGCCGGTTGCGTTGAGCCAGAGGTCATAAGTCAAGCCGCCGGCGACAGGGTTTTGCAGCGAGGAGGAGGCGGTCGGCGAGACGTTCAATCTTGCGGCTGCGAAATAAGGCAGATAACCGCCGGCGGCGGTGGCGTTTGGAGAAAGCGAGTCGGTTTGCAAACTGTTTTGCGCGAGCCAAGCGAGCGGCAGACCGGAGGAGTCGAGCATCGTCCCCTTCGTCCAAGAAGAGAGCACGTCATCGGGAACATTTTGGAAGTCGCCGTCAATCGGCGTAGTCCATTGCAAACGCGCGAACGCATCACCGGTGGCGCCTTTTTTCACGAGAAGTTCGATGTAATAACGCTCGCCGGCGATCAATGAAATTGCGAGTGTTTTTTGCTCGGCGTAAGAATAGTTTTGCGCCGTGCCGCGAACGGTTGCGCACTGCCGTTTGTTGAGTGGGTTTACGTCGGGAGAGATATAAAGTTCGGCGGTTGTCGCCGCCTGAATTCCGAAGACGTAATTTCCAGTGAACGGAGCGGTTAGGAAACCGCGCCAACGCTCGGCGGTGTCTTGTGCCGGCGTGATTTCCGTCGCACTGCCGGTGAATGTTTTTTGCGCGTTTGCTGATACAAAATTTTCGCTCCTTGTGAATGTGTGAACAGCGTCGCCGGCGACGTTCTCCCATTTTTCACGAAGGAGAACGCCGGGGGCTTCCGTCGAGAAAGAGAGCGGCGAGACGTTCGGATTGTTCGGGTCGAGATTGAGTGCGGCGCAGATATAGTTTTTAAGACCGACGGTGTTGCGAATCCCGTGTTTTCCATTCAACGGGTCGGTGGCACCGTTGTCACTTGCGGAGAGACCGTGCGCGACCTCCCAATCATCGGGCAAGTCATCGTCATCGGCGTCGTTTGAGTCATAAACAAACGAACTTACCACGCTTGGAGGAACAACGGAAACGGTGTCGTTCAACGGCGTTGTCCAGCCCAGCGAAAAATACTCCGTGCCCCCTCCTTCTTTGTGTTGGATTTCAATATAAACCTTCTGTCCTTCCGAGAACGAAAACGCCGCGCTTTTTTGTGAAGAATGTTTTGTCCACTGTCGGACGCTCGTGGATCCGGTGGTGAACGCGGCGCGAGATTTTCCCCTCTTCACACCATTGACGCCGACGTAGAGTTCCGCGTTGTCATCGCCGGAAATGTAGAAGTGATAAGTGCCCGTTTGCGGGATTGTGATGTAGCCGCGCAATCGTTGTCCGTAGTTGTCGGCGACGCTCGTCTCTCTATCCGCGCCGTGCCAGAATCCTACGCTGTTTGGCGTGTTTCGGAAATCGCTCGTGTTGCGACGAAGCGCAAACGGCGAACCGCCGGCGATGTTTGTCCACGTTTCGTGCAACAGGCGGTTTGGAAATTCGAGATGTCCGTAAATATTTGTGAATGGACCGGCACCGGCGGTGCCAAGCGGGTTGAGACCGAGTGCATAGTTTTGCGCGTTGTTCAGCCCGCTTGCGAACGGGTCAGACCACGGCGCGCGCTGTTGCAAAGTGAGTGTTGTTATGCCGGCGTTTGTAAACCAACTTTCCGGATAGCCGAAGCCGTGCGGGTCGTTCGCGGCGGGCGCGAAGGAACGCAACGCCTCGGTTGGAATAATTGTCAGTTCGTTTGTCCCCGGAAGTTGCCAAGCGAGGCGGAGAAAGTCGCTAACGGTGGCTTCGCGGTGGCGAATTTCGATGTAGTGTTTTTCGCCGGCGGCGAGCGTGATTGCCGCGCTTTTCTGGGCTGCGTTGCTCCAAACATTCCAGCCCGTGCAGGGCGCGATTATGATGCGGACCGCACCGGTGATGGCATCGCTTGTGGAAAGGAAAACTTCGGTTTCGTCGTCGCCGTTGACTGCAAAATAATAAACGCCGGAAACGGGCGCGACGATGTATCCGCGAGTGCGCGAAATGTAGTTGTCGGCAAGTTGCGAAGGAAAGTCATCACCGGTGGAGACAACTTCTCGGCGGTCTGGCTCGGTGAGAAACTTGTCAAGATTCGCAGCAAGCGTTCCACTCGTGTTCAGCCACGTTTCGTGCGTCAAACCAAAGCGGGGAGTCGCGGGAAAAAGCGTGTTGAGCGCGGCACCGGTGGCGGTTGGCGAAACGTTTAATTTTGCGGAATTCCAATTGTTAAAATAGGCGTCGGGAGAGGATTTTTCCTCGGGGAGGAGCGTGTTCGGAGCAATGTTGTTTTGTGCAAGCCAAGCCAACGGAAATCCGGCGCGATCGAACGCGGGGTCGGGTGCGAATGAAGAAACAATTTCCGGCGGAAGCGGAACGTAATTGTTTGTGATATGCGGGTCGTAAGTCAATTGGAAAACACCGCCACCGGTGCCGTGTTTAAAAAGAACTTCGATGTAATACTGCTGACCGGCGACGAGCGCGACCGGCACGCTTTTCTGCTCGCTGAAACGGAATTGGTAAGCGGCGGTTGCCTCGCGGACGAGCGCAATTTGGCGTTTGTTCAGAACACCCGAATCCGACGATAAATAAAGTTCCGCGGTGCCGCCGGAGTGGACGCCAAAACTGTAATTGCCGGTAGTCGGAACAGTAATGTATCCGCGCCAGCGTTCGCCGGTATTGTTGTTTACGGTTGCCGGTCCAAATGGTTGGACAAAACCGATGGCGTCGGCGATGTTTAGGAAACGAGGCGATGTTTTTAATGCGGACACCGTCGCGCCGGCGATGTCCGTCCAGCACTCGCGTGAGAACACGCCGTTGTAGAGTGCTCCGGCGGCGAGCGTTGCCGGCGGCGCAACCGGACTTACTCCGGCGGCAGCGGCGACATGGTTGGGGATTCCGAGCGAATTGTTGACGCCGGTGGCACCGTTCTCCGGATTCACGCTACCATTGTCACTTGCGGAGAGACCGTATTGCGTTTCCCAATCGTCGGGAAGGTCGTCATCGTCGGCGTCATTTGGGTCGCAAACAAACGATGACACAACGGCGTCGGGAACAAGCGCGACAGTTTGCGAAAACGGCGTAGTCCAGCCGAGACGAGCGTAATCGCTTCCGCCGTCCTCCTTGTGCAGGATTTCAACGTATATCTTCTGACCGGCGGTGAGAGAAAAAACATCGCTGTGCTGCTCCGCATTCTTTGTCCATTCCGTGATGCCGGCATGTGTTTTTGCTACCTGTGCGGCAAGTTGTTTTTGGAATTTTCCACCGGTGGTTGAAATGTAAAGTTCGGCGCGGTCATCCGCTGTTAAATAAAAACGGTAGTCACCGGTGGCTGGGATTGTTATATAGTCACGCAAACGCTGACCGTATTGATTGGCAATATTTTGCGGCGTTTCCGCGCCGGCGGTCAAGGAAACCAAGGCAGGCGGTTCGCGAAAACGCGCGGTCGCATCGCGCAGTTGGCTCACTTGCAACCCATTGATTGCGAGCCAGCATTCACGGAAAAATCCGCGCGAAAGTTCTTCAAAGCCAAGAAGTTCCGAAAATCCATCTCCGGTGGCTGAAAGACCATAGAAGAATTTTTCGATGAGCGAAAGATTGGTTGAGGAATCCGTTTGGTCGCGCAACGAAGAGTCGTTTATGGGAATGCTGTTTTGAATTTTCCAAGCATCGGAAATTCCGTCGCCGGCAGTGGAAAACGGAACCGTCGCCGGCGGTGTTGTGGAAATGGAAATGTCATCAAAGAAACTGTTTTCGTCAAGCGAACCATGAAGCGAGAATGTGAGCGGGTTGGCGAGCGAGGCGTCTGAAAAACCGAAATTTACCGCGACCAGATTTCCATTCAGCCAGAGGTCGAATTTGCGCCGTGTATAATCAACGCGAACAGTGATTGTTGTGAATGTGGCGGCAAGCGCGGACGCATTCTCCAAAATAATTTCGCCGCCGACAAATTTCCACTCTCCACCACCGGCGGCGAGCCCGAGTTTTCCGTCATATACAATGAAACGACCCGTGTCTGCACCACCGGCGGTGCCCGTGCGCACAAAGGAAACCAACGCGCCGTCAAGATTAAAAACCGGCGACGGCACGGCACCATCGGCGGACGTTTGCGCCGGAACGCGCACCTTTGTTTCCGCCCAAAGGATTTTCCCCGCGCCAACACTGCCGCCGCCAGAGAAGGTGCCAGCCACGTCAAACTGAACGGACGCAACCACAGCCGGTGCCCCGCCCACCACAGCCGGCGCGGACAACTGCAAAACATTGTTCCCGCCTGCCCCCAAAACAATTGTTCCCGCTCCCGTCGGCGAAATCTCCCCCGCATATCCCACCGGCACCGTCCCCACCGCAAATCCCTCGTGCCCTTCGGAGAATGGGAGCGTTGTTGCTTTCGCCGCCGGCAAAAAGTGCCCCGCCATCAGCAAACCACTCGCCCACGAGAACAGCATCATCAGTAGCACCATCGCCGCAACCTTGCGAAACGCGAACAAGACACCGCCGCTCCGCCCCTGCCCCCGTCCCGACCAAACATCAACCGCTACATGCGCGACGAACCCCCACCTTGCGGCGGGCGCAGTGCTCGCGGCGGCGGATTGGGCATCGGGGTTGGCGGCGGTCTCGCTCACTGTCTGCAAGAAAAACTCCTCGCGGCAGGTGCGCAAGAACTTTTTTCACCCCGTCCGCCACCTCGCAGATGCCCATGAAGTTCGCGGACGCTCCCCGCGCCCGACTCTCTCTCACTCTGAACGCACAATGTAAGCAAGCGAACGTTCCTCGCACAACCAGCGAGCGGCGAAGGCGGACGCCATCCGCTACGTCGTGGGCGAACTGGTGCGCAACGTGCTGGAACACGCCTGTTGCCCGTCCGGCGCGGTCGTCGCGGCGCAATACTACAAGAAATCCGGCACCGTCCGTATTGGCATTTGCGACGGCGGCATCGGCATCCGCGAAAGCATGGCGCGCGCATGGCCGCAGCACGCCCTCACCGACATTGACGCCATAAAATGGGCGCTCGTTCCGGGGGTTTCCGGCACGACGAGCAACGAGGGCGGCACCGAGGAGAACGCCGGCGCCGGTTTGTTTTTCATCAAGTCAATCGCCCGCGCCGCCCGAAACTACTTCATGGTTTATAGCGGAACGGGCATCTACAAACTGCTCCTCGCCGACGGGCGCGCCGCATGGCGAACCATCAACCCCGACCCGAATGACGACCCCCACACCGAGCGCGACGACGCCCCGTTTTTTCAGGGAACGCTCGTCGCGATTGACCTCTCGCTCGACGTCGCCGGCGGTCGTGAAAAAAGCGCGTTTTCCACCGGCGGCGTTGCCGGCGACCGTTTCGCGCGTCTGCTCGCCGAAATCCGCGAGTCCTACGGCAGGGCGATTCGCGAGCGCAAACAGCGCAAATACAAACAGCCCCTTTGGAGATAAAACGCCATGAGAACCCGCAAGACACAGACAACCCGCGCCAAAACCACGCCACCGGTGGCGACGCATTCGCCGCAATCGCCGGCACCGGTGCCACCGGCGACACCGCCGGTGGAGACCAAAATTCGCGTCCGAGACGAGGCGGGCGCGTTCGCTGAGAACAAGGACATTGCCCGCAAACTGCGCGTCGAGCGCGTGCTGACGGCGCTGCAAAACGGCGGCGCCGTCGAGTTCGACTTCGCCGGCGTCACCGGTGCCACGCAGTCCTTCGTTCACGCGCTCGTCGCCGACGTCCTCCGCCGGCACGGCGAGCGCGCGATGGACAACCTGTTCTACAAAAACTGCGCCCCCGTCGTGAAGGAAGTCATCGCGACGGTCTATGAATACGTTCAGGAGAGCGCGGAACCATAGCCGCCGCCGGCGAGGGCGGTCTGCGGCGGCGGCGGTAAAAAACTATTTCGCCGCCGGTGCGTCCGACGGTTTGTCGGCGACCTTCTCCGGCGTCTTATCCGCCGGCTTCTCAATCGTCTTCTCCGCCGGTTTCTCGACCGGTTTCGCAGCGGGCTTCTCCGCTTCGGGCTTCGCTGCCGGCGGCGACGGCGGTGGCGGCGGCGTCGAAGCATCGGGAGCCGTAGCCGGCGGCGGGAGCGGCGGCAGCGCGTTCTGCGTCGGAGCGGACGGCGTCGGCGCGGGAGCGGGCGTCACCGCCGGCGGCGTCACCGGTGCCGGCGCGGCGGGCTTTGCCGGCGCGGTCGCGGCGGGCTTGCTCAACGTGTCGAGCGCGTCGGGCTGCTTGCCCGTGTGCCGCTGGTGTCCGAGGAAGACGAGGTAGAGGCCGAAACTCAGGATGAAAAAGAGCGTGATGAGCGCGTAGGTGATTTTCGTCAGCGCGTTGGCGGCGCCGCCGCCGAAGACATCCTCCGCGCCTCCGCCGCCGAGCGACGCGCCCATGCCGGCGTTCGCGCTCGGCCGTTGCATCAGGATGACGAGCACGGCGAGGACGCCGATGAGCACGAGCACCAAGGCGAAAAAGTAGGCCAGATAGATGAGATAATTCATGCGTCGGGCGAGGAAAGCGTTCCGCACCGGATTTTCAATTCAGTTTTCCGAACGCGCGTTTAGAGTGCGCGCCCACCGAAGAAATCATGCGCGCCCCCAAAAAGCCCTCCGCCGGCAAAAGCGGTGCCGCCACCGGCGCACTCACCGGTGCCGCCGGCGGCGAGTTCGATGTCCTGAACGCCCCGCTCGCGCCCGGGACGCGCGCCCTCATCGAGGCCGGCGCCGGCACCGGAAAAACGCACAACATCCAGCACCTCTACCTGCGCCTCATCGCCGAGTCCGGCTTGGAGCCGCGCCAAATCCTCGTCGTCACCTTCACCGAAGCCGCCACCGCCGAATTGCGCGACCGCATCCGCAAAAACCTCGCCGCCGCCACGAGTGCCGCCGAAGCCGACGACGACGCCGCCACCGGTGGTGCCGGTGCCGCGCCCGACCCGACCATCGCCGCCATCATCGGACGCGCGCAAAAGACCGAAGGCACCGCCCGGACGCTCCTCCGGCTGCGCGTCGCCATCGCCGCCTTCGACGAGGCCGCCATCCACACCATCCACGGCTTCTGCCAGCGCGTCCTCGCCCGAAACGCATTCGAGAGCGGCGTCGAATTCGACCGCGCCCTGACCACCGGTGCCGACGAAATCGTCCGCCAGACCGTCGGCGATTTCCTGCGCCGCGAGAACGCGCGCGGCCTCGCCGGCAGCGTCCCGTTCTCCGAACTGCTCGCCCACGCCCGCCTCGTCCTGCGCCACGGCGACACCCTGCGCATTGACGACGCCACCGCCGGTGCCGGTGCCGGCGGCGGCTCCCCGCTCGCCGGACTTGTCCGTCTCCTGCGCGACCTCCCCGACCCCGCCCCGCGCGGACAGAACGCCCGCTACCGCGCCGCGCTCGACGCCCTGCGCGCCGAAACGAAAAAATTCGCCGCCGCCGCCGGTGCCACCGCCGGTGCCCCGCCCCGCCCGATTCCCGCGCGCTTCGCCGCCGCCCTCGAAGCCGTCGCGAAGTCCTCCTGCTCGGACAAGCCGGCGGAACTCGACGCCGCCATCACCGCCGTCCTCTTCGAGCCGCGCCGCGCCGCCTTCGCCCGTCTGCGCGACTACCTGCGCGACACCGCCCACGGCTACGAGGCGCGCAAACGCGCCGCCCGCGTTCTCGACTACGACGACCTTCCGCATCTCACCCTCGAAGCCCTCGCCTCGCCCGACGCCCCGCTCGCCACCGCCCTGCGCGCCACCTACGCCGCCGCCCTCGTGGACGAGTTTCAGGACACCGACGCGCGGCAGTTCCAAATCTTCGACACCGTCTTCAACAACCCCGCCTCGCGCCTCTACATGATTGGCGACCCCAAGCAGGCCATCTACGGCTTTCGCGGCGGGGACATCCGCGCCTACCTCGCCGCCGCCGCCGCCGTCCCGCCGGACTCGCGCTTCACGCTCACCCAAAACTTCCGCTCCTCCGCAAACCTCATCGCCGCCGTGAACACCCTGTTCACCGAGCGCGACGGCATCTCGCCCTTCGCCGAGGACGGGCTCGCCTTCCACCCCGCGCGCCCCTCCGGCAAGCCGCCGCGCCGCCAACTCCTGCTCGACGGCGAACCGCCCGAAAAGCCCTTCCGCGTCGTCTGGCTCGCCGGCGGCGAAGACGGCGAACCGGTCACCGGCAGCGCGCTCGAAGCGGAACGACGCGTCGAGCGCGAGAGCGTCGCGCGCCTCGTCGCGACCCTCTCCGACCCGCGCCTCGAAATCGCCGCCGCCGGCGCGCGACGCCGCCCCACGCCCGGCGACGCCGCCATCCTCGTCACCAACAACGCCCAAGCCGAGCGTGTCCAGACCGAGTGCCGCCGCGCCGGCGTCCCCGCCGTCATCTACAAGGCGGGCGACGTTTTTCTCACCCCCGACGCCGAGAGCGTCCTGCACGTCCTCGCCGCTGCCGCCGAGCCGTCGCGCCCCGCCCTGCTTCGCGCCGCCCTGCTCACGCCGCTCTGCGGGCTGGACGAGCGCGACCTCGTCGAGGACGCCGCCGGTGCCGGCACCACCACCGGTGCCGCCGACCCGCTCGCCGAGCACCGCCGGCGCTTCTCCGACGCGAAGGGCGCGTGGCAGCGCGGAGGCGTCACCGCCGCCCTCAACACCATCACAGCCGCCTACGGCTCCCTGCGCCTCGCCGCCGCGAAGCCCGACTGCGAGCGCCGCCTCACAAACCTGCGCCACCTCGCCGAACTCCTGCGCGAAGTCGAGGAGCGCGACCGCCTCGGCGCGACCGCGCTCCTCGCCGCCCTGCGCCGGCGCGTCACCGGTGGCGACGACGGACGCTGGGGCGACGCCGAGGCATGCGAGCAACGCATGGAAAGCGACCGCAAGGCCGCCGCCATCATGACCATTCACCGCAGCAAGGGGCTGGAGTTTCCCATCGTCCTCTGCCCGTTCCTGATGACCGCCTCCGCCGCCGCGCCCGCCGGCGGTCGCGCCACGCAAAACACCGTCCGCGACACCGCCGGCTTCGTTCTGCCGCTCGGTCCCGACGCCGCCGCGCGCTGGCGTCCCGCGCTCTCGCGCCAGAACCTCGCCGAGCAAGCGCGGTTGCTCTACGTCGCGCTCACCCGCGCCTCCGGCCTGTGCGTGCTCTTCGCCGGAAACGTCGGGCGCAGGACGCGCGCCGGCGCCACCGGCGTTGCCGGCGCGCTCAACAACACGCTCCAACTGCTCGCCGGCGGCGCGTCCGACGCCGCCGCCTTCCTCGCCGAACCGCCGCCCTCCGGCGCGGAACCGCCGCCGGCACTCGCCAAGGCCGCGGGCGTCGCGTGCGAGACCGTCGCGCTGGACGCCTTTGGCGCCGCACCGCCGCCGCGCTTCCAGCCGGCGGAGCCGGACGCCCAGCCCGCCGCCGCGCCGCCGCCGGTGCCGCGCGTTCCCGACACCACCGGCGTCATGAGTTACTCCTCGCTCGCCGGTCACGGCTCGGCGAACGCCACCACCGGCGGTGCCGACGAGTGGGCGTTCCCCGCGCCGGCGGCGCGGCGCGACATCCTCCCCGCCGGCCGCGCCACGGGGCTTTGCGCCCACGAGGTGTTCGAGGAACTCGAATTCGACAGCGTCCCCGCCGGCGGCCGCTGGGAGCCGGACGCGGCGGCGGCGGCACTCATCGAGCGCGCCGCGACCAAACGCGGCATCTGGCGCCCCAACGACCAGAGCGAAACCACGCGCGCCCGCCGCGAACGCCTCGCCGAAATCATCGCCGCCGCCCTGAACGCGCCGCTCGACACCGGCACCGGCGGCGCGCCGCTGCGCCTCAACTCGCTGCGCCGCGCCGACACCCTGCGCGAGTGGCAGTTTCTCATCCCCGCGCCGCAACCGCCGGAACTCGGACGCTTCCGCGCGCTCGGCTTCGAATTCAAGCGCGGCGCCGGCGCACGCCACGGCTTCATCACCGGCATCCTCGACCTCGTCTTCCGCCACGGCGAAAAATTCTTCTTCGCCGACTGGAAGACCGACGCGCTCGCCGACTACTCGCCGGCGGCGCTCGAAGAAGTCATGCGCGCGCGCGACTACTCCTTTCAGGCGGCGCTCTACGCGACCGCCCTGCACCGCCACCTCTCCATGACGCTCGGCGCGGAATACGACTTCACGCGCCACTTCGGCGGCGGACACTACCTCTTCGTGCGCGGGCTGGCGGACGCCGCCGCCGGTGGCGATGACGCGGACGAGAACACCGCCGCCGGCGGCGCGCCGGGACTCGTCCGCTTCAACCCGACACGCGACCAAGTCGAAGCATGGAGCCACGACCTTTATGGAATTTGACACCCCAGAATCCGTCCTGAAACACCTCGACGCGCTCGCCGGCAACGGCGCGCTCTCGCCCTTCGCGCCGCGCTTCGCCGACGCCGTCGCGCGCCTCGCGCCGAAGCCGGACGGCGCGCCGCCGGCACTCCTGCTCGCCGCCGGCCTCGCCGCCCACAACACCGTCGCCAACAAGCACTCGTGCCTCGACCTCAAACGGGTGCGCGCCACCGGCGACGTTCTTGGCGACACCGCCGGCGGCACCGTGGAAAGCAAGCCGCTGCCGGCGAAAACGCTCTCCACGCTGAGCGAAAGACGCTGCCGGTTCGCTGTCGCCGACGCCTCCGCCGGCACCGGTGCCGAGCCGCTCGTCCTCGAAGGCGCGCGCCTCTACCTGCGCCGCTACTGGGCGCTCGAATGCCAACTCGCGCGAACGCTGCGCGGGCGCGCCGCCGGTGCCCGAAACCCGACGCCGGCGGAAATCAGGCGCGTCCGCGCCCTCGCGCCGCGCCTCGACGACGCGCAGGCGGAGGCGGCGGCGCGCGCGCTCGCCAACCCGCTGACGGTCATCACCGGCGGCCCCGGAACGGGGAAAACGACCGTCGTCTGCGCCATGCTCGCCGCGCTTCTCGACGACGCCACCGGCGCGACCGAGACCGCCCTGTGCGCGCCGACCGGCAAGGCGGCGGCGCGCCTGAAGGAGGCAATCGCCGAAGGGTTGCCACGGCTCGCGCTGCCGGCGGACTCGCCCGCGCGCGCCGCCCTCGCCGCGCTCGAACCGGCGACGGCGCACCGGCTCCTCGGCGCTGACCCGTCGCGCGGAAACTTCGCGCGCAACGCCCGGAACCCGATCGCCGCCGACGTGCTCGTCGCCGACGAATGCTCGATGTTCGACCTGCCGCTGCTCGCCGCCCTGCTCGACGCGGCACCGGCGGCGCGCCGCATCGTGCTGCTCGGCGACAAGGACCAGTTGTCCGCCGTCGAGACCGGCGCCGCGCTCGCGGACATCTGCGCCGCATGGGGGCGGTCGCCCGCGCTCGCCGCGCTGACGCGCTCGCACCGCTTCCCGCCGGAGGGCGGAATCGCGCGGTTGCGCGACGCCATCAACGCCGGCGACGCCGCCGGCGCGTGGGAAATTCTCGCCGCGTGCCGGGACGCCGCTGGCGGCGACCTCTCCCTCGCGGCACCGCCGGCGAACGCGCGCGACCTCGAAGCCCGCCTCGCCGCGCACCTGCGCGACCACCCGCTGCGCGCCTATCAGGAGCCGGGCATTCCGCCGGCGGAGGCGCTGCGCCGCCTCGAACGGTTCCGCGTCCTGTGCGCGACGCGCGCCGACGCGCTCTCCGCCAACGCCGCCATCGAGCGCGCGCTGAACGCCGGCGACGGCGCGCACGGGCACCCGTTCCTCATCGTCGAAAACGACTACGAGAACGACCTGCGCAACGGCGACACCGGTCTCCTGCTGCGCGGCGGCGACGGCGTGCTGCGCGCGTGGTTCGCCGACCCGTCCGCCGAGGGCGGCGCGCGTCCGCTCGCCCCGTCGCGTCTGCCCGCGCGCGAGGGCGCGTTCGCGCTGACGGTGCACAAGGCGCAAGGGTCGGCGTTCGACGAGACGCTGCTCGCGCTGCCGGCGCGCGCGCCGCGCTCGCTCACGCGCGAACTGCTCTACACGGGGCTGACACGGGCGCGCCACCGGTGCGTGTTCTGGACGGGCGAGGGCGTGTTCCGGCACGCGGTGGAGGCGCGCGCGGACCGCGACTCCGGTTTGGCGGAGCGGCTCGGCGCCGGCGGAACCTTTGGCACCGGCGGCGTTTCAACAACGCGATGAGCAAACGCGCGCTTCTGCTTTTGAACCTCGGCTCGCCGCGAAGCCCCACCGCCGCCGACACGCGCGACTACCTGCGCGAATTTCTCGGCGACCCGCTGGTTCTGGACATGCCGGCACCGCTGCGCTGGCTGCTGTTGCACGGGGTGATTCTGCGCCGGCGTCCGGCAAAATCCGCCGCCGCCTACGCGCGGGTCTGGACGCCGCAGGGCGCGCCGCTTCTCGCCACGACGGAACGCCTCCGCGCGGCACTCGCGCGCGAGTTCGTGAACGAAGGCACGCCGGTGCTGGCGGCGATGCGCTACGGGGTGCCGTCGGCGCGCGAGGCGGCGGCGGCGTGCGCGCGCGAGGGGGTCGAGGAGGTCTTCGCGATGCCGCAATATCCGCAGTTCGCGATGTCGAGTTACGGCACGGCGGAACGCGCCGCGCGCGAGGCGTTCCGCGAGACGGCACCGGCGGTGCGTCTGCGCTTCATGGCGCCGTTCTACGACGCCCCCGGCTACATCGCCGCGCTCGTCGAGTCCGCGCGCCCGTGGCTCGACCGGCTCGCGGCGGGCGAGTTCGACAAACTGCTTTTTTCCTACCACGGCGTCCCGCTGCGCCACATCCGGCGCGAAATCCCGAACTACCCCGACTGCGCCGAGGCGCGCGACTGCTGCCCGCCCGACGCGGCGTCGCGGGCGCGCGACTACCGGCACCAGTGCTTCGCGACGATGGAGGGCTTTTGCGCGCTCGCCGGAATTCCGGCGGAGCGACGGACGATTTCGTTCCAGTCGCGACTGGGGCGGGCGGCGTGGCTGCGCCCTTACACGGACGCCACCCTGCGCGCACTGCCGGCGCAGGGGACGCGGCGGTTGCTCGTGATTTGCCCGGCGTTCACGGCGGACTGCCTCGAAACGCTCGACGAAATCCGCAACGAGGGGCGCGAGACCTTCCTCGCCGCCGGTGGCGATTTTTTTGAGCAAATCCCGTGCCTGAACGACCATCCCGCCTACGTGCGTTTCCTCGCCGACGCCGCGCGCCGGCATTTTGAAACGCCTGTCGCGTGAGCGGAATTTCGCCGCGCAAGACGCCTTTGGTTTCCGGTGTTGTTTCGTTTCCGGTGTCCGTGTTTTCTGCTCCGCCAATGCCAGAAAACACTCGCACCACCGGCGACGCTGCTCCCGTCGCCTCTCGCAAATTCGGGCTTGCGACGCTCGCGCTTCACGCCGGTCAGCAAGCCGACCCGTCAACCTGCGCCTGCGCCGTCCCGATTTACCAGACGAGCAGTTATGTTTTTCGCGACACCGCGCACGCAGCGAACCTCTTCGCACTCACCGAGGCCGGAAACAT
>JAISSQ010000204.1 GCA_031273045.1 Puniceicoccales bacterium
CCGACCTCGACGCCTTCTGGCGCACCTCCTACGAAGCCGTCAAAAAAGACCTCCGCGGCCGATACCCAAAACACGAGTGGCGGTAAGACGCGGCATTCCGCACACTTACAAGGAACAACGTCTGCTTATGCCACCTTGCGGTTTTAACGAGCGTAGCAGCCATAACGCCTCCCACTATCCGCCGTCCCCACCGCAAACCACTTTCACTCAACCTTTTATCATCTTTCTTTGTGTTGCGGGTTACCTCTCTTATGTTCAGGTGAAAGAAAGATAATTTCTTTACGCTATCAATTCCCCAGCAACACTTTTCTAAACGCTGTGTCAGGTCGTTGGCAGATGACATCGATTGGGCGCACAACTCCGTCTTCGCTTTTGATGAAGTTGGAACCTTTGGCGTCGGATACTAACAGATTGTCTGCTTCGCGATAAAATGAGTAGTTGCACAGATAACGGTTCTGAATGAGTTCTGGCGGGACGTGAGCAAAGCCATCGTGAGTCATCATTTTAACGATGTCGGCGTCGCTTGGGTGAGTGCCACGGCGAAATGTTTGTGAGGTGACAAATTGAATGGAGTCCTCGGAAACAATGACGCCAAGGACTTCTATGTCGTCATTAAATGTTTGATTCTGCCGATGAATACGTTGGAGGTATTCGCTCGGAAATGCTTTGCGGACGCGCAACGATTGAAGATAGTTTTGCGAGACCTTGTCCCAATCATAACTCACTTTTAGAACGACGCCGGGTGTGTCGTCTTGTGTAACCTTGATAACACGCCTGACAAAATGCCCTTCGGTCATTATGAAAACCGCGTGTTCCTGTCCAGATGAACTTGCCGCCGGCAATGCGAATTGTTCAAGCGACACCCGCTCAAACAGATCGAGCGAAAAGAAAATCTCCGCCCGCAAACGTTCAAGCGGGTCGCGTTCCGCCTCGGTGCCCCAATCGTAGCCGAGGCGCAAGCTGGCGTCGTTGGCATTCGGTTCGTTAGACATTAGCGCGGGGATAACGGGCTTCGATGGCAGCGCGTTCGCGCGCGATGAACTCGTTGTTGCGACGGAACTGCTCGCGCATCTCGTCGTAGGTTGCGGGACTGCTCTTGGGAGCGGTCGCCCACGTGGACGTCACCGGCAGTGTCGACGGTTCGCAATCGGTGATGGTGGCGGATAAGGAGACGTGGAGAAATCCGAGTCCACCATGTGTCGGCGGTTCGCAATCGGTGATGGTGGCGGTGCTCTTCTTGGAATCGGCGGAAAGGGATTGGCTCATAACACCACACATCATACGCCGACCGCCGCCGGTGTCAAACAACCAGTTCTGTGCCCCGTGCCACACCGCCCTCACCGCCCGCGGCGACCCCCGCTTCACCGCCGCCATCCTCCACGAAAACTTTGAACGCTTCTGGGGACAATAGTTCATTCAGAGCGGGCCGAGGATTTTCGCGAGGGCGGGTTCCATTTTTTCCGCCCAGACCTCGTAGCCGGCGGCGGTCAGGTGAACGCCGTCCTTGGTCAGGTTCGGCTTGATGGCACCGCTACCGGTGGCGAATGCTGGCGTGAAGTCGAGCAGGGTCACGTTCCGCTCGCCGCGCAGGGTCTGGGGCAACAGCGCGTTGAGTTCCTTGATGCGTTTGACGTCGCGCGGGTCTTTCGCCGGCAGCACGTGCAGCACGAGGTATTTGGCGCTGGGCCACGACGCTTTAAGCCGCTGGACGACCGCCTTCACACCGGCAGCGGTCGCCGCCGGTGAACTCTTCCCGTTGTAAACAGCGGTGATGTTGTTGTAGCCGATGAGGACGACGACCGCCTTGGGCTTCGTCTGACCGAGCGCGCCCTTCAATTTTTCGAGGCGGAAGAGGACGTTTTGGGTGCGGTCTGCGGAGAGGCCAAGATTGAGCGCGTTGCGGGTGCCGTAGAACTTGTTCCACGTCGCGCGTCCGTCACTCGCCCAGCCCTCGGTAATGGAGTCGCCGACGAAGACGAGTTGGGCGTCGCCCTTTTTGAGACCGGCGGTGGCGGCGTTGATATGCGCGTTGAACTGCTGACCGTATTTGCGCCACTCGCCGGCGCGGTAAACCGGTCTCGTGGTGGAGCGCTGGTCATCGGCAAACGCCGCCGGCGCGCCGCCGGAACTCCACAAAACGCCACCGGCAATGACGACGCCCGCGAGTGCCGCTGCGCGGATGGTTGCGCGAACGGAAGCGCGGGCAGTGCCGGCGAGGGCTGTTAGAAACGAGGGGAAGCGAAAGGAGATTTTCACGCCGGACGGAGAAAGCGGCGGCGCGAGGATGTTCCCAAACCACTACCGGCGGCGGCGTCACGCATTGGGAACGCCGAGGAGGAGAATTATGCGGTGACCGCTTTTCTCGTCTTCGGGAATTATGCGCCAGACGCGGCGCAGGGAGCGGCGGGTGTCTGGGGTGGCGGCGGTGGTGCCGTCGGCGTCGGTGACGGTTGCGTTGGGGGCGGCGGCGGTGTCGCCGAGGCGTTCAAAGGTGCCGGCGGTGAGGTGTGTTCGGTAGGGGTGGTCGCGGTGGACGGCGGCGAGGGTGCTGGCGGTGTTGGCGACGAACGGGAGGCGGGCGTGGGCGTCGGCGGTGAGTTCGAGTGCCCAAGGTTCGTTGTAGTCCTTGGCGATGACGGCGATGGTGGTGTTGGTGAAGGTGAGGACGACGTGGGGAATGCCGGCACCGGTGGCGGCACCGGTGGCGGGGTTGGCGGCGGCACTGCCGGTGATGATGTTGCAGCGGACGTGAATGGTGTCTTCGGCGTCGCCGGCGCGTCGAAAGATTTCCGGTGCGGCGAGGAGGATTTCGGCGCCGGTGGTTTTGTTGACGAGGCGCAGGCCGGCGAGGACGTTGGCGTTGGTCTTGGTTTTGGTGCGGCGGTCGTGATGGGAGGGGCTGCTCCAGACGTTGCCGTCAACGAGGGGGAGGGTGTCGAAGACGCATTGGGTGGAGCGGCGGTCGGCGCGGTCAACGTAGTCGGAAGCGAGCGTTTCGTCGAAGAGGTGGATGTCGCGCACGCGGAAGCGTGGTCCGTCCCAGAGGAGGTTTGCGCGGTAGAAGCGTGAGTTGAACCAGAGAGTTTTTTTGTCGGAGTTTGGGCGGTAGTCGTCGAGGACGGAGAAGGCGGTTGCGGGTGTGAGGGGGTATTTTTTGCGGAACCAGCGGGCGCTTTGTTCGAGGGTTTCGACGCGGATTTTGCCGGCGCGGTGGAGTGTTTCGAGGATGGGGATTTGGTATTCGAGGCCGGCGCGCATTTTGCGCCACGTGAACGAGTTTTCCTGTCCGGCTTGGGCGTAGTTGAAGCCGAGGGCTGGGGCGGTGAACATGTTTTTGAAGAACCAGTCCACCCACGGTTTTGAGCCGCCGCCGTAGCGGGGGCCGCGTTCGCCATAGACGGGTTCGAGGGAGATGACGTTTTGGGGGCGGGCGCCGAGGCCGGTGTCGTATTGGTAAATGGGGTCGCTGCCGAGCATGCGAAAGATGGGGACGGGGATTTGTGCGGCGGCGGTTTGGGCGGGCATGTAGGCGTTGCGGCGGCTGGGGTAGTAGGCCTGATTCCAGTAGCCGCCCCAGAGGGTGTAGCCGTCGGTGCCGATTTGGTCTTTGCAGTTGCAGGAGGCGATGACGCCGTATTTGCGGTGCATGTAGTCGAGGGTGTGGGCGTCGATGAACCACGAGCCGACGCTCGCCGGGTAGCGTCCGAAGATTTCCTTGAACTTTGCCATGTAGATGTCGGCGAGGATTTCGCGTTCGGCGGGCGTGTAGCCGGTGGCGAAGCCGACGTTTGCGTGCCAGTCCCACGGGTAGCGTCCGCGCCACGGGATGCCGGCGGCTTTGACGTGCGGTTCGGTGATTTCCCACCACGCGCCGATTTCGATTTCGGCGTTGCCGGCGGCGGTGCCGGTGCCGGCAGTGCTGCCGGCGGCTTCTGCGGCGACGGTTTTGAGGAGGGCGGGATACTTGGGGTTGATGAGGGCGTCGTATTGGAGGAGGAAGGTGCCGGGGAGGTTGTGCCGGCGGAGTTGGCGGACTTGCTCGACGACGGTCTGGTAGAGGTCTTCGTCGGTGATGCGCAGCGGGCGCGGCTCGGTCTGGCGGATGAAGTTGATGATGTTGACGAGGCGGGGGGCGTCGGCGG
>JAISSQ010000123.1 GCA_031273045.1 Puniceicoccales bacterium
ATGGATGTTGCCATTCCCCCGAACCAACAACCCGAAGTCGCCTTCCGCGAACTCATCGCCAGTGCCGCTAAACAGCACGGTGCCAAGGTCGCTCTCCTCGTTGACGAATACGATAAACCTTACGCAGAATTTTTCCCAGACCGCGAGAAGGCCGAAGTCGTGCGCAAGTTTTTGCGCGGGTTCTACACGCAAATCAAAGCGAACGATGAGCACCTGCGCTTCGTGTTCCTCACCGGTATCTCGAAATTTACGAAAATGGGCGTGTTTTCGACCATCAACAATCTCAACGACATATCCATCCTTCCCCAATACGCCGAAATCTGCGGTTACACAGAGGAGGAATTGGAGACGTGTTTCGCTCCGCATTTGGAAGCACTTGCGGTCTCAACGAAAATGCCGAAGAGCGAACTCATTGCGAAAGTCCGCAACTATTATGATGGCTTCTCTTTCGACGGGAAGGTGCGCCTCTACAACCCATATTCCACGCTACTCCTCCTGCAAAACCGAGTGTTCCTGAATTATTGGATAGAGAGCGGGACGCCGCAATTGATTGCCGATTACCTCAAAGACCGGCACCTGACCGTCGAGCAATTTCGCAACCTGCCCTACTCGCGGGACTCGGCGTTTGCGCCCGGCGAAATGGACTCCGCGCCGCCGGAAGGTTACCTGTATCAATCCGGCTATCTCTCTCTGCGCCAAGGAATTGGCGACGATTTCGTTTTGGATTACCCGAACACCGAAGTGCTCAACGCAATGTCGGCATTGGTGTCGCGGAATTTTATCGGGGAAAGCAACGCAAACAATCTTGGCAACTTGCTAAAAATGCGTCTGCGAAATGGCGATACTGCCGGTATCGCCGGTGTGTTTGATGCTCTTCTCGCCGCAATCCCCTACGACGATTACGACAAAGCCGCGCAATGCGGCGTGCTTTGGCTCGATGAACCGCTCGGTCCCCGCGAATGGCTCTACCGTTCGTCGCTCCTCTCCTTTGTTCGCGGCACCGGACTGTCCGTTGACGCCGAGATTCACAATCGCCACGGACGCGCCGACATGGTCATTCGCGGCTACGGAAAAACACTCGTTGTCGAAATCAAAATTGCCGCCACCGCCGGTGACGCCGAAGCGAAACTCAACGAAGCACTAACGCAAATCAAGGAGCGCGACTACGCCACGCAATTCCCCGGCGCACTCACGCTCGCCATCGTCATTGACGACGAACAGCGCAAAATCGCGGCGTGGAAATAGCGGTTCCCGTGCTTCGCACCACCGTGCTCCCGCCTTCGGCGGAGAGGTCGCGCCAGACGCGCCCGAAGGCGTCGGCGAGCGCGAGCCAGTCGTCGGGCGTTTGCGTGAGCCAGCCGCTGACGCGGACGGTTCGTTTCGCCTCGTCGTTGGAAACGCCCATTGAGGCGAGACCCGACGTGCGCGCGTTCATGTAAGGTCTTTCGAGCGCGGCGCAGGCGGAACCGGTGCCGATGATGAAGCCGAGGCGTTCGAGGCGTTTGACCCAGCGCAGCCCGTCGAAGCGGGGCAGGGTCAGCGAGGAGGTGTTCCAGACGCGCGGGGCGGCGGCACCGTTGACGCGCGTTCCGGGAACGAGGCGCAGCACCTCGCGCTCGAAGGCGTCGCGTCCGGCGGCGAGCGCGCCGGTGGCGTCACCGGTGGCGTCACCGCCGGTGAGGGGGGCGTCGGTGGCGTCGAGCGCGGCCCGCATGGCGGCGATTGCGGGTGTGTTTTCGGTTCCGGCGCGCAGGCCGGATTCCTGTGCGCCGCCGAGTTGGCAACCGAACGGGTCTCCGAGGGCTTCCCGTCCGATGGCGAGAAATCCCACGCCCTTGGGACCGGCGAATTTGTGCGCGCAACCGGTGACGTAATCAACGCCGGCGAGGATTTTCGCGAGCACTGCCGGCGCGATTTTCCCGAACGCTTGCGAGGCGTCGGTGTGGAAGCGCGCGCCGGCGGCGGCGGCGAGTTCGCGCGCCGCCTGAACGGGCTGGATGGCGCCGGTCTCGTTGCTGACGG
Organism: Puniceicoccales bacterium; assembly: GCA_031273045.1. Taxonomy (GTDB): domain Bacteria; phylum Verrucomicrobiota; class Verrucomicrobiia; order Opitutales; family UBA953; genus CALNBE01. Next base: position 2,023 of record JAISSQ010000123.1, read on the forward strand.
TCATGAGCGAGACGAGGGTGACGCCGCCGGCGGCGAGGATTTCTTCGAGCGCGCCGAGGTTGGCGGTGCCGTCCGGGTTCGCGGGGATGCGGCGCAGGCGGTGCTCGCCATTTGCGTCCGCATAGGCGCGCGCGGGTTCGAGGACGCTTGGGTGTTCGAGGTCGGAAACCGCGATGATTCCGTGCCCGCCGTGCGCGCGCTTTGCCTCGTGCGCGATGACGGCGTTGTTGGTCTCGGTGGCACCGCCGGTGAAGATGACGGACGGCGTTGCCGGTCGCATTCTGTCCGCGATGCTGTGCCGGCAGTCGGTGATAAGGATTTTTGCGCGGACGCCGGCGGCGGTCGGCGTCGAGGGGTTCGCCCAAGCGTTTTCCTCGGCTTCGCGGAAGGCGGCGCGGCTTTGGGGCGACGGCGGCAACGTGGCGTTGGCGTCGAAATAAAGCGGCGGCGGCGGTGCCGGCGGCGGCGATTGCGGCGGCGTGCTCATGGGTGTCGGCGGCGGTTGCGGCGGCGGTGTTCAGGGGATGCGCAGCACCCAGCCCTCGCGAATCGGGGTGTTCTCGGATTTGAGTTTGTCGCGGTTGGCGTTGAAGATTTCGCGCCACCGGTGGGGTGTCCCGTAGGCCTCTTGGCTGATGCGCGTGAGTGTGTCGCGGCGCCGGACGGTGTAGGTCTTCGGGATGTTGCTTTTGAAGCGCGCCTTGGCGGGGGGCGGCGGCTTTGCGGGCGAGGTGGCGGACTGCGGGAGTTCGACGGCTTGCGCGCCTCTGCCGCCGGTGGGGGCGTGGCGGACTTGCTCCTGCAAGGCGGCGAGTTGCTGCTGCATCTTGCGGCGCTCGTTTTTGAGACCCTCGATTTGTTCGAGGGCGTTGCGCAACTCGGTGTCGGAGTCGCGGTCGTGCCCGGGCATGATGGTCCGGGCGATTTCGACTTTCGCTTGGCTGACGGCGTTTCGCACCTGCGGGGCGCGCCGCTCGTTCGCGGGCGAGAGGCGCAGGAACATCGTGAAGTGGTGCACCGCCATGAACCAGTCGCGCGCGCTCTGGAAGAGCAGTCCGAGTTCGTAGTGCGTTTCGGGACCCTCGCCGAGGCGCGAGGCGTTGAGGCGCAGCAGGTCGCTGATTGCGCCCTGCGGGTCGTTCGCCTTTTTGCGCATCGCGGCGCGGAACAGGGCGTCCTCCCGCTCCGGCAGGGCGCGGGCGGGGCGGTCCTTGCGGGAGCGGTCGCAACCGGCGAGCGCGCCGGCGGTGGCACCGGTGAGCGCGACCGCTGCGAGGGCACCGAATGTGTTGAGCGCGGCGGCGACGAAGCGGCGGCGCGGGGCACGGGCGGCGGACGTTTTGCCAAGGGGTGCCGGCGGCGGGGCGGTGCGTTGCGGGGCGGAGCGGAGTTTTTCGGGGAGGGTTGTCATTGGTGCCAAGGTCCCGCAACTGGCGGCATTCGGTCAAAGATTGGTGCTCAGGAGGGGACTTGAACCCCTAAGCCTTTCGGCACATGCACCTCAAGCATGCGTGTCTGCCAATTTCACCACCTGAGCGTTGTTTGGGAAACGGGGGCGATAAAAGCGGGCACCGCCGCCGGTGTCAAAGGGATTTTTGGGGCGCTGCCGGTGGCGGAACCCGCTGGCGGCGGCAATGTCCGCGCCGGCATGTCCTGTCTGTCGTTGAAACCGTCCCGCGCGCTCGCGGCATTCGCGCTGACCGCCGCATGCATTGCCCAACCCCTCGCTGCCGCCGGTGGTGCCGGCGGCGGCGGCGCGGCGCACGTCAACGAGGCGCCGGATGGCGTGAAGGTCGCCGGCGGCGCGTCACCGGCGGCGGCGCAAAAGGCACCGCGGACGCTTGCCGCGAGCGCGCGCGTCAACCTCGCCGTGAAGACCGGCGGGGTCGTGCGGCGCGAACTCTTCGGCGTCGCCTACATCGCGAGCGCCGCCCGTGCCCGCGACCCGCAAATCGCCCGCCAACTCGCCGCGCTCGACGCGCCCGTCACCTCCGTGAGCATCGGCTGGTTCGGCAGGGTGCGGTCGGGCGCCGCCGGTGACGCCGCCGCCGGCGGCGACTGGCGCGAGTTCGACACCGTTCTCGCGCACCTGCGCGCGCTCGGTCTGGGGACGCGCGACGCGCCGTTGCTGTTCGCGCTGGGCGGGCCGGCGAAGTGGTTCGACGTCGCCGACGCCGCGCACCGGCGCGTCTGGGCGGAGACGATTGCGGAGGCGGCGCGCCGCTGCGAGCGGGCGGGCGTGCGCGTCGGTTTCTGGGAATTGTGGAACGAGCCGGACGCGCAGTTCGGGCAGGGCGCGAACGCGCGCTACAAGCACCTGTGGGCGTTTTACTCGGAGGCGGCGCGCGCGCTCAAACGGGTTGACCCGACGCTCAACGCCGGCGGTCCCGCGCTCGCGTGGCCGCACGGCGGCGTGCTCGCGGACTTCCTGAAGACCTGCGGCGCGGACATTGATTTCGTCTCCTACCACCAATACTCCACCGGCAATTACAAGACCGGCACACGCGCGTTTCTCGACGGCATGGCGCCGCGCTTTTTCAACGAGGCGCGGGGCGTGAAGGAGCGCGTGCGGCGCGAACTCGGCGGCTCGCTGGGCTGGCGCGACCGCCCCGTTTTCCTGACCGAATACAACATGAACTACGACTGGAATCCGGGCGAGCAGCGGCAACAGGACGCCACCGGCGCCGCCTACACGGCCGTCACGCTGTTCAGCGCCGCCGCCGGCGGGCTGGAGCGCGCCGCGATTTGGAGCGCCATCGGCAACTCGCGGTTCGGTCTCGTCCACGGCGACAACATCGCGCCGTCGGGACGACTGCTGCGCGTCCTCGCGAAATGGGCGCCGGGCGAAAGCGCGCTCGCCGAGGTGAGCGAGCGCGGGACGACGCCACCGGCGGCACCGCCGCGCGTCCGCGTGTTCGCGACCGTCTCCGCCGGTGCCGGCGCCAAGGAGCGAAAAAAGAACGCCCCCGTCACCGACTGCGCCGTGGTGCTCGTGAACACCGACGAGGTGTCGCCGGCGGTGGTTGACCTCGCCCTTGTCGCGAATGCGGTCGCGAATACGGCGGTGAATGCGACTGCGAATGCGGCGGACGGCTTCGGCGGCGCGTCACCGGTGCCGGCGTTCACGCGCTGCGAGGAGTTCTTGGTCGGCTCGACCGCTGCCGGCGGCGAATTCCGCGAGGCACCGCCGGCGGTGCGTTCGCGCGTCGTCCTTCCGCCAATGAGCGTGCTCGTCCGCCGCTACCGTCGCTGATTGGCGGCGGCCTCACTTCTCCTTCTTCGCTTCTCCTTTTTCGTCCTTCTTCGCTTCCCAGCGGAAGGCACCGGCGGGGAGACCGTCGCCGTTGATGAGGTTCGGTTCGGCGAGTTCGTGCCACGCGAAGCGCGCGGCTTTGAGCGAGGTGAGCGCGGGGCAGGTCAACTCGACGGCGCCGATGTGCGGCTTGCGTCCGTCCTTGGTTTTCACCGGCAGGATTTTAACCGTCGCGGGGTGGAAGATACCGTCGTCACCGGCGACTTCGAAGTGGCTCGGCGCCTTGCCGTCGCGGGTCTTCAGGCCGCTGTTGGCGTGTTTGAAAAGGACGTGGATTTTTTGGTTTTGCTTGTCTATTGTGGATACGAGGGAGGCAGCGAGGAAGAGCGGGCCGGAACTGTCGTTGAGCGGCTTGCCGGCGATGGTTCTGACGCCGTATCGGACGTAGTAGATGTCTCCGAGCGCGAGGTGCGCGAGGCGTTTGCCGACGGTTTTCTTGTCGCCCGGGTGGATGTCGCGCAGGTTGCCGACGTCGTTGATAATCGCCATGCCGGTGTTGCGGATGGCGAGCGCCTTGGTCTGCTGTTCCCACGAGATGGGGAGGCGTTCGGACGGGTTTTGCCCGCCCTTGAACGGGTTGTAAAAGTTGCGCGCGTAGTTGTAGGGCGCGAGTTGCACCCAGTAGAACGGGAAGTCGCCCTGTCCCCACGCCTTGCGCCAGCCCTGAACGAGCGCGCGCGTCTTGTCGGCGTAGTCGGTCTCGCCGAGGTTCGACTCGCCCTGATACCAGATGGCGCCGCGGATGGCGAACGGCACGAGCGGGTTGACCATCGCGTTGTAGAGACCCGACCACTGACCTTTCGCGCCCGCGAGCGCCGGAACCGACGCGAGACCGTCGGGCGTCGTCCACGGCTCAATGCGCGTCCCGCCCCACGCGACTTGGAGCAGCCCCACCGGCACCTTCAACTCCGTCTGCAATTCGCGACCGAAGAAGTAGGCGGCGGCGGAGAACCCGCCCCACGTGCCCTGCTTGATTGTCGCCGGCGAGCACACCTGCCAGGGACCGCCCTGCCAGTCCGTGCGCGGTTTGTAGGAGTGAACTTTTTTGGAATACTTGATGCGCAGCAGCGGATGGTTGGCGGCGGCGGCCTCGGCGGGACCGTTGTTCGTGCCCTTGAAGACGATGCCCTGCTCCATGTTCGACTGTCCCGAGCACACCCAGACCTCGCCCACGAGCACGTCTTCGAGCGTGACCGCCGCGTTGCCGTTCGCGCCGCCGGTGGCGCTGACGGTGAACTCGCGCCCCTCGCTGCTCGCCCGAAGCGGGTCGAGTTTGATCGACCACTTGCCGTCCGCGCCGGCGGTGGCGGTCTTGGTCTGACCGTCGAAGGCGACGGTCACGGTCGCGCCCGGGTCGGCGACGCCCCAGACCGGCGCGGCGATGTCGCGCTGCAACACCATGTGGCTCTCGAACGGCGCGGCGAGTTTGAGCACCGCCGCCGGCTTCGGCTGCGGCGTTTGCTGACCACCGGCGGCGGGCTGACCGGCGGGCGCGGCGGCGAGTTTTCCGGCGGACAGCGCGCTGCCGGCGCACGGGGAAAGCGCGACGGCGGCGGCGGCCAGCAACATCGCGAACTTGGGGAACTTGAGAAGACGCATGACGGCGCGCGAGGAAACCGCCGCCGGCGGCGTTGGAAAGCGCAAAGCCGGCACGGCGGCTTCCCGCACTTGGAAGGATGAAGGATGAAGGATGAGGGATGAAGTTGGCAGGGGCGGCGGTGGTGGTTTCCTTTGCGCTCCATGCGATTTGTCAGCACACGCGGCGGTGACGCCGCCGGTTTCTCCGACGCCGTGATGCGCGGTCTCGCCGCCGACGGCGGGCTGTTCGTCCCCGAAACGCCGCCGGACTTGCGGTCGTTCCTGCCGCGCTGGCGCGGGCTGCCTTACCGCGAACTCGCCGCGCAATTCCTCGCGCTGTTCGCGACGGACGTCCCGCCGGCGGAACTGCGCCGCTGCGTCAACGACGCCTACGCCGCCCCGAAATTCCCCGAACCCGACGCGCCGGCGCGGCTCGTGACGCTGGGGTCAGTGGTCAGTGGTCAGTGGTCAGTGGTCAGTGGGGATTCTCCAAGCACTGACCACCGGTTGTCGGACACAGCCGCCTCCCTTCACGTCCTCGAACTCTTCCACGGGCCGACGCTCGCGTTCAAGGACTTCGCCTTGCAATTCCTCGGTCAACTTTACGCGCGGCACACACGCGCCACCGGCGCCGCCGTCAACATCCTCGGCGCGACGAGCGGTGACACCGGCAGCGCCGCCATTCACGGGCTGCTCGGCGTTCCGGGCGCGCACTCGTTCATCCTCTATCCGGCGGGGCGCGTCGCCGCCTTGCAGGAGCGGCAAATCGCGTGCACCGGCTCGCCGAACGTCCACCCGCTCGCTGTCGCCGGCTCGTTCGACGACGCGCAGCGCATCGTCAAGAGCATCTTCGCCGACCGCGCTTTCACGCGCCGGCACGCGCTCACCGCCGTCAACTCCATCAACATCGCCCGCATTCTCGCGCAGTGTGTCTATTACCTCGACGCCGCGCTGAAACTCGGTGCCGGCGAGACGTCGCCGGTGGAGTTCGTCGTCCCCACCGGCAACTTCGGCAACATCCTCGCCGGCTGGCTGCTGACGAAGATGGGCGTCGCCGGCGTCCGCTTTTGCGTCGCGACGAACGCCAACGCGGTCGTCTCGGACTTTTTCCGCGACGGCGTTTACCGCGTCGGCGGCGTCACGCCGACGCTCGCGCCCTCGATGGACATCCAGCAGGCCTCGAACTTCGAGCGTTGGCTGTGGTGGCGTTTCGACGGCGACGCCGTCCGCGTGAAAACCGCGCTGGCGACATTGCGCGAGCACGGCGAATGGCGGGTGGGAACCGCCGGTGGTGCCGTCGGTGGCACTGCCGGTGACGCGAGTGCCGCCGGTGGCGCCGTCTCGCCGGAGATTCGCCCGTTTGCCTGCGACGACGCCGGCATCCGCGCCGTTATCCGCGCCGTTCGCGAACGCTACGGCTACGTCTGCGACCCGCACACCGCCTGCGGCTTCGCGGCTGTGTTGAACGAAACCGCCGGCAGCACCGCCACCGGCACCGTTGCCGGCGGTGAGAAAAACCTCCGGCGCGTCATCCTCGCGACCGCCAGCCCCGCGAAGTTCCCCGAAGTGATAGAGGAAGTCCTCGGCATCGTTCCGACCGACCCTTCGCTCGAAGCGTTGCGCACGCGCCCCATCGTCCGACAGGAAATCCCTGCCGATGAAGCCGCCGTCCGCGCTGCGATT
>JAISSQ010000217.1 GCA_031273045.1 Puniceicoccales bacterium
CCCTGTTCCCTCAACCGCGAAGTGCAACGGTTTGCCGGCGACGGGGCGGAGGCGCGAGATGAGCGCGGCGGCGGCGAAGGGGAAGGTGTGTTTGGCGTCTTTGGGAAGGTTCGGGACGAGGAGCGACATCAGCAGCGGGCCGTATTCGAGCGCGTAGGTCTCGGCACCGGCGTAGCCCTTCTCGGTGCCGGCGTAGCGCGTGAGGCGAAAACTCATCGGCAGCGTGAACGCGATGGTGTCGCCGGCGCGCCACGGGCGTTCGAGGGTGACGTAAGTGCCCGGCGCACCGGTGGCGGCTGGGGCACCGTTGACAGTGAGCGTCACCGGCGCCGCCGCCCACGAGGGAATGCGGACGCGGAGTTTGAAGGTTGCCTCGCCGCGCTTGATGACAAGGCGCACCTCCGGCGATTTCGGAAACTCCGTGTGCTGCGCGAGCACGACTTTCGTCTTTTCCCCACCGGTAACTTTCCCCGCTCCCTGCTCCCCGCTCCCCGCTCCCTTCTCGCCGGCAACGCCGACGAGAAACTCAATCTCCGACTCGTTAAAAAGGTCCACCCAGACGCCGTCGCCGGCGGCGGATGTTTTGTAGATGAATTCGGGCAGCGTGGCGTAGATGCGCGTGCCTTGGCCTTCGCAGCAGGTGTTGTGTTTTTTGCCGCCTTCCTTCGAGCGCAGTTGGCGGGCGTGGTAGCGGATGCCGCCGTCGGGGGACTGCGCGGCGAGGACGATGTTGTAGAGCGATTTTTCCATCTCGGCGGCGAAGCGTTCGTCGTCGGGGAATTGGACGCGCAGTTGCTGGCTCAAAAAGGTGTGGAAGACGTTGCCGCAGAGTTCGCCGTTCGAGACGCGCAGGCGGCGCGACGCCGGCGGGTCGCGGCGGGCGACGAGCGCGAAGTCCTCGATGAGCGTGATGGCGCCGCCGGTGTGCTCGAAGTGCTCACGGGTCATTTCCCACGCGCCGAGGACGGCGTCGAGGTAGCGGCGGTCACCGGTGGCGCGGAACATGTCGGCGTAGGCGTTGAGGGTGACGACGAGGTAGGAGTGCGTGCGGTCGTAGGGGAACGCCCAGAGCGCGGCGGGGTCGCGGGCGGCGAGTTGGTCGAGCCAGTAGTTGAGTTGGAAGTGGCGCTGGAGGACTTGGATGTCGGCGGGGACGCCCACCGGCGTGTCAACGTAGGTGCGCGAGTTGGCAATCATTCCCTGCCAGCCGATGGCGACGCGCAGCGCCATTTCGGGCAGGTAGGGCGAGGTGTTGAACCAGTCGCCCCAGCGGCGCAGGAGGGCGAAGGCGCGGGCGTCGCCGGCGCGTCCGGCCTCGATGAGTCCGTTGCAGACCCACGAGCGCACGTAGCCGTTTGTCTGGTCGGTGAGAACGCGCTTTTCGGGGTAACCCATGATGTAGCCCTCCGGCGTGGCGCACGCTTCGATGGCGCCGACGGTCGCGGCGAGCCGCTCGCGCAACTCGGCGTCCTCGCGCCAACGCAGCGTGTTGCCGGCGCCCATCATGAAGCGGCCGGTGTTGGCACCGGCGAGAACCTCCGTCCAGAAATGGCTGCGGAACGTGCCGCGCGGCGCGGGCTTGCCGGCGCGTTGGAGGAACGGGCGCGTGTAGTCGTCGAGCGTGCAAAACGAGAGCAGGTAGCGGCGGTTGCGCTCGAAGGCGTCGGCAAAGAGACCGCCGATGGTGACGCCGCGCTCCGGCGTGAGCAGCGCGGGGGCGGCAGGACGCCACGTCGCGGCGGCGGTGACTTGTTCGGGGCGGTCGAGCACGACGCCGTCGCCGAGCGGACGGCGCGGGCGCAGGAGCGGGTGCGAGTGCGCGGGAAAAAGACCACCGGTGCCGGCGGCGAGTTTGAGCGAGATTTCCGCGCTGGCGTCGGGCTTGCCGGTGAGGGCGCCGCTCACGCTGTCGGAAAGACGGGCACCGGTGGCGGCGTCGCGCCCGCCGGTGCCGCGCTCAATCACCTCGAAACGCCAGAGCATCAACGCCGGTTTGCCGTCGAGTTTCCCCGGTTTCGTGACGACGAGCCGCACGTGCCGCGCACGGAGATTTTGCTGCGCCGGAAACGTGAGCACCGGCATGTGCCCGAACGGCAGTTTGTCGAAATCGGCACCGGTGAAATCGGCGATGACGATGGCGTCGGAGAAGTCCGCGTTCGCCGCCGCCTCGATTTTGAAGCGCACCGGAAACCCGTCCGGCGAGACCCCCTCCGGCTTGCCGTCAATCTTGTCCTTCGCGAACGAGAACAGTTTGACGGCTTCGATTTCGACCGACCGCCCCAAATCAATCGCGAGCCAATGCGGCAGCGTCTTGACACGCGCCAAATACGGCGGCGGCGTCCCCACCGCCGACGCCACCCGTTCCACGCCGAGTTCCCCGCCGAACAACCCCGCCACCGGCTTCCGCGCCGGGTCAGGACCGGGGATTTTTTCGGCAGCGGCAACGATGCCGGCGGCGGCAGCGGTGCCGGCAGCGGTGCTACCGGCGAACGCGACAATTGCCGTCACTGCGGCGAAGGAGTGGGAAGCGGCGCGTGAAAGAAAGCGTGTGAGTTTCAGCATTTCCCCGCAGACACCCTCCCGCGCCAAAAGTCACGCCGCCGGCGGCGCATTTGCGGTCTGGGAAAGTGGTTGACCGACCAGGATTCGAACCTGGACAAAGAGAACCAAAATCTCTTGTGCTGCCATTACACTATCGGTCAGTTGGCGAACCGGAGTGACTTCACTCCGACGGCGACACTGCCGGTGCCGTCGGTCGGAGACAAGCGCGTTTTTGCGTGAAGCAACCTCGCTGGCGGGCGGTTGTCTGACGGAGGTGTTATGCGTCTTTCCCGTTTTATCCGCGCTGTTGTCGCGTTCGCCGCCGGCGCAGTCGGCGTTGCCGGTGGCACCGGTGGAGTTTCCTCAACGTTCGCGCAAGACGGTGCCGTCGCCGCCGCCGGCGCCGCCGGCGACGCGCCGGCAACCGCCTCGCACATCACCTCGGCGGAGCCGCAGGACGTGTTCGTCGAGGCGGAGAGTTTCGCCGTCACCGGCAGTGCCGGCGGTTGGGTGATTGACCAGCAGTTCGCCGAGCAGATGGGGTCGCCTTACTTGCTCGC
>JAISSQ010000244.1 GCA_031273045.1 Puniceicoccales bacterium
AGGACGGCATCACCGGTTGGGAACGCCACGCGAAGAACCCGATTATCACGAACGGCGCAAAGGGCGAATGGGACTTCTCCGCCGTCTATAAACCGTTCGCGCTCTACGACGCCGACGCCCAAAAATGGCGCGTCTGGTTCAACGGTCGCAACGGCGCCCCCGAATACATCGGCATGGCAACCAAAGACGGTCCCGACTTGGGCTTCGTGCCGGCAGCGGCGACGGCAGCGACGGCGGCGACGAAGTAAGATTTCCCACGGAACACACGAAATACACGGAAAGAGAAATTTTTCTTTCCGCCGGTTTTCCGGCGCGTTCCCTCGACGGTCGCATGCCTGTCCCTTCCTCTCCCCAGCCGCGCCGTCCCGTCGCGCCGCAGCGTCCCCAGCCCCAGCGTCCGGGCGTCCCCCAGCAGATGACCCCGCAGCAGTTGGCGGCGCAGCAACAGGCGCAGGCGGCGGCTTATTACGCCCAGCAGCAACAGGCGGCCTACTATGCCCAGCAACAGCAACAGGCCTATGCCGGCCAATACGCGCAACAACAGCAAGCGGCGGGGCAACCGGAGGTCGCCGGTGCCGGCGACCAGACCGACCCGAACGCCGCCGCCGCTGCCGCCGCGCAGCAGCAACAGGCCGCTTACGAGGCGGCGCAGCAGCAATACGCGGCGCAACAAGCCGCCTACGCCGAGCAATACGCCCAGCAGCAAGCCGCAGCCCAACAGCAAGCCGCAGCCCAACAGCAATACGCCGCCCAGCAGCAAGCGGCGGCACAGCAAGCGGCGGCGCAACAGGCGGCGCAGCAGCAATACGCCCAGCAGCAGGCCGCTTATGCGGCGCAACAACAAGCCGCCTACGCGCAGCAGCAACAGCAGCAATCTTACGGCGGCGGTTACGGGTATCCGCAATCGGCACCTTCGGGACCGGTCGGCTACGGCTCGTCGCCGGTCGGTTATTCCTCGGTTCCGGGACCGATTGGCTACGGTGCCTCCGCGCCGGTGGCGGCGCCCATGAGCCAAATCGAGTTGCTCAAGGCGCAGAAGCGCAAGCGGCGCGCCATCACGCTGGGCGTCACCGGCGGCGTCGTTCTCATCGCGCTCATCGCGCTGTTTATTGCCATCGCGATGACCGGCGGCATCGGCACTTCGGGCGAGAGCGTCGCCATCAAATACATGGACAAGAAGGATCCGAAGGGCAGCGGTTACGTGGCGCGCAAAGCCGCCGGCACCGGCATTTTCTTCACCGACTACGTGTTCATCACGCGCGCTGCGGAGAAGAAGGCACTCGCGGAATACCGGCAGTTGGTCATCAGTCGCATGTTCCTGTTCGGTTGGTCGGTGAAGCAGGACGCCGCGTTGAGCGGCTACACCTCGGAGAACGACCTGCGCAACCATGCGGAGGAGAAAAAGTGGACACTCGGTCCGTGGATGAACGCCGACGGCGAAGTGGTCACATTCTCGGAGAAGGGGAAATGATGGCGGAGCGCGCCGCCGGTGACGCGCCAACCGCGTCCGCCGCCGCTGCCGGTGACGCGCGCCGGTTGCGCGTCGGCGTGCTGGACTCCGGCGTCGGCGGCCTGTCCGTGTTGCGCGAAATCATCGCGCTGCTGCCGGCGGTGGAGACGCTTTACGCTGGCGACACGGCGCGCTGTCCCTACGGCGGGCGACCGGCGTCGGAGGTGGCGGCGTTCTGCGGGGAACTCACGCGCGGGCTGCTCGCGAGCGGCTGCGACCTCGTGGTCGTCGCGTGCAACACCGCCACGGCACTCGCCGTTGACGCCCTGCGCGCGGCGCATCCGGCGGTTCCCATCGTGGGCATGGAGCCGGCAATCAAGCCGGCGGCGCTCCATTCGCGGACGGGTGTCGTGGGCGTGCTCGCCACCGCCGGCACGCTGCGGGGCGGACGCTTCCGGCGGACGAAGGAGCGGTTCGCGGGCGCGACGCGCGTCATCGAGGTTGTCGGCGCGGGCTTGGTGGAACTCGTCGAGCGCGGCGCGGCGGACACGCCGGAGGCGGACGCGCTGCTACGTCCGTTGCTGGCACCGGTGCTCGAAGCCGGCGCGGACAAACTTGTTCTGGGCTGCACGCATTTCCCGTTCTTGCGCGAAGCGATTCGGCGCGTTGCCGGTGACGCGCTGGAACTCGTGGACTCCGGCGCGGCGGTGGCGCGGCGCGTCCGCGATTTGTTGCCGGCGACGCCCGCCTCGTCCGCCACCGGCAGCATCACCGGCAGTGCCACCGGCAACGCTCCGCCGGCGCGCCTGTTTTTCGCCACCGGCGACGGCGGAACGCTATCGCGCCTTGCCTCGCGCTTGCTGACTGGCGCGCCGGTTCAACTCCTGCCCGCCTTGCCCGCCTTGTAACCGGCGAGCGCGTAGTAGAGCACGTAGCAGTAGCACGGCAGCATGCAAATGAGGAACGCGAGTTGGAAGTTGATGTGGAACCAATCTTGCGAGCGGGCGTAGAACTGCGGGATGAGTGCGCCGCCGGCGATTGCCATAATCAGGAACGCGGAGCCGAGGTTCGTGAACTTGCCGAGACCGGCGATTGCCAGCGGGAAAATCGCCGGCCACATCACGGAGTTCGCCAAGCCGAGCAGCGCAACAAAGAGCACCGACACCGGCAGCCACCCGAAGAGCGTGAGCGTCGAGCCGCCGGTGAGATAGGCGCCGGCGGTGAACAACGCGCCGAGCACAGCGCACACGGCGAGGGCGCGTTCCTGTTTGATGAAGCGCGGAATCGCGATGATGCCGCCGATGTAGCCGACGACCATTGCGCCGAGCGTGAACGATGTCAGGAAGCCCGCCTTCGCCGTCGGCACGTGCATTGCCTTGCCGTAAAGACCGATGGCGTCGCCAGCCATCACTTCGGCGCCGAGATACAGGAACAGGCACAACACGCCGAGCCACAGGTGCGGATAACTGAAAATGCTTTTGCGCGAACCACCGGCGGCGGCACCGGCGGCGGCGGCGGAGTCGTCGGCGTTGCTCTTTTCAACGTCAATCTCCGGCAGCGGCGAAAACAGGACGCCGATGGCGAGCAGCGCGAGAATTATCGCGAGGACGGTGTAGGGCTTGATGACGTTCTGCGCCAGCGCGTCGAGCAACGCGGCGCGTTTGGCTTCGACCTCGGCGAGTGTCGCCTTCGCGGTGGCAAGTGCCTCGACTGCGGCGCCGGCGGCGTCAACAGCGGCGTTTGCCTTGGCGGTGCCGGTGGCGATGGTCTTGTTCAACTCAACAATTTTTTCGCCGAGCGCGACGACCTGCGGCTCGATGTCCTTCGCACCGCCGAGCAACAACACCGTGAACAACGCCGCGCCGATGACGCCGGCGGTCTTGTTGCAAATGCCCATTATGCTGATGCGCTTCGCCGCGCTTTCGAGCGGGCCGATGATTGAAATGTAAGGGTTCGACGCCGTTTGCAGAAACGCGAGGCCGGTGCCGATGATGAACAGCGCGGTCAGGAACAGCCCGAACGAGCGCCCATACGCGGCGGGAATGCACAGCGCGGCGCCGGCAGCCATCGCCGCCAACCCGATTGCCATTCCGCGCTTGTAGCCGGTGCGCGCCAGAATCGCCGCCGCCGGCAGCGCGAGCACGAAATACGCCATATAGAACGCGAACGTCACGAAGAGCGCCTGCGCGTCCGTCTGCAAATCGCAGGCGAGTTTGAGGAACGGAATGAGCGCGCCGTTGAGCCACGTCACGAACCCAAAAATGAAAAACAGCGCACCGATGATGGAGATGCTGATGAGGTATTGGGTGCCGGTCTGGTGGGCGGAGTTCGCGGAGGTCGCGGCACCGGCGGTGGCGGCGTTGCCGGCGTTGCCGGTAGCGGAGGCGGGTTGGGACATGTTGGGACAAGAAAGCGCCGCCGGCGCAAAGTTCCGCCTTTCGCATTTTCGCGGGAACGGTTCGCGCTAACATGCGCCGCCGCATGAAAGTTATCCGCGCCAAAAGCGCCGGCTTCTGCTGGGGAGTCGAACGCGCAATAGACATCGCCAAGGAATTCGCGACCAAGGGGCGGCGTCCGGTTTTCACCGACGGTCCGCTTATCCACAACAGCCAGATGATGGAAAAATTGGAGTCCGAGGGGATTCGGGAGGTCGGCGACTATGAGAGCCGCAGCCAACTGGACTTGAACCTCGACGACTCGCAGCGCGGCAAGGCGGTCATGGTGGTGCGCGCGCACGGGGTTTCGCCGGAGCGGCGCAAATACCTCAAATCGCTCGGAATGGAGTTTCGCGACGCCACCTGCCCCGACGTGGGCACCATCGCCGGTCACATCAACACGCACGCCAGCAAGGGCTTCTCGACGGTGATTTTCGGCGACCCGAAGCACCCTGAGGTCATCGGGCTGATGGGCTACACGCGCGGGCGCGGGCACGTCATCAAGAACGAGGGCGACATCGCCTCGCTGCCACCGTTGGGCGACAAGGTGTGCCTCGTGTCGCAGTCCACGATGTTCACGTTCGAGTTCGAGCGGCTCGCGGAGTGCCTCAAGCGGGTCTATCCCGGCGTGCTCGTGTTCAACACGATTTGCGGCGCGACGCGCGAGCGGCAGGGCGATGTGCGCGTGCTCGCCGAACAGGGCGCGGAGGCAATCGTCGTCATCGGCGGTCGCCACTCGGCGAACACGGTCAAACTCGCCGCGCTCGTCGAGAAATACGGCCTGCCGTGCTTCCACGTCGAAACCGCCGAGGAACTCGACCTGAACCGGTTGCGCCAATACAGCGTCGTGGGCGTCACCGCCGGCGCCTCGACGCCCGGTTTCCTCATTGACGAGGCGTGCGCGAAACTCACCGCCGCGCAGTAGCGGCGGCAGTGACGGCGTCGTCACCGGCGACGCGCCGCCGGCGTCACCGGTGGTTGCGAAACTTTTTCCGCATGCCGTCTTGCCGCAACGCGGCGGCGCGGGTTCCCTCGGCGGCGTCATGATTTCCGCCACTGTGCCCATTCGAGTCCGCTACGCGGAGACCGACGGCATGTCCGTCGCCTATCACGCGAATTACCTGACATGGTTTGAGGTCGCGCGCACGCAGTTGCTGGAGGACATCGGCGTCACCTACCGGAGTTTGGAGGAGGCGGGCTTCCTGCTGCCGGTGGTGGAGGCGAACCTGCGCTACCTCGCGCCGAGCCGCTACGACGACCGCCTCGAAGTGCTCGCCAAGGTCGTCGAGCCGCCCCGCGCGCGCATCCGAATCGAATACGAAGTGCGGCGCGACGGACGCCTCCTGACCACCGGCTACACCGTGCACGCCTTCATGAGCCGCGAGGGGTTGCCGCTCAAGCCGCCCCAAATCGTTCAGGACGCCTTCGCGAAGGCGTTCGCGGAAGCGGCGAAGCAGGAGGGCTAACCCCGCTTCTTTCCCGCCCCCTTGCCGACGGGGAGCGTGAGCCGGAAGGCGCAGCCGGAGACGTCGGCGAGATGAACGAGTTCGCCGCCGAGTTGGCGCGCGAGTTGGCGCGAGATGGCGAGACCGAGCCCGACCCCCGGCTTGCGCCCCGCCGCCGCCTCGGCGGAGCGGTGGAAGGGATTGAAAATCTTGCGGCGCGAGGCGCGCGGAATGCCGGGACCGTCATCGCGGAAATCGAACACCGCCAGCCCGTCGCGGACGTTGATTTCGAGTTCGGCGCGCCGCCCCTCGCCGGCGTATTTGGCGGCGTTGTCGGCGAGGTTGAAGAGGATTTGCTCGACGGCGGTGATGTCGGTGCGCAACCGCGCGTCACCGGCGCCGGCGGCGGTGCTCTCGGCGAACGTCATGCCCGCGCCCTCCAAACGGGCGCGCAGACGGGGCGCGACGCGCTCCGCGATTTCGGAGAGTGCGAGCACGTCGTCGCGCCGCATCTTCTTGCCGCGTTCGAGGCGCGCGAAGCCGAGGACGTTTTCGACGAGGTGCGTCAGGCGCGTCGCCTCATCGCGCAGCGTGGCGATGTATTTCTTCGCGCCCTCCGGCGGCACCATGCCCTCGGCGAGCATTTCGGTGTAGAGTTGGAACGTGGTCAGGGGCGTGCGCAGTTCGTGCGTGACGGCGGAGACGAACGCGGCGCGCCGCTCGCTTAACGCGAGGATGGCGAAGAAGACGGAGGCACCGCCGGTGAGCGCGAGGATGGCGAAGAACCAGCACACGACGAGCACGAGGCGCGCCGAGGTGACAAGGGGCGTGGTGTCGGGCGGACGCGCGCCGGCGCAAAGCGTGAGCGGCATCGGGAAGAGCGAGCGCGCCGCGCTATCCGCCGCGCCGGCACCGGCGGCACCACCGGCGGTGCCACCGCCCGCGCCGGCGGAGGAGGATTTGCGGATGTCGGCGGCGGGAAGTTCGCCGGTGACGCCTTCGAGGAGTGCCTCGCGCAACGCCGGCCAGTCCACCCACACGCCCTGAATGCAGTCGCCCTGCGGCGTGTCCGCGGCGCGCAGCAGAAAGAGGTCGTTTCCAATCCAGACCGGCAGCAGGGCGGAGACGCCGCCGAAGCGCCGCCGCTCGGAGGAACCGGCGCGCCCGCCACCGGTGGCGGCCCCGCCGAGCGCGCCGCCGGGAATCTTGCCCAGCCCGCGCATGTGCGCGCTGACGGCGTGGAAGAACGCCGCGTGAAACTCGCCGGCGTTCGGGAAACGCGCGCGCAGTTCGGCGAGAACGCCCTCGGCGGCGACGGCGGCGGCGGTGCCGGCGAGAATGGCGGGCGTGGCGGCGACGAGGTCGGAGGAAATCTGGAAATGCAACCGCACGTAGGGCGGCGGCAGCGTCGGCAACGGCTGCGCGAAGGGCGTCTCCGGCGGCGTCTCGAAGAGCGCGTCCATGCGGCGGGTCTCGATGGCGACCCACTCGGCGAGGCGGACGGTGGTGTTGCGCGTGGCGACGTCGAGGGAGCGACCGAGGGCGCACTCGCGCAGTTCGGCGCGGCGCGCGGTTTCGATTTGGAGCAAACTCGCGCTGGTCCAGCCCAGCGCGAAGAAGACCATGACAAGGCACAAAGCAAAGACCGCCCGCGCCGAGGGGCGCGGCGCGGTCTTGATTTTCAGGGCGAGCAGTTGAAGGTGTCGGCGCATGGCGGAGTGGGCGGCTCGCTCGGACGCGCGTCAGGTATTCGGGGGCGCGGACGGAACTGCCGGCGGAACGACGGCAGTGGAAGTGACCGAAGCCGCCGACGCGCCGACGCCACTGGCGAAGGCGACGGAGGACGCGGAGGAAGTGGCGGCGGACACGGCATCGTCGGAGCCCGGACGGATGAACTGGTAGCCGCGGCTACGGACGGTCTGGATGACCTGCGCGCTCTTGTCGCGAATCTTTTCGCGCAGCCGCGCGATGGTCATGTCAATCGTCCGCGTCTCGGTCTTCGGGTCGAGTTTCCACACGCGCAGCAGGATTTCGTCGCGGCTGACGACGCGCCCCGGGTGCGAGCCAAGGTAACGCAACAGGCCGAACTCGCGCTCGGTCAGCGGCGTGCGCGTGCCGTCATCGAAGATGAGGACGCGCTTGTTCATGTTGGCGATGCCGCCCGGAACGGGCAGGTCTTTGCAAATGACGACGCGACCCGGGCTGCGGCGCAGGACCGCCTCGATGCGGGCGAGCAGTTCCTTCGCGCTGAAAGGTTTCACAACGTAATCGTCGGCGCCGAGTTTGAGACCTTCGACGCGGTCGCCCTCGGCGCCCTTGGCGGTGAGGAGGATGACGGGAATGCCGGGGCGCTCCTCCTGAAGGCGCTCCATGATTTCAAGGCCGCTCATGCCGGGGAGAACGATGTCAAGGAGAAGGAGGTCGAACTCGTCGTCGAGGGCGATGGCAAATCCCTCGGTTCCATTGGCGGCTTGGGTAACAGTGTAACCCGCGAAGGTGAGAGCGTCGGACACCCCGCGGCGGATGGCTTCGTCGTCTTCGACGACAAGAATCTTGTAGTTGCTCATTGGAGATGAAGTGCTTGGTAGTTGAATGATAGACGACACCGAACCTCGGCGTCGGCGGGGAATTAAACACCACCGGCGGGTTCTGCAAAGCCGTAGTTTTCTTAATTTTCAGAAAAAAATCGTAAGCGGTCGCATGCGTGTTTGAGTTGAATTTTTTCACGAACGGTGCACCGGCGGCGCACCGGTGGCGCGGGTTGAAAAATCCGCCGGCGGCGCGGGTTGAAAAAAGTGCTTGCGCTTTTTCGCGCGGGGCTGTTTCCTGCGTCCCATCACTTGATTGCAGGGTGGAGCAGCTCGGTAGCTCGTCAGGCTCATAACCTGAAGGTCATTGGTTCAAATCCAGTCCCTGCACCCAATTTTCCGAGGGAGCCCGCCAGACAACGGCGGGCTTCTTTTTTGAGCACCACCGGTGACGCCGCCGGCACCGGTGCCGGCGCGAAAGAAAAGACAAACCCGACCGCCGGCGGCGCTCTTTCCGCAAAACACCCAAGAACTCCCAATCGAACATGAGCATCGAAAATCCAGACGACGCGCGGGCATGGCGGGAATGGTTCGCCCAGAACGGGGCGCGCTTCCTGCTGTGCGCCCGCCAATGGACGCGCTCCCACGCCGACGCCGAGGACGTCCTCCAAGACGCCTTCGCGCGCTTCTGGCGCAAGCAACGCCATCTGCCCGGCGACCCCGCCGCCCTCCTCATCACCTCAATCCGCCGCGCCGCCCTCGACCACGTCCGCCGCGAAACGCGACGCATCAACCGCGAGCAGGCCGCGCTCGTCCTCGACGGCGAGCCGGTCTCGTGGTTCGAGGCGCCCGACAGCGCCGAGGACAAACTTCTCGCCGACGCGCTCGAAAAACTGCCCGACGCCCAGCGACAGGTCGTCGCGCTCAAAATCTGGGGCGAGTTGACCTTCGACGAAATCGCCCGCCAGTTGGACTGCTCGCTCAACACCGTCGCCTCCCGCTACCGCTACGCCCTCGCCAAACTGCGCGAGACGCTCACCGCCAACTCCAACAACTTCGACAACCATGACCGCAAAGGACGCCTATAATTCCAACGACGATTTCGCCGACATCGAGAGCGCGCTGCGCCGCCTGTCCCCGCGCGCGCCGAGCGAACGCCTGAACCGCGCCGTCGCCGCCGAAATCGGCACCGGCAACGCCGCCGCGAACATCATCCGCGTCGCGCGCGACTTCTTCCTCAACCACCGCGCGCCCGCCGCCGCCGCCGCATGCCTCGCGCTCGCCGCCGGACTGCTCGCCGCCACCGCCGGCGTCGTGCTCCAGACGGGCGACGCGAACCGCACTGCCACCGGCGGCACGCAAGCGACGCCGCCGGTGTCGCCGGCGCCGCCGGCAACGCTCGTCGCGACGAACACGACGGGCGCGGCGAATGCGGCGACACCGCCGGCGGCGGCGTCGGTTCCGAACGCCGGTGCCGCCGGTGCCGCCGGTGCCGGCGCGAACGCGCAGAGCCGGCGTGTCGTGCGCAGCGTGGAGCCACTCGAACTGCGGCGCGCGCCGGACGGACGTTTCTTCCGCCCGTGGCGCGTTCAGTATCAGACCCGTCCCGCGCCCGCCGCCGGTGCCACCGGTGGCGCGCGTCCCGCCGTCCGCTTCGGTCAGCCCGCCGCGCAAAACGGCGAGGAGGAAATCCACTTCGTCAAACTGGACCTGATTTAACCGCCGGTGGCACCGCCGCCGGTGGTGGCGTCAGAACGCCACGCCCGGAACGGAGAAGCGCAGGCCGGCGCCGTCGTGGAAGGTGGCGTATTCGGTGACGACCGCGCCTTCGGGGCCGCCCATCATGAAGTGCCAACTCTCCGGCGCGGCGAGTTTGCGCACGGTGCCGTCGGCGGTGAATTTTTCGACGTGCACGCTTTTCAGGTGCGGCGTCTGCACCTTGGAGAGCAGCGCCTTCACTTCGGGGAATTTGTCGAGGTTCGGCTCGCCGATTTCGCTGAACGTATAGACGGTGCCGCGGCGCACGCGCCAACTCTCGATTTTGCACGGCAGCGTCGAGCCGTCGGCGTCCTTCGTCGGCAGGTGCTTGTGCTCGGCGATGCTCTGTCCGGGCAGGAGGAAAATTTCGTGTCCGAAGTAGCCCTCTTTCTTCTCGTTGACCCAGATGACGCCGCCCATTCCGAAGCGCGCGAAGTCGCCCTTGGCGAAGTCCACCGCCCAGAAGAAGTCCTTCCCCAAGCCGAACTTTTCGGGCTGCGTGAGCACGGCGTAAACCGGCTCGTGGTGCCGGCGCATGAGGTCGAAGTAGGCCTGCTTCGCCTTGGCGGGGTCGAACTTGCCGTTCGTGTAGAAGTCGGCGTTGCGGACGGGCGTGATGGGTTTGTCGCTCTCACCGGCGGCGGCGCAACAGGTGTCACCACCGGCGGTGCCGGACTTGTGGCAGCAGCCGGCGAGGGCGAGCGAGCCGGCGGCTGCGGCGAGCGCAAAGAGCGCGGTTAACGGGGCGCGGGATTTCGCTTTTTGGGCGTGGGAGGAAGGCGAGTGGTTCATCGGCGCGGGAGGGAATGGCTCGCGGCGGCGGCGTCAAGGAGTTCGCCGAGGGCGCCGGTGTTTTCGAGGACGAGGTCGGGCGCGCCACCGGTGCCGGCGGCGGCAGCGGCGTCGGCGCGGGTCGCCTCGCCGGAGAGGACGAGGACGCCGAGGCAGCCGGCGCGTTTCGCCATCGCGATGTCGGTGTAGATGCGGTCGCCGACCATCGCGACTTCGCCGGCGCGCAGCCCGTGGCGCGCGAGGATTCCGGCGAGCATCGAGGGGTCGGGCTTGCCGAAGACGCGGTCGGGCGCGCGACCGGTGGCGGCGGTGATTGCGGCGCAGATTGAGCCGCAGTCCACGAGCACCGTCGGCGCGTCGGTCGGGCAGACGAAATCGGGGTTCGTCGCGAAGTAGGGCAGTCCCTGTTTGACCCACCACGCGGCGCGGCACAGGCGGCCGTAGGTGAGCGAGAGGTCGAAGCCGGCGATGACGGCGTCGGGGCGGTCGGCGGGGTCGTCGGCGGTCTCGGCGAACCCGCTGCCGGTGAACTCGGCGCGCATTCCGGCGGTGCCGAGCAGGAAGAGGCGGCGCAGTTCGGGGCGTTCGGCGCGGAGGAAATCGCGCAGCGCGAGCGCGGAGGTGTAGAGACGGTCGGGCGTCGCCGGCAGTCCCAGCGCGGCGAGTTTCGCGAGGTATTCGGCGGCGGACTTCGACGGGTTGTTCGTGAGGAACGTGAAGCCGATTCCGAGCGCGTCGAGCCGCGCGAGGAACGGCCGCGTCCACGGGAAGAGCGTGCCGCCGTTATAGACGGTGCCGTCGAGGTCGAGCACGACGTGGCGAATGCCGGCGAGCGATGCGAGGGTGTCGGTGTTCATGCGGTTTGGGGATTGGCGGCACCACCGGCGGCGTCCTCCTCCTCCGCGTATCCGGTGGCTTTGGCGTTCCACATGAGGAGGAAGACGGCGCCGCCGGCGAGGGTCATCGCGAGCATGGCGGCGTAGGTGAAGTTCCAGCCGTAGTGCTGCGCGACGTAGCCGAAGCCGATTCCCGAAAGCGCGGTGCTCGCGTAGCCGAAGATGCCCGTCAGCCCGTTGGCGGTGGCGGCGGCCTTCTTCGTCGCCTGATTCGCGGCGGCGATGCCGACGAGCGCCTGCGGTCCGTAGATGAAGAACCCGACCGCGCACAACGGCGCGAGCAACGCCCAGAACGGCGCGCCGGCGGGGATTTGCCAGAACACGAACGCGAAGACGGCGGCGCCCGCCATGCACACGACGCACGCGCGGTGGGCGCGGCCTTTGAAAAAGCGGTCGGTCGCCCAGCCGGCAACGAGCATGCCGACGACGCCGGCGACCTCGAAGAGCGCGACGAGCCAGCCGGCGTTCGCCATGTCCACGTGCTTGGACTGGCGCAGGAGCGTCGGTCCCCAGTCGAGCACCGAGAAGCGCGTCACATAGACGAAGAAGTTTCCCGCGCCGAGTAGCCAGATGAGCGGGTTGCAAAACACCTTCTCGCGCAGCAACGCGCGGTGGCGGGCGGCGTCGTCATCACCAGTGCCACCGGCGGCGTCCTTCGCGGCGGCGCGCAGTTTCACGGTGGTTCCGGGCAGTTCGGGGAGGCCGACGGACGCGGGCGTGTCGCGCAGCAAAAACAGCAGCGCGATTGCGCCGCAGAACGCGATGGACGCCGGCAGCCAGAAGCACCACCGCCACGCGCCGGCGTGCGTCACGGGGTCGCCGAGGTTGCCCATGATGTAGCCGCACAGGATGACGACGAGACCGGCGCCGATGGAGTGCGAGGTGTTCCAGACGGACATCTTGGTCGCGAGTTCGCGCGGCGGGACCCAGTGCGTGAGCAGCCGCGCGCACGGCGGGAAGCCGCTGCCTTGCAGGAAGCCGTTCACGAGCCACGTGACGCCCATGAAGCCGATGAGCGTCGCGCCGACGCGCGCGCCGGCAACGGACGCGGCATCGCCGCCGGCGGTGACGGCACCGGTGGCACCGGCGGCGGTGGTGCCGGCGAGCCAAGCGGCGATTTCCGGCGCGAAGCCGAACACGGCGTTGGAGAGCGCGCACAGTGCCAGTCCCGCGCTCATGTGGACGCGCGCGTTGAAGCGGTCGGCGAGGAAGCCGTTCGCGAAGCGCGACAGCCCGTAAACGAGCCCGTTGGCGGTGAGGAACGCACCGAGGGCGGTCTTCTTGATGCCGAGGTCCGCCTCAATCCCCGGCATCGCCATGCTGAAATTTTTGCGGACGAAGTAGAACAGCGCGTAGCCGAGCATCGTCGCCAGAATCGTCCGCAACTGCCACCGGCGGAACCGCGCGCCGGCGGTGTCGCCTTCGGTGGCGCGCGGGGAGTCGTTCGTGGCGTGGGCGGGAGGAGGCATTCGCGGGCGGTCAGAACCGGATGCGGAAGGAGGCGTTGAAGCGGTGGATTGTGAGGGAGCCGAAGTCGGTCTCGTAGGTGTAGCCGATGTTGAGGGACTTGTTGCCGCCGAAGGTGAGTTCGACGCGCGGACCGGCTTGGAGGGTGTGCTCGGGCAGGGCGGGCGCGGTGATGCGGAAGGAGTTGCCGGAGGTGTCGTTCGCGAAGCGCGCGGTGATGGAGGCGTCGGTGTCGAGCATTTCGACGGTGTAGGCGACCTCGCAACCGAGGCGCAGGACGGCGCCGCTCCACGGGTTGATGAGCCAATTCAGACCGCTGCCGATGCGGATTTGGAGCGAGTCCTGCGTGATTTCGTCGAGGTGCATGGCGGCGGCGGAACCCTTCTCGGAGAAGTTGCTGACGGTTGCGGAGACGTAGTCGAAGCCGGCGAAGGGCGTGAAACTGATGAATTTCGGGAGTGGGATGACGCTGCCGACGTAGAGGCCGGCACCGATGTCGGTGCCTTCGGGCTTCGCCGTCTTGCCGCCGAAGACGTCGTGTCCGCGCGTCTCGTAGGAGGAGTATCCGCCGTGGAACTGGGCGTCGAAGAAGAGCCAGTTGCTGGCGCGCAGGGAGGCGTAGAGCGTTCCGCGAATGTTTTCGCTGGTCGCCTTGTCGCCGTTGGAACCGCTGTGGAAGCGGGCGCGGGCGTTGTTGTAGCCGACGTTCGCGCCGAGGGTGAAGTGGGTGCCAAGGTCGGAGTCGAAGCCGACGAGCGCGCCGTAGGAGTCGATGTCGAACGCGGGGTCGTTCGCGCCCGGATTTTCGTATTTGGCGTAGGCACCGGTGCCGACGATGTAGGGTGCCCAGTTGATGGTGGTGTTCTGGACGCCGCGTTCGTAGCGCAGGGCTTCGAGGTGCTCGCGCAGCGAGGAAGCCGCGTCGTGCGCGGCGGAGATGCTCATCGTCGGCAGTGCGGCATGCATGCTGGGGACGGTGGACTTGAACGCCTCGCCGGCGGTGCTGGCGTCGCTGCCGAGCAATTGGTAGATGGTCTCGCGGGCGGCGGCGGCACCCGGATTGGAGGACTTCAGGACGGTGTTGAGGTAGCGGGTGAAGTCGGAGAGCGAGTCGGGCAGGTCGAAGCCGGGGACGTCGCTCAGGTCGTCGGCGAAGATGACGGCGACGCCGTTGCCGGTCTTGTAGAAGAAGAACTTGCCGATGATTCCGAGGGCTTCGAGTTCGTTGTAGTTGCCGATGGTGTAGTTGCCGGCGATGGAGGGTTTGCCGTCAGCGGTGTTGTCATCAATGAAGAGTTCGAAGGTGGTGCCGGTGGCGGGCAGGTTGGTGTCGGCGGAGCCGAGTTCGGAGAAGTCGAGCGAGATGGTGGCGCCGGGCTCGAAGGTGACTGTGCCCGTGTAGTGGACGGCGTCGGAGATGTAGCCGCTGTCCGAGTAGTGCGTGGGGGTGGAGTAGGTGACCTTGAAGCCGACGTCGCCGGCGGTGGTGATGTCGCCGTTGACGGTGATTTTCCCGACGGGCGTTGTGTTGGAGAAGACGCTGGCACCGGCGGCGACGACGAGGTTGCCCGCGACGGTTCCCTGACCGGAGAGCAGGGAGTTGCGCGCGAGCGAGATGGTCTTTACGCGGATGAGCGTGTCCGCCTCGGCACCCAGCGAGAGGGACGCCCACGACTGGACTTCGAGCACGTTGAGCGAGGAGGAGGAGCCGCCGGCGACGAATTCGTAGGCGGCGTAGGCGCCGGCGAGCACGGTCTCGTTCGGGGCGAGCGAGATGATGCCGGTGCCGCGAATGCTGTCGCCGATTTGGAACGCGGGCGTGGTCACGCCGGCCTGAACGGGGACGGCGCCGTGGCGCAGTTCGAGCACGCCGGAGCCGGTGGCTTCGAGGTAGGCGTAGCCGTTGGTGTCGTAGGTGGCGGGGTCGCGCAGCGGCAGCGGCAGGTTCGCGGTGTCAATGATGAGGCGGCCTTCCTCGACGATGGTGCCGCCGGTGTGCTCCGAGACGCTGTCGAAGACGATTTCGCCCGGACCGCGTTTGACGATGTTGCCCTGTCCTTTGACGGTGACCTTGGAACCGGTGGTGACGCCGGTGCCGTCGCGGTTGAAGATGAGTTCGGCGTTGCGGAAGAGGAAGACCTCGACGGGGTTGATTTCGACGGCGTTGATGGCGCCGGAGTGGCCGCCGGAGCCGATTTGCAGTTTGGCGACATTGGCGGCGCTGGTGTCGCCGGTGTTGTTGCCGACGTAGATGTGGCCGGCGATGGCGTTGCTCTCGGTGAGCGTGACGAGGCCGCGCTCGACGGTGAGGAACGCGCCGGAGTCGGCGGTGATTTTCGACGAGACGACGGTGCCCAGCGCGTCGCCCGCCACGTAGGGTTTGCTGAAGCGGAAGTGGCCGCCGTTGTTGATTTGGATTTGCGCGCCGCCGGCGATGGTGCCCTTCGCGTCGCTGCCGTTGCCGAGTTGGAGAATGCCGGAGTTGACGACGATTGTGCCGTTGATGGAGATGTCGCCGGTGATGATGGCGAGCGAGGAGGGCGAGGTGCCGTTGACGGTGATGCTGGCGCCGACGCCGGAGACGTTCGCGCCGAGGTCGAGGTAGTGGTCGCGCGGTTCGGTGCCGGCGGGGGCGTCGCCCGGAACGAGGCGCAGTTCGCTGTTGGTGACGACGATGTTCGAGGCGGAGTAGGTCTTGGTGCGGGTCATCTCGGAGCCGTCCCAGATTTGGAACACGCCGTTCGAGATGTTGGTGATGCCGGTGGAGAGGTTGTCGCCGGTGAAGATGAGGCGACCCGGGTCGAGTTTCTGCAGTTCGCCGTCGCCGCTGATTTTGTTGGCGATGGTGTAGGTGCTGTCCCCGCAGTCGAAGATGAGCGCGCGGTTGTGCTCGCCGCCGTTGTCGTCGTCGCTGCCGAAGCGGATTTCGGCGTCGCCGAGAACGTTTCCGCCGTTGAGCACGTTCTGTCCGTCGCCGATGCGGATGGAGCCGTTGAGGATTTGGACGGTGCCGTGGATTTCGGGGTTCTCGGTGGTGAAGACGAGGGCGTTGGTGTTGTCCTTCGCGATGGTGCCGTAGGAGAGAATCTTGTAGTCGAAGATTTGTTTTTCGACGCGGTCGCCGTTGAAGAGCAGGGTGCCGTTTTGCTCAATCACGACGTCGTAGCCGCCGTTGGGCAGGGCGCCGACGGCGTATTGGGTGAAGGTGGTCGGGTTCGCGAAGGCGTCGAAAACGCCCGGATTGACGGCGTTCTCGTAGGTGCCGGCGACGATGACCGGCTTGGGCGCGTCGGTGCCGGTGTCAATCGAGTAGATGCTTCCGTCCGCCGCGTTGACTTGGACGCCGGTGACGCCGCGGTAGTTGCCGCCGCCGTCGGCATAGACGCCGAACGCCTTGACGCGTCCGATTGAACCTTCGGCGAGACCGGAGCCGACTTGGAGGGTGCCGTTGCGGATGATGGTGCCGCCGGTGTAGGCGTTGCGCTCGGAGCCGAGTTTGAGCGCGATGTTCGCGGTGGAGTCGTCAATGACGAGGGAGATCTTCGCGCCCGCCGCACCGTCGGTGATGTAGCCGTAAAAGACGCCGGCGGCGGTGGCACCGGTGGTCGAGACGCCGTCCTTGCCGACGACGAGTTGGATGGCGCCCGGAACGTCGCTGCTCACGACGGGGGTGTTCGGTCCGGCGGCGGTGCCGGAAGCGCCGCCCGCGAGCGAGCCGATGCGCACGGCGCCGCCGAGGGTTCCGGCGGCTTTGTAGCGGTCGAACACGGTTTCGCCGACGGTGCCGTTGCGGTCGAGGTCAATCTTGAGGGTCGTCCTGTCGGCGAGGGAGAAGTTGGCGGAGCCGAAGTTGGCGATGATGACGCCGCCGATTGTGGCGGTCTTATAGTTCGTCACCGTCTCTCCGTTTTCATCGGTATAAACGGACATCACCACCGGCAGTCCGTTGTTCTCGGAGTGGGCGTTCTTGTTCTTCTTCGCGCGGAGGAGTTTCTCGAACGCGCTGTCCCAAACGGGACCGAGCCAGACCTTGCCGTCCTCGGAGACGGCGCTGGCGGAGCGGACGATGACTTCGTCGTCCATCTTCGCGATTTGGGTCGCCGCGCCGTATTGCGTCGGGTCGAGCGCGGCGGCGGAGCCGAGGGCGGGCAGGCGGGCGATTTGGTCACCGGTGGCGCCGATGGCGACGCTGCCGGAGTCAACGCGGATGGTTCCCTCGAAGCGGCTCACGTCGTCGCTCTCGTCGCCGGTGGCGTAGTTGCCTTCCTGCGTGAGGCGGGTGTTGGCGGCGAGGAAGAGCGTGTCGGTGTATCCGAGCGAGGGGTCGTTGTGGGTGGTGCCGTCCTTGATGAGGGTTCCGCGGTCGCCGCTGCCGGTGCTGTAGAGCAGACCGGTGATGCGCATGTCGCCGCCGGAGGTGTCGAAGGTGCCGGTGCCGCCGGAGAAAAAGTTGAAATCGTAGTCGAGGTAGCGCGGTGTGCCGGAGATGAGGGTGCCGCCGTAGAAGTCCACGCGGCCGGCGCGGACGTTGACGTCGGAGGAGGTGTCGCGCCGGCGGTTGAGGCCGAGGGCGAGGTCGGTTCCGAGGTAGATTGTGCCGTCGTAGATGATTGTGCCGCCGGCGTATTCGTTGTCGGCGAGCAGGTTGAGGACACCGGTGCCGCTCTTGACGAGGTAGCCGGTGGAGCCGCTCATGGGGCCGCTGTCGGCGGTGATGGTGTAGTCGCGCCCGATGCTGTTGTCGAAGCGCGCCTCGCCGAGGGTGACGCCTTCGGGGACGATTGTGACGAGGCGGCGCAGCGGGTCGCTGACTTGGTCGTCAAAGATGGCGGTGTCTCCGGGCGCGTAGGAGGTCTTTCCGACGCGCGAGATGGTGCCGTCGGGGTTCACGACCTCTTGGAAGAAGTTGGCACCGGTGGAGGCGGGGTCGCCCCACTGCTGGTTGGGGTCGCCGACCCAGTAGAGTTCGTTGCCGTAGGCGGTGGCATAGACGTCCATGTAAATCATCTTCCCGGCGGCGTCGTCGCGGAAGAGGATGGTGTAGCGCGGGTCGGTGAACTTGGACTGGTCCCAGCGGAACTCGACGAAGGAGTTGAGGATGGCGAGGCGTTCGGCGGCGTCGGCGGCGTCGGCGAATCCGTCCACATAGAGGGTGTTGTATTTGATGACTGGGTAGGAGACGGGAGTGTCGCCGGTGCCTTTTGCGAGGCGGTATCCGGCGCGCTCGTCGTCGCTGGATGGCATTACGGGGGAGATGATGAGTTCGCCGCCGATGGAGAGGTTTGTGACGACGAGGAGGTCGTTGGTCTGCGGGATGCGGGCGATGAGGGTTTCGCGGAGGGCGATTTCATCAGAGGTGAGCGTCGCGGGGTCGCGGGCGAGGAACTGCCGCTCGTCATAGGTGAGCGTGGAGGAGTTGAGGTTGGGGTCAACGGTCGAGGCGAAGGTGAACAGGATGGTCGAGGACGGGACGCCGACTTCGGTGCCGGCGGCGTTCTTGACGGAGGCGACGGTGGAGAGGGTGCCGTCAATGGTGAGCGTGGCGGCGCGGTCCACGACGATAATTTGGTTTCCGACGGGTTCGCCGGTGTAGGAGTCAATGATTGGCTCGGTGCCTTGGGAGCCGCCGATATACAGGACGCCGCCCTGCAACTGGAAGTCGCCGATGAGGTCGGGCAGGGCGTCGTAAACGCCGGTGGTGAGGGTTCTGCCGGCGACGAGCGTGGAGCGGTTCAGGTAGTCCTCGCCGGAGATGGTGAAGTATTTCGGCGAGGCGGTGCCGCCGGCGTTGGAGCGCAGCAGGGAGACGTCGAGCACGGGGCGGTTCACCTCGGAGACGGGCGCGTTCAGCCCCGGGTCAACGAAGATGTATTCGGACAGGAGCGAGGTGACGCGGCCGCCGAGGCGCAGGGTGCCTTCCTTGACGAGGGTGTTGCCGGTGTGCACGTCGCGTCCGCTCAACGTGAGGGTGCCGCCGCCGGTCTTGGCGAGGGTGAACTGGGAGAGCGATTTGCTGGCGGAGTAGGGGTCTCCGATGGAACCGGAGAAGGAGCGGTCGGCATTGCGGACGATGTTGAAGGTGAGGACGGAGTAGTTCTGCGGGTCTTCGACGAGCGGGCCGCCGTTGACGATGCGGTTGAGGACGGCGGTGGTGGGGTCGGTGTCGAGCACCTCGAAGTTGCTCAACGTCTGGTTGATGCCGGTGGATGTGCCGAGGGAGAGGATGCCGTAGGGTTTGCGACCGGTTTCGGGGTCAACCGCGCTGGCACCAAAGACGATTTTGGAGGCGGAGTGGATGGCGTCGGTGATGGCGAGGCGCAACGTTCCTTCAACGAGCAGGGTGTCGCCGGTGTAAGTGTTCTTGGCGCCGAGAATCCATTCGCCGGTGCCGGTCTTTTTGAGCGTGGTGCGCTTGCGTCCGGTGGAGTCCGGCGGGTTCGGGAGGATGAAGCCGAGGATGTTCGAGTTGGTGTAACTCGTGGTTTTGCGGTCGCCGGTGAGTTCGAGGGTGACGGTCTGGACCGCCGAACTCAGGTCAATCTGGATGATGAAGTTTTGTCCGGCGGGAGAGGTGAACTGCAGACCGCCGCCGGAGGTGACGGGGCGTCCGGGGTTCGAGTAGGAACTTTCGATAATCGCGCCGCCGTCGCCGATGGTGAAAAGGCGTTGGAAGACGGAATTGTTGACCGTCACCGTCCCGGACGGTTCGTAGGTGCTTTTGAGGCGGGCACCGCCGGAGATGTAGAGTTTGCTGGCTTGACCGTCATTGCCCGGGGTCGGGTCGCCCAGAACGCCGGAGGTGGCTGTATAGGTGAGCGGCGCGGTGAGGATGAGGGTGCCGGCAAGGATGCGCGTGGCACCGGTGTAGTTGCTGGCGGCACCGCCGAGGGTGAACTCGCCAAGACCGGTCTTCACGATGGAGATGTTCGCGTCGTAGGCGCCAGTATCTATCGGGTTGATGATGTTGTAGCCCTCCGTGACGGCGACGCCGGAGGTATTGGTGTCCCGCAGGTCGCGCGCCTCATCGTAGATTTCCTCGTTCACGCCGAGGAAGGCGGTGCCGAAATTGGTGAGGCGGCCGATGGTTCCGCTGAAGATGTTGTAGTTTTCCTTTCCTTCCGGCCAATCGGGGATGGTGGTTGTCGCGGGGTCGCTGTCGTAGAGCGCGATGTCGAGGTAGAGGGTGCCGGTGATGGAGTTTTCCGTGCCGGCGATGTCGCTCATGTCGGCGTGATACGTCGTGTGGGCGTGCGCGATGTGGCTGTAGGAGTCGCCGGAGAGGAAGTGCAGGGTCTGGCGGGTGCCGTCCACGAGGGTCAGCGCGCCGGCGGAGAGGGTCAGCGCGGTGGATTGCGCGCCGCGCGTGGCAAGTTGCTCGGCGGAGAGCGGGGTGCTGGCGTAGTGCTGCAACGGCTTCGCCTGCGGGATGATGTTCGTGACCGCGACGGCGTCCTTCGCGCGCAAAATCAGGTTGCCGTATTGGCGGACGCGGATGCCGCCGGGGACGTCGAGGGTCTTCACGCCGTTCTGACCGGCGGTGTCTTGGTCGTTGGCGTGGATATAGACGAACGCGCCGTCAATGATGAGTTGCCCGGAACCGTCGGTGTAAGTGCCGTCCGAGTTCTTCTGGCTGGCGGAGAGTTGGATGACCGGCGCCGCGCCGCGAAACACGAAGAGCGAGGAGGGGGCGTTGCCGTTGCCGAAGGACTCGGAGGTGTCCACGAAGGCGTCGTCCGGCAGGTTGTTTCTCGGCACCGTGTCCACGCGCCGGATGGTGAGGTCGCCAAGACCGGTGACGCGCACGATTTCCATGTTCGCGTAGGCACCGATGGTCGCCGAGCCGAGGAGGCGGACATCGCTCACTCGAGGCAGATTCTCGGCGAGGTAAATGTCGGCACCGTCCTCCACCAAATACTCCAAATCAAGGAGACCGAGGACGGTGAAGTCGTTGAGGTAGCCGGCACCGAGCAGGTTGGAGAGCGCGCCCGCCTTCTCCGTGCGCTCGCGGACGCGCGACCCGGCATTATTCATGCCATAAACGTCAATGCTCACGCCGTCGCCTTTGATTTCGATGGGGGCCGTGATGTCGTTATTGCGGATGTCGAAGGTGCTGCCGGCGGCGGTGGAAGTGCCGGAGGAAGAGGGGCGGACGGTGATTCGGCTGGTGCTGCCGACGGGGTTTGTCGAATTGCCAAGCAGCGAGACGCGCCCTTGCTCGACAAGCAACTGCCCGTCGAAATTCGAGCCGTCTTCGAGTTCGAGGTAGAACGCGCCGGTGCCGGTCTTGAGGACGCCTATTTTCGCGC
Source organism: Puniceicoccales bacterium (assembly GCA_031273045.1). Taxonomy (GTDB): domain Bacteria; phylum Verrucomicrobiota; class Verrucomicrobiia; order Opitutales; family UBA953; genus CALNBE01. Next base: position 21,078 of record JAISSQ010000244.1, read on the forward strand.
CGTTGGTGTTGGACAGCGTGCCGTAAAAGTAGAAATTCCGCGTCCCCTCGCCGAGGGTCAGCCAACTGGATGTCTCCGCCGCCGGCTCGTCGCCGCCACCGCCGGCACTGATGTTGTCATAGACGGTGCCGCCGCCGATGAGCGCGTTCATCGAAACGCTCGTGCCGTTGATGTTCAGTTCGGCACCCGTCGCGACGGAAACATAGGAGGACGCCTTGCTCGTGCCGTGCGGAATGGCCTCCGTGTTGTCCACGACCACGCGCCCTTGGCTGATGAGAAGCGGACCGTTGAAGGAGTTCGCGCCGGCGAGGACGAGCACGCCGTAGCCGGTCTTGGTGACGCCGGCGGTCGAAGAGGTCGAGGGGGTGATGGAGCCGTTGATGATGAACGCCATCGTGTCGGTCTCACCGTTCCAGATTGAGGCGCCGCCCATCCGGTCCTCGGGAATGGCGTTCAGCGTCGGCGAGACGCGCAGCGTCAGCGAGACGTTTCCAAGCAGGATGCCGCGATTGGCGTGCAGCGAGACGTGCGTGTCCTGATACGTGATGCCGTTGAACTTCACGTTCGACAGGACGGGCGCAGAGGAGGAGCCGGTGCTGGACGTGGGGGTGTTGACGTAGATGTTGTCCGCATCCACTTCCGACGGCTCGGCACCGAGCGACCGGTCACCGGCAATGCCGAGGAAGCCGGATTCGAGGCGCGTGCCGCCGCTGAACGTGTTGTTCGCCTCATTCAGGAACCATGCGCCGGTGCCGGTGGACGCGCCGTTGACGGTGCCGGGGAAGAGCGTGTTGTTGTCCAATGTCGCGCTCTTGATGAGGGTCAGCACCCCGTTTTCGGGGTCATTCAGGGTGAGCGAGAGAATGCCGCCTTCGATGTTGCCGGACTGGAACGTCGCATAACCGACACTGCCGGCGTTCTGACCGGCGGCACCATAAAGGTAAATCTCACGGTTGCCGCTGCCGGCGAACTCAACAGCGCGGTCCTTGTTCGAGAACCACACACGACCGTCCGCGATTTCCAGATAGTATTTCTGCACACCGGCGGCGTCGCCCGACGAACCGGGCAAGCCGAGCGTGAAGTTGCGGTTCGTCATGATGTTCACCGACGGCACCGACGCCACCGGCGTGTCGAGCGGTGTGCCGGTGGTGAAATCCTGCGCGCTCTGGCGGATGCGCAGGCGCGTGCCGCTCGCCAGAACAAGCCAGTCCGAGGGAGCGGTGGCGGCGGCGGCGTTGATTTCCGCCTGCGTCGCGGTGTCGGCAAGCAGGGCGACACCACCGGTGCCGAGTGCCGAGGGCTGCCCGAAATTCGTCAGCAACGGGCGGATGCGCACTTCGGCTCCGGGATCGTTCCAGTCCGCGGGAACGGGGCTGCCCTCGGCGTCCAGCGCGCCAATCCATTCGCCCGGAACGCCGCCGTCGTCGAGGTCGAGTGTGTTTTTCTCAACGATTGTTTTGCCGGTGAAGGTGTGCGCGCCGGAGATTTGCAGAATGCCGGAGTCGGTTTTGCGAATGCCGGCGACACCGGCGATGCGCCCGTTGTAGTAATTCTGGCTGTAACGGTAGTCAAAGACGCCGTCGGGCTCGTTCTCCCCCACATCCGCCGTGCCGTCGGTGTATTCGATGGTGAGATTGAGTTTTGACGGCGTGATTTGCGTGACGCCTTCGGAGCCGGTGATGGTGATTTGGCGCGGCTTGACCTCGCCGCTGACGTTGGCGACCACCGAGGAACCGTTGGTCTGGAAAATCACCGAGTCGTAGTTGTAGAAGCCGTCGTAAATGGGGGTGCCGGTGACGGAATTCAGCCCCGCCGTGTTGTCCTGCCAGAAGAGGTCGCCGTCGGTTTCCTCAACGCGCCAGAGTTGCGGCGTCTCGTTGCGCCAGACGAGTTCGTGGTTGCCGGGACCGTTCACCGCAAGGGAGACGGTTTTCTGCGCGGCACTGTAGGCGAGCGAAAGCGAGGTGATGCCGCGCGGGGTCTCCTCCGACGAAAGGGTCTGACTCTCGTAACCGGCAACGGTGGTGACGACGCCGGTCAGGGTGTCGGTGTAGGAGAACGTGAGCCGCTGCAGCACGGTGTTGGTGGAGCCGGCGGTGGCGGCGTCGTCGAGCGTCGAAGTGCTCCAAGTCAGCACGGGGAACGAGACGGTGCCGCCAACCTCCGCCGCGCCGGGGACGCCGCTGGGGAAGGCAAAGTCGAGGTTCAGCGCGCCGGCGGCGTCGGGCACGACGAGGTTGCGCACGAGCAGGTAGCCGTGGCGGGCGAGGCGGACGTCGTTGTCGTCAACCTCCACCGCCGGCGCGTTCACAGCGAAGCGCAACGAGCCGCCGGGGACCGCCACCGCGCCGTCGGTCACGAGCGTCTCGCCGGCACCGCGAATGGTCAGCGTGCCGTCAATGGCGAGTCCGTAGCGCGAGGACGAGGTGGTGTCGCCGACGGCGAGCAGGTGGTTGTTCGACAGGGCGATGTCGCCGTAAATGGTCGGTTCATCGAGGGAGACGGTTCCGCCGTCCGCGAGCAGGACTCCGGCGCGCGAGACGTAGTCCTCGTTGTTGCGACCGGTGAGGGCGGGCGAATTGTCCACGCGCAGTTCGAGCGTGTGCGTCGCGTCCTCGGCGTAGCGCAGGTCGAGTTGTCCGCCCGACTCGATGACGAGCGAGGAGGTCTGCGGGCGGATGAAGCCGCGCAACGGGGTGTAGGTGGTCGTGACGCCGGCAGCGTCAGTGCCGCTGATGGCGTCCGAGACGTTCAAGATGCTCGTTTGGGTCGTCACGGTGACCGCGCCGGGGTCTTCCTCCGTCCCTGCCGGTGTCCTGACTTCGACCTGATAGAGGGCGGTCTCCGGCGTGAGCGCGACGTAGCCGGTCTGCGGGTTCGCCCCGGTGATTTCCGAAGGCAGAATCAGCGGCGCGCCAAAAATCAGCGTGCCCAGCGCGACGGTGGTGCGTCCGGTGTAGGACGCCGAGGCGAGCGCGAACTGCCCCAGTCCCTGCTTGGTGAAATTGCCCGCGCCGAAAACGTCCTGCCGGAAGTATTCGACGACGTTCATGTAGGCGGGCAGCGGCGGGTCGGCGAGCGACGCGATGGACGCGGGCTCGGTGCCCCATTTCGCGAAGAAGTCCTCGCGGTGGATTTCGAGCGTGGCGTTCGCGCGCACCTCGAACGATTTCAGGTTGTCGCCAAGGTCAACGCCGTCGGTGAGTTTGAGCGTGCCGGACTGGACGACGGTGCCGCCTTTGTAGTCGAGATTGCCGCCGAGGGTGAGCACGCCGTCGCCGGTTTTGACGAGGTTGAGCAGGCCGTCAATGCGCCCGCTGTATTCGCTGTTCACGCCGGCGTAGGAGCCGTCGGAAAGCAGACGCGAACTGTTGATGGTGAGGGTGACGAGGGCGTCCTGCAGGAGCGGGTCGGTGGTCTCGTAGTAGATGCGCCCGCTGCCGTTGCCGGAGAGCGGTCCGATGGCTTCGGAGTGGCCGTTCATGTTGAGGACGCCGCCATCGAGCGTCACCGGCGCGGTGTCGTAAATCTGGTCCTCGCCGCTGCCGGCGAGGATGACCGTGCTCGGACCGGAGGTGTCCGCGACGACGGTCAGTCCACCGGCACCGACGGCGTAGGTGTCCGTCTTGTTGAGCAGGACGGTGTTGCCGCCTTCGACGCGGATGCCGGCACCGAGGTTCGGCTCGGAGCCGAACAACTCCACGGTGTAGGGCGCGCTCGTCGTCTGGCGCGTGAAGCGGAGCACGCCGCCGGCACCGATGATGTCGGCGGTGCCGCCCGTCCCGTAGGCGTCACCGGCGGCGGTAACGGGCACGCCGCTGTAGAAGATGCCGTTGACGGTGCCGCTCATCGCGGTCGCCTCCGGCAGGACGAGCGAGACGACGCGCTCAATCGAGTAGGTGACGGCGGCGGTGCCGGAACCGCCCGGCGCGTTGAACGTGGCGACGCCGGAGGCGGGAACGTTGATGGTCAGACCGTGGCGCAGTTGTTCGGGGTCGCCGTCGGCGTTGGTCAGCGCGCGGTTCGCCGCCTTCTCGTTCTCGGTCAGGCCGAGGGTGTGCGAGTAGGCGTTGTAGTCGGTGCCGGTGTCGCGCGCGGGGTCGTAGGCGAGCGTGGCACCGGGGAAGAGGGAGAGGACGCGCCACTTCGCGGGGTCGCTGCCGGTGCTCGATGCGCCGAGCGAGGAGACGTTGCGCACGTCAATCTTGCCGGTGTCGGCGTTCGCGGGAGTGTTCGGATATTTGTAGGTGAGCCAGCCCTCACGCACGACGATGTCGCCGGTGAACGCGCTGTTGTCGCCGGTGAGCAGCGAGGGGTCGTCGTAGTGCCCGTCGGTCATGCCGGCGGGGTCGAGGCGTCCGGTGAGGATGAGGTTCGCGGAGCCGCGCTTGTAGAGGACGCCGTCGCCTTTGAGTGTCGCCGCGAGGGTGACGGTGCTGGTGGCGGCGCCTCGGAAAATGTCGAGCGCGGGGTGCGCGATGGCGTCGCCCAGAAGCAGGTGCCCGCTGGTTCCCGAAGAACCGCCGTTGCCGGTGACCGGTGCGTCGTCGCGCCACAGGGTGATGGTCTGCACGCCGGAGAGGTTGCCCTCGGTGCTGCCGGTGCCGACTTGCAGCGTCGCGCGCGGGAAAATCTCAATGCTGCCGGTGAAGCGCGAGGTGTCGCCGGTGAAAATCAGCCGGCTGAACGCGCCAATCCAGAACGTGGGCGGAGTGCCGCTCGTCGGTATCGGGTCGGCGCGAAACGCCAGACCGATGGAAAGGGTGTGGTCGCCAATGCCTTCCAACGAAACGAGCGAGCCGGAAATCGTGCCGATGTTGTTCGTGATATTGCCGCCGCCGACGCCGCTAATCGCCGTAATCCGCGCGTCCCCAAGCAGGGTCACGGTTCCGGTGACGGTGGCGTTGTTCGTGATTTGCAGCGCGCCGAAAATGCGGTCACCGGTGGCGGCGGTGCTCTCCACGTAGCCGTTGCCGAGAATGAAAAAATTGTTTCCCGCAACATCGCCGTCGCGGACAAGCGCCGTGGTTTCAGGGTTCACGCCGGCATAAACCAGCGAATCGTCCGCATAAAAATCGTAGCCCCAAATCTCGCGGTCATTGCCCCCGCTGGCAATCGTTCCGGTGACAACATGGGCTTCGGCGGGAATGGTGTGCGTGACACTCCACGGCGAGCCGTCGGAATTTGCGCCGGTAAGGGTAATCGTGTTGCCGGCGACGACGGCACCGGCGGCGCTCGGAGCAACGGGGAAAACACTGGCGGCGGCGGCACCAAGGCCGAGGGAGGCGGCGGCGGCGAGAAGGAGTTTGCGCGCGGGGCGGCGCGACGGGGTTTCCGGCTTGGCTTGGCGGGGGAAAACGAGGGAGGACTTTTTCATGGATGGAAAAGCGAGGAGAGGAAGACGGGTGTGGAGTGCGTGGGAAAGTGGGAGATGGAAAAAACGGTGCGTCGGGAAAACGAGGGGAGGTTGGAAAATTCGGGACGGGGGGAGTTACAGAAAATGCCGCAACGAGGCAATTCAAGTTGCGGGAAAAATGAGGGTTTGCGCACCGGTGGCAAGACGGCAAAGCGCGCCCGCGCACTACCGGCGCGCCCACAACTGCTCCAAGCGATAGTTGCTCCGTTGCGCCGGCAGGAAGAGGTGGAAAACGACATCAAAAGCGTCCACCACGCACCAGCCGCTCTCCGTCCGCCCGTCACTGCCCAAAACCACCTCCTCCATCTCCGCGAGTTCCCGCTCCAACGCCACGCGCAACGCCCGCAAGTGCGGCTCTGAAGTGCCCGTCGCAATCACCAGAAAATCCGTCACCGGCGACTTTCCGCGAACGTCCACCACGACAACGTCCTCCGCCTTCTTCTCGTCCAGTGCCCGCAGGCACCGCGAAACCAGCGGCGGATGCGCCACCTCCGGCGAAGGGCCAACGGAGCGCGGCGACGAAGGGGCTGCCTTCTTCGGCGAAGCGTTAACGGAGCGCAGCGGAGTTAGCGACGCCGGCACCTTCGGCTCCGCCGCCGGTGCGGACGAGGACGAAGCGCGCTTTGCCGCGCCACGCCGCTCGATGACGCCCGTGAGCAGGGACGTCCCCGCCGCGCGCCCGCGAACCTCCGAAACCGCCCGCGCCGCAATCTCCGCAAGCGTCGGCACCGCGCCGACACCACCGGCAATGCCACCGGCAGCGGCTTTTTGGGTAGCACTTTTGGGGGCGGATTTCGCGCTCGCGCTCGTCGCGGCGCGCTTTCGGGCTGGGGGGCGGCTCATGAGTAAAGGTTGCGCTGTTGAATGATTTTGCGGACGCCAGCGGGCAAGAACAATTCCAGCGACAGCCCGCGCCGCGCGCGCTCGCGCACCTCGGTCGAACTGATATCCACCCGCCGCTCCGGCAACCAAACCACCACCGGCGACACCGAACCGCTGCCGGCACCGCCACCGGCGGCACCGACGGCATCACCACCGGCGGTTATCCCTCCGTCCACTGCGGCGCAGCCGCCACTACTTCCCCATTCCCCATTCCCCATTCCCCATTCCCCTTGGAGCGAAGCGGCTCTCCGCCCTGCCACCGCGAACCGCACCAACTTTGCGAGTTCCTCGGCGCGGTGCCACCGGTGCAGTTGCGCCGCTTGGTCGGCACCGACGAGCCAGAACAATTCCGCCTCCGGTCCGAACCGCCGGCGAAGATGGGTCGCCGTGTCGAACGAAAAACTCAGCCCGCCGCGCCGCACCTCGAAGTCCTCGACTTCGAGCCACGGGAACTCCGCCGCCGCCGCCCGCGCCAGTTCAAGCCGCGCCGCCGCCGGTGCCACCGCCTCGCGCCCTTTCAGCGGCGACGCCGCCGCCGGCACTAACAGCACCAAGTCCAGCGCAAGGTGCTCGCGCGCGTCCTGCGCCAGAAACAGGTGCCCCGCGTGCGGCGGGTCAAACGTCCCGCCCAAAATGCCCACGCGATGCGGATTCATCGCGGGGAGACGCCTTTCGCGAGCGCGCCGGCAATGCGCGCGGCGACCTCCGGCTTCTCACCGGTGGTGTTGATTTCGTGATAAGGGAAGTGCCCGCGCAACGCGCGCAACGGCTCGACGGTCTCCGCCATGAAAATGCGGTGCCGCCGGCGGGCGAGTTCCTCGTCGGTGTCGGTCTTGCGCGCGCCTTGCCCCGCCGCCGCCGCCTCGCGCCCGCGCTGCAACTGCCGGCGCGCGCTCTCGTCCTCGTCCACAAGCAGTGTGCCGACGCGGAACTCCGGCGCGGCGAAGCGTCCGCCGGAGTCGCGGGCGAGTCCGGCAAGCCGGTGGTGGAGCAACCGCAGGAACTCCGCCTGAACCGCCGTGCGCGGAAAGCCGTCCACGATGACGCCCTCGCGGTAGCACGGCTCGGCGAGTTTCTCGAGCAGCAGCGCCGCCACCTCGCTGTCGCCGACAAGTTTGCCGGCGTCAATGAGCGCGCGCGCCTGCGGACTCTTGAGCAAGTCGCTCGTCACCACCGGTGCCGCCTCGACGCCAAGGTGCCGCTGAATGACCGGCGTGTGCGTCCCCTTGCCCGCGCCGGGCGCGCCGTTGAGCCAGAAAACCCGCTTCGGAAACGGAAAGCCGCCGGTGGCGGAAAACGCCCCACCGATTTGGCGCCAGACGGCGTCGAGCAGTTCTTTCGCGGCGACAACCGGTGCCACGCTGGCGGTTGGATTGCTCATCTCGGACCGGCAGTGTGCCCGCCGTGCAAATCCTCGAAAGAAAAAAGACCGCGCCCGAAAATCGGACGCGGTCTTCATTGAAAGTGGTGGTGGGGGAGGGAGTCGAACCCCCGAAGCGCGGAGCGCGGCAGATTTACAGTCTGCACCCTTTGACCATCTTGGTTACCCCACCAGAGGACGTGCACACTGTCGCCCCGCCGCCACCGGCGCAAGGATTTTTTTCACGACGGCAGTCAAGGCGTGCAAGGCGGCAATCAGGGCGTGCAAGGCGGCAAGCAGGGCGTTCAAGCGGACAAATACCTCCCAACCCATCCAAGCGCGGTCTCTACGACCGGACGCCCATTTCTTCCGGCAACCGAGCGTTCGCCGTCACCCCCAAATCCCAAGCCAAGCCCCGCAAGGGAAACCGCAAAGCGGCAGAGTGGCGAGGTAGCGAGGCGGCGGCGTAACCGCCAGTGAGTTGGGCTTGCTCCCCGCCACCCCACTTCCACCGTCCCAACATGGCAAGAAGTTACGGACAGGGACACTCGAACCATCGAACCACGCCGATGGTCACAACAAACGCCGCAAACACGGTAGCACACATCTGCGTGGCTCTTGTTTTATCTGGTTTGATTCGAAGTTTGGCTCGTTGGACGAATGGGAGGCCGCGGCGATGTCGCGACTTGTCCCTGTCCTCCCAATTTCACCATCCCTTTGGTTATCAGGATCAGGTTTTTCGATGAATCACTCATGATAATTATCTCCTTTCTACTTGGTTGACTGTTGCAGTGATGCTGTAGGAAATATGGCTCTCGTTATCTTGGACGTCAACATTAAATACATTGCCACAAGAGCAATCTGTTTGAGGGACAACGACAGGGTATTCAATTGATATTTCATTTGGGTTTGCGCTTACGTAAACCAGTTGAATTGCCGTCCCATCATCGACTTTTCCCCCAACGTCTTTATAGAGAATAACGTCCTGCATTACCAGTTCTTTTGTTTCTGATATCTCAGAAAAGAACAAAATCTTGCCATAATAAACGAGATCAAAATCCTTTTTCCTAACTCTGACAAACACCCATCCCTTGCTTTGTGTATTCTTGACATTTATTTTCAGAAAAGATGTCCATATATTCTGAGATGCCCCAGTGCCGTTGTGGAGGAAAAATCCCCAAACTACTCTTCTTGTCCCAATAAAGCACTGTTTCCACAAGAAAGACGGCAAGATATGAAAATGTCGAAAAAGCAAAAATTTTCAGAAAAACCTGCCAAGATGTTTCGGGGCGTTCGGGAGCAAGACGTTTCAGCAGGCAATAGACGATAATTCCCGGTATCGCCAACTGCAAAACGCGAAAAGTATAGGCGTCAAAACTCATCCTGCACCTCCTTCCTTATCATTCTTCCTCACCGCCCGCACGCGCTCGCCGTATTCTTGGAGGGAGGTGACGGTGAGGGGTTTGTCGCGGAGGGCGCGGATGCCTTGCAGGGCGGCTTGGGCACCGGTGATGGTGCTAATGATGCAAACTTGGCGCAGGACGGCTTCGGAACGCATTTCGTTTTCGTCGCGGCGGGGCATGGCGCCGGCGGGGGTGTTGATGAGCATTTGGATTTCGCCGTTCTTCAAGAGGTCAATGACGTTGGGGCGGCCGCCGCCGCTGATTTTGTGCAGTTTGTGCACGGGGAGGCCGGCGTCTTCGAGGGCTTTGGCGGTGCCGGCGGTGGAGTAGATGTGGAAGCCGAGGGCGATGAGTTCGCGCGCGAGCGCGACGGCGGCGTCCTTGTCGCGGTCTTTCACGGAGAAGAAGACGTTGCCGGCGGCGGGGAGCGGGGGTTGCGCGGCCATTTGCGATTTGGCGTAGGCGATGCCGAGGTCGGCGTCGAGTCCCATCACTTCGCCGGTGCTGCGCATTTCGGGGGAGAGGGCGACGGCGGCGCCGGGGAAGCGGTTGAACGGGAAGACGCTTTCTTTGACGGCGTAGTAGGGGGCGGTGATTTCTTCGGTGAAGCCGAGGTCGCGCAGTTTTTCGCCGACCATGCAGCGGGCGGCGAATTTGGCGAGGGGCACGCCGATGGCTTTCGAGACGAAGGGGACGGTGCGGCTGGCGCGGGGGTTGACTTCGAGCATGAACACGGTGCCGTCCTTGATGGCGAACTGGATGTTCATCAGGCCGACGACGCGGAGTTTGCGCGCGAGGGCGTGGGTGATGCGGCGCACTTCGGCGATGATTGCCGGCGGCAGCGTGTGCGGGGGCAGGACCATCGCGGCGTCGCCGGAGTGGACGCCGGCGTATTCGATGTGTTCGAGCATGCCGGCGACGACCGTGGTCTCGCCGTCGCTGATGGCGTCAACGTCGAGTTCGATGGCGTCCTCCAAAAACTTGTCGAGCAGCACGGGTTTGCCCGGCGCGACGTCGAACGCTTCGCGCACGACTTGCTTCAACTCGTCCATGTTATAGACGATGAACATTCCGCGTCCGCCGAGCACGAACGAGGGTCGCAGCAGGATTGGGAAACCGATTTGCGCCGCCATCGTGTAGGCGTCGAGCGGCGAGAGGGCGGTCTTGTTGTCGGGCTGCTTGATGGCGAGTTCGTCGAGGACTTCCTTGAAGAGTTGGCGGTCTTCGGCGAGTTCGATGCTGGCGGGCGAGGTGCCGATGATTTTGACGCCGGCGGCTTCGAGCGCGGTGGCGAGGTTGAGCGGTGTCTGTCCGCCGAACTGCACGACGGCGCCGGCGCACCCTTCCTGGTGGTAGATTTCGAGGACGTCTTCGAGCGTGAGCGGCTCGAAGTAGAGCCGGTCGGATGTGTCGTAATCGGTGGAGACGGTTTCGGGGTTCGAATTGACCATCACGGTCTCGTAGCCCGCCTCGCGCAGCGCGAGCGAGGCGTGGACGCAGCAGTAGTCGAACTCAATGCCCTGCCCGATGCGGTTCGGTCCGCCGCCGAGAATCATGATTTTCTTTTTCGCATCTCCGCCGCCGGTGCTTGCCATAATCTCATTTTCGTCCCCGTAACTGGAATAGTAATAGGGCGTTTTTGCCTCGAATTCGGCGGCGCAGGTGTCAACGAGGCGAAAGACCGTCGGCACGCCGGCGGCGAGGCGTTTCTCGCGGATTGCCGCCGGCGTCGAACGCGCGAGGTGGGCGAGTTGGCGGTCGCTGAAACCGGCGCACTTCGCCTCGCGCAGCAGCGCGGCGTCGAGACCGTCCAGCCCCGCGTCGCGCAGCCGTTTTTCGAGTTCCCAGATTCCCTTCAACTGGTGCAGGAACCACGGGTCGATGGCGGTGAGTTCGTGAATCTCCGCCGGTGACAGCCCCGCTTGCAGCGCGTAGCGCAGGAAGAACACCCGCTCGGCCGTCGGCGTCACGAGCGCCGCCTTGATTTCGGCGACATCGCTCACCTCGGCGCCGCCGAACTTGCCGCCGCCGCCGAAGCCCCACGCGCCGATTTCGAGCGAGCGCAGCGCCTTTTGAAAACTCTCCTGAAATGTCCGCCCAATCGCCATCACCTCGCCCACCGCCTTCATCGAGGACGTGAGCGTGCGGTTGGCGCCGGTGAACTTCTCGAACGCGAAGCGCGGAATCTTCGTCACCACGTAGTCAATCGTCGGCTCGAACGACGCCGGCGTGCTGCGCGTGATGTCGTTGCGAATCTCGTCGAGCGCGTAGCCGACGGCGAGTTTGGCGGCGATTTTCGCGATGGGAAACCCCGTCGCCTTCGACGCCAACGCGGACGAGCGCGACACCCGCGGGTTCATCTCGATGACCACGAGCCGCCCGTTGCGCGGGTTCACCGCGAACTGAATGTTCGAGCCGCCCGTCTCGACCCCGATTGCGCGGATGACCGCGAACGACGCGTCCCGCATCAACTGGTATTCCTTGTCCGTCAACGTCAACGCCGGCGCAATCGTGATACTGTCCCCCGTGTGCACCCCCATCGGGTCGAAATTTTCAATCGAGCAAATGATGACGCACTGGTCCTTGTGGTCGCGCATCACCTCCATCTCGAACTCCTTCCACCCCAGCAGACACTCCTCGATGAGCACCTCGCGCACCGGCGAACAGTCCAGCCCGTAAGCGACCATCCCCTCGAACTCCTCGCGATTGTAAGCGATGCCGCCGCCGGTGCCCCCCAGCGTGAAACTCGGCCGGATAATCAACGGGAACCCCCCGCACGGCTCCACCGCCTCGCGCGCCGCCTCGATGGAACGCACCACGCGCGACTTCGGAATGTCCAGCCCGATGGAGAGCATAATCTCGCGGAACTTCTCGCGGTCCTCCCCCCGCTCAATCGCCTCCGCCTTCGCCCCGATGAGTTCCACCCCGTGCCGCGCGAGCACCCCCTGCTTGGCGAGATTGAGCGCGAGATTGAGCGCCGTCTGCCCGCCCAACGTCGGCAACAGCGCGTCCGGCCGCTCCTTGGCGATGATTTTTTCGACCGCCTCGACCGTGAGCGGCTCGATGTAAGTCACGTCCGCCATATCCGGGTCGGTCATAATCGTCGCCGGATTCGAGTTCACGAGGACGACCCTGAACCCCTCCTCGCGGAGCGCCTTGCAGGCCTGCGAGCCCGAGTAGTCGAACTCGCACGCCTGCCCGATGATAATCGGACCGGCGCTGATGATGAGGATGGACTTGATGTCAGTGCGTTTTGGCATGAGTGAAGGAAAGTCGAGTTTCTCCGCGCCGGAGCGCGCCGCCTTGCGCGAAGCGTCCCGTGCTGCCCGCCGAGCAAACCCGCCCCCGCCGGCGCCGGCAAGAAAGGACGCGCCGCGACGCCGCTTTTGATGTCGCCAACCACCGGCGGCGCGGCTTTTTTGCGCGTCCCCTCCGCCCGGGTGGTGAAATTGGCAGACACGCTGGATTTAGGTTCCTGTGCCGCAAGGCGTGCGGGTTCAAATCCCGCCCCGGGCACCATTTTCCCAATCGCCACCGAACGCCACCGGTGGCGCGCCGGCAACGCCCCGCCTACGGTTCCAGCGACATCCGCTCGCAGGCGCGTTCGAGCACGGCGCGCACGTGGGCGTAAATCCCCGGCGTGCGCTGCTCGGAGTTGCCGGCGACGTTGAGCGAGCGCGGACATTGCAGGCGCAAGAACTCGCACAACGCCTCGGTATCCGCCGCGACATCGGGAAAATTCTTCAAAATCACGTGCGGCTTGCGGTGCCGCCTTATCGCGACAAGCGCGGTGCCGGTGCCGCGCGAGAGCGGCTCGACGGCGTCGAAAATCACCGTCGCGTCCGCAATCGTCGCGTTGAGGCGCGTCCGTTCGGGATATTCGGCGGTGGCGGTCTCGATGAGTTTGTAGCGCCGGTGGAGCGGTCCGTCGAACGCCAGCCGCCCCAGCGGGCAGTAGCCCTTGATGCGGATGCCGTGTTCGAGCGCGAAATCAAGGCCGGCGCGGTCGGCACCGGTCTGACCACCGGAAATGATTGTCGTCGGAAAATTTGGCATGCGCGCGAACCTTTCTGCGAAGACCCCTCAAAATGAAACCGCGCCGCTCACGCCGCGCTCCGCTTCCCGCGCTTACTCCGCGCGGAACCGGCAACGGCGACGCCGCCACCACCGGCGGCACCGGCGGGAACGTCGCCACCGGCGGCAACAGCGCCGTCGCCGGCGGCGAAATCCGACGAGCGCAGCGACTCGATGAACTTGCGCATCGCCGGCGTCAGCACGAAGCCGCTGCGATGAATCACCGCCAGCGGGCGCGGCGGAAACGGCGCGCCCTTCACCTCCAGCCCGACGAGCGCGCCCTGCGCCACCTCCTGCCGAATCGTCGAGGACGGCACCAACGCCAGCCCGATGCCGACCTCCACCGCGCGCTTGAGCGTCTCCACGTTGTCGAACTCGCGCACGAGCGAAACGTCCACGTTGTGGTCGCTCAAAATCTGGTCGATTGCGCGGCGCGTCGGCACGTCTTGGTCGAACCCGATGAACCGCTGACCGGCGAGGTCGCCGAGGTTGATTTCGCGCCGCTCCGCCAGCGGGTGGCGCGGATTGCACGCGACCACGAGCCGGTCGTGCGCGAACGGAATGATTTCGATGTTCTTCGCGCGCGTCGGATACGCCACCAAGCCGAGGTCCACCTCGCTCTGCAACACGTCCTCAACGACCATGTTCGAGCGCCGGTATTCGACACGCACGTCCACCGCCGGATAACTCGCCAGAAAACGCCGCACCACCGGCGGCAACTCGTGGAACCCAATCGTGTAGATTGTCGAAATGCGAATCGCGCCGCTGATTTGGTCGCGCATTTCCTGCAACGCACCTGTCGCGCGCTCGTGGCAACGCAGAATCTCGCGCACCGCCTCGTTGAGCCGCTCGCCCTCGCGCGAGAGCCGGAAACGCTTCGATGTCCGGTCCACCAAAAGCACCTTGTAATAGTTCTCCATTGCCCGCAGTTGCTGGCTCACGGCGGACTGCGTCACGCCGTTGAGTTTCGCGGTTTTGGAGAAACTGCGCGTGTCCACCAAGTCCGCGAAAATCTTCAAACTCTCAATGTGCATTGGGTCGCGCACGATACCCGCCCCCGTCGGCAAGTCGAGACGCGCGTTTCCGCCACTGCCGCCACCGGCGGCGCCGGTGCCTGCCGCCCGCGTTCCGGCGCGGTCACACTGCGCCCGCTATGAACTCCCCAACCCTGCCGCACCTGCCGCTCGTCCCGCTCCTCGCCGCCCTCCTCTCCGCAGCCCCCGCCGCCGCCGTCAAATCCGCCGCCGCCGGTGATGCCGGTGACAACGCCGCCGCCATCGTACGCGTCCCCCTCCCCGCCGGCGGCGCGTTCTACTTCGCCATTCGCGACCGCCTGCTCTTCCTCTCCACGAACCGAGGCGAACTGCTTCGCGCGCTCGACGCTAAGTCCACCGGCAACGCGCTCTCCCGCGCCGACGAGTTTCGCGTCATGCGCGCCAAACTCCCACCCACCGCCGCCACGCGCGCCTACGTCTATCTCTCCGACCCGTTCATCCGCCGCCTCACGTCGCCGGCGGTGAAAATCGGTCAACTGCGCCGCGCCAACACCGCCGCCGTCCTCGCCCGCCTCTCCGCGCTCGCGCTCCTGCACCGGCGCGACACCGGCACCGACCCCGCCTCAATCGCCGACCTCAAAAACGCCGGCTACCTCGACGCCGACGCGCCGCTCGAAGACGAGTTCTCGCTCGCGCCGGGCTGCGTCGCCGTCTCCAACAAATGGGGGCGCCTCGCCGCGCTCACCACGCTCGAAGCCAACCCCGCCACCACCGGCACCGCGCAGGAAATCCGCGCCTACTCGCGCTACCGCAACAACTACGCCTCGTTCTGGCGGCAATACTTCGACCCTATCGCCATCCGCCTCGACGTGGAGCGTGGCAGGCGCAACGCCAACCGCATCTCGCTCGAAACCTACATCCTGCCGCTCCTCGACAACTCGCTCTACAACGCCCTCGCCGCCACGCTCAACGCCGCCGGTCCGCCGCGCGCCATCATGCCGGAATTTGCCACCCAGCCCGTCGCCACGCTCGCGTTCTCGCTGCCCGCCGCCGACACGCGCGGCCAAGGTGCCCAACTTCTGCGCGAAATCACCCAGTTCGACCATTGGGAGACACTCAACCGGCACCTCACCGGCGAAGCCGTCATCGCCGTCGGCGACGCCGCCCCCGTCATCCAGATGTGGTTTCCCGGTCTGACACGCTTCAGCGAAGCCACCGGTCTCGGACGCCGCGACCCTGCGGAATTCCTCATCGCGCCGGTCGTCGCCGCCCTGCTCACGCGCCCCTGCGACCTCGCCTTGCGCGTGAAACGCGGCTCCACCGGCATCGTTCAAGACCTGTTGCGCTCGCTCGAAAGCAGGAACGTGTTCGACTGGCTGCGCCTCGAAGTCGGCGAATACTCGCCCAAGCAACTCCTGCTCACGTTCACGCTCGCCGGTGCCGCCCGCTTCGAACTCGGCGTCTCGCTCGAAGGCGAATGGTTGCACTTCTCCAACCACCCGTGGAACCCGAACCCAATCCGCGGCACCGCACGCAGCGATTCCGGGTGGTTAAGACCCGCCGGCACCGGTGCTGCCGCCCGTGGCGCTCACGCCGCGCTCGAACTCGTTCCTTCGCAAATCCGCGCCGGACAGGAGCAGGCGTTCACCGCTGCCAACCTTGCCCGCCGAAACTCGCTCTACGCCGACGCCGCCGCGCTCGCCCCGTGGATTTTCGCTTACGGCTGCTCGCCCGACGAAGCCGTCCGCCTGCGCCGCGCCGCCCTCGGCGAATCCCCAACCCTGCCCGCCGATGCCACTCTGCAACTCGTCCCCGCCACCGGTGGCAAGAAACCCGCCGAGAAGACCGACTCCTCCGCCCGCCTCACGCTCACGTCGCACGGCTCATGGCTCCACCAGCGCAACACCCCTGTCAAATACGACTACTCCGACCCGGGCTTCTTCGGCGGAATCCATTCCGCTCTGCTCTGGCTGCGCTTCGAGGACACAGGTCTGCGCACCCGCCTCGAACTGCAAACCACCGGCCGCTGACCACCGGTCACTTCCGCGCCGCCGCCGTTGCCGCCGGCGGCTTGAGCGTGACGAGTTCGATTTCGCTCGGACGGCACGAGCCGAGCAGGATGGGCGGCGTGTTGCCGCGCACGAACATCTCCGGCTCCGGTTCGATGCGCGGGAAGCCCTTGCGCTCGCGGGCGTTGTTGATGCGTCCGAGCATGAGAAAATCGAGCACGAGCGGGTTCGCGCTCAACCACAGGCGCGGCTCGGAGACGCAATGGTTCGCGTCGAACTTCGGTCCGCCGACGAACTGGTAGCGTTCGAGCGCGAGGACGTGGAAGACGAGCGAGCGCTGGAATTCGGGAATCGCCGCGACCTCGATGGCGACCTTCTGCGCGTTGGCAGGATTGTCCAGAAAGCGCCGCTGGTTGCTGATGTTCCAGATGGTCGCATTGCCCAGCGCGCCGGAGACGCCGAGCGCCGGACTGTCGAGCGCGACGGCAAGGTTCAGCCAGAAGTCCATCTGCAAGAACAGCGACGCCGGCAGCATGCTCTGCTTGTCCGAAAGCATGCGCTCGGCGGCGAAATCGCCCTGCTTGGCAAAGATTTCGCGCGACGGTAGCGGGTTCTCGTAGAACCACCGGCGGCTGTAGTATTTGCCGGTGTCGAGCGCGAGCACGGGGCAGCCCTCGAAGGTCTCGACCCCGCCGCCGTCGACGCGCAACGGCGCGAGATAGCCGCTCTCGCGCAACGTCCGCTCGCTCAAGTCCACGATGTAAATGCGCCCGCGCTCGAAGCCGCGCCGCTCCAGCGCGCGGATGGCGGCGCGCACAAGGTTCTTGGGCGTCGCGATGCCCGGACCGGACTCGGTGTAAATCTTCAGCCCGACGCTGCCGGCGCGACCGGGCTTGAGCGCGCGACCGGTGCGCGTCTCGAACGCGGTGAACAGACCGGAGACGGCGTCGTCGTAGGAGCGGCGCGAAAAGTTCGGCAGTTGCGCCTCGAAGAGCAGCCGTAGCGGGTTGACCGGACCGGCGGCGGCGGCGGGCTTTTGCGCCGGCGGCGTCACCGGTGCCACCGGTGGCGCGTCCGTCGCCGGTCTCGCCGGCTTCGTTTCCTCGGAGACAAGCCCGGGCGCGATTCCGGGCGTGAGTAGCGGGCTGTCGGGAATGTCCGGCGCGGCGGGTTTCGCCGGCTCCGGTGCCACGGGTTTCACCTCCTCGGTGACAATTCCGGGCGCAATGCCCGGCGCGAGCAACGGGCTGTCCGAAATGTCCGGCACATCGGGCTTCGCCGCCGGTGACGGTTTTGCCGCTTCCGGCGCGGCGAACAGCGTCCGCGCCGGCGCGAACGCGAGCGCGGCGGCGAGGAGAAGCATGGCTTTCGCAAAGGTCGGCATGAGGCGGCGGATTACCCCTGAAAAGCGCTCCCGTGGCAAGCGCGGCTTGCTCCGCGCGTCCGCCCGCCGCTACCGTCGGCGGCATGGACGAAGAAGGCAACCGCTCCCCGCTCGCTTCCCCGCTCAACCTCGAAACGCTCGGCGTTGACCTCGCCACCGCCGCCGTCGCCGCGTTGCCGGGCTACGTTCCGGGCGAGCAGCCGCAGGAGGCGGGCTGGCTCAAACTCAACACGAACGAGAACCCTTACCCGCCGTCGCCGGCGGTCGCCGAGGCAATCCGGCGCGAACTCGGCGCCGACGGCGCGTCGCTGCGGCTCTACCCGAACCCGAGAAGTTCGCCGCTGCGCGCGGCGGCGGCGGCGTTCCACGGGCGCGGGCTGACCGAGCAAAACGTCGTCGCCGGCAACGGCTCGGACGACGTGCTCAACCTGCTCGCGCGCGCCTACTCCGACGCCGGCAAGTCGGCGGGGATGCTCATGCCGAGTTACTCGCTCTACCCCGTGATTGCGGGGCAGACGGCAGCGTCGCTGCGCGAGGTGCCGGTGGCGGAGGACGGGGAGTTCGAGCCGGAACGCGTCGCCGGCAGCGGCGCGAACATTTTCTTCCTGACGAACCCGAACGCGCCGCTGGGCGTCGTGATTGACGCGGAACTCATCCTCGAAACGCTGCGGCGCTTCCGCGGCATTCTGGTCGTGGACGAGGCCTACGCGCCCTTCGCGCCGCGCGACTGCGTCGGGCTGCTCGCCGAGTTCCCGAACCTCGTCATCACGCGCACGTTCTCGAAGGCCTACTCGCTCGCCGGACTGCGCGCCGGCTACGCGCTCGCCTCGCCGTCGGTGGCGGCGGTCTTGGACAAGGTTCGCGACAGTTACAACCTCGACCGCCTCGCGCAGGTCGCCGCCGTCGCCGCCCTCGGCGACCGCGACTACTACGCCGGCACCATCGCCGCCGTGTGCCGCACGCGCGACGCCACCGCCGCCGCGTTGCGCGGACGCGGTTGGCGCGTCCTGCCCAGCGGCGCGAACTTCATCGCCGCCGAACCGCCGCCGCCGTTCTTTGCCCGCGACGTCGCCGCGTTTTTGCGCGACCGCAAAATCCTCGTCCGCCACTTCGCGAAAAGCCCGTTCACGGTGCGCCTCCTGCGCATTACCATCGGCACCGACGCCGAGATGGCGCGCTTCTTCGCCGCCCTCGACGAACTGCGGTGACATGGCTGCGCCGGTGACGGGGCGCGTGGTTGCCGCCTTTGCGCTTCACAGTCCCGCCGCGCTGAACAAAGTCCGCCGGCGACATGAGCACCTCCTCCTTCGCCGGCACCACCGGCACCGCTTCCTCCGCCGCTGCTGTTTCCCCCGCCGCCACGCCCGAAAAAGGCGAGTTCGCGCACTTCATGCTGAAAGAGATTTTCGAGCAGCCGGACGCGCTCCGCGCCGCCCTCGAAGGGCGGACAAAAATCATCCGCAACGGGGACGAGGTAGGAAACGAGATATTGTTGGACACTGAGTTTTTCGTTGGGAAGTTCGAGGCGGGCAAAGATCCCTTTAACCTTTGGCTCCGTAGCGTGCGTCTCCTTGGTCACGGCACCTCGCTCTACGCCGGAATGGTCGCCAAATACGCCTTCGAGAAATTCACCAAAGTTCTCGTCATAACCAACGACCTCGCCGCCGATTTCCGCGACCGCTTCCCAGAATTCGACCCCGCGGCCGCCAAGGGAAATCTGCCGGAGCGCGAGGAAGACGACGAATGCGACGGTTTCATCGCTGTTTCGCAGTCCGGCGAAACCACCGACACCGTCGGCGCCGCCCGCGTCGCCCGCAATCTCGGTTCGCCGGTGCTGGCGCTGTGCAACGTCATGAACTCAACGCTCGCCCGCGAGGCCGACGCCGCCATTGACGTGCGCGCCGGCAAGGAGGTCTCCATTGCTTCCACAAAGGCATTCACGAACCAAGTCGCCATCCTTCTCGCGCTCGCGCTCAAGTTCGGCGCCTGTCTGCGCTCGGTCGATGACGGCGCTGATGATTGCGAAGACCTCCAAAAATTTTCCGCCGCCCTTGCCGGCATTCCCGAACTCGCCGCCGCCGTGCTCAAGGAGGCGGGAAAAATCGCCGACATCGCCGGAAACTACCACGAATACGACGACGTCTTTTTCATCGGTCGCGGTCCGCTCTACCCCGCCGCGCTCGAAGGCGCGCTCAAACTGAAGGAGACCGCCTGCGTGCATTCCGAGGGCTACCAGTCCGCCGAGGTCAAACACGGCCCCTTCGCGCTGCTCGACCGGCGCTGGGCGGTCGTTGCGCTCGCCGCTGGCG
The DNA here is from genome assembly GCA_031273045.1 of Puniceicoccales bacterium. Classification (GTDB taxonomy): domain Bacteria; phylum Verrucomicrobiota; class Verrucomicrobiia; order Opitutales; family UBA953; genus CALNBE01. The sequence continues at coordinate 40,910 of JAISSQ010000244.1, forward strand.
AGAAGGGAACGAACGTTCGCGACGGCACGCTCGCCGTCGCCGCCGAATGCCGCGCGCAGGGTGCCCGCGTTCTGGGCGTCATCAACGCCGGCGACACCGAGGCCGCCGCCGTGTTTGACGACGTGATTGAGGTGCCGGCGTCGAACGCGCTCATCGCGCCCATCCCCGTCGTCATCGCGCTCCAACTCTTCGCCTACAACGTCGCCGTCAAGCGCGGCATGGACATTGACCACCCGCGCAACCTCACCAAAGCCGTCCTCGTGGAATGACGCCGCGCGCCGCCACCGCTGCGGAGCGGCACCACCGGTGACGGTCACAGTGCCTTGACTTCGGCAACAGTCAGACCGGTGTAGCGGGCGATTTTGGCGGACGGTTCGCCGTCGGCTTTCATCTGGCGGGCAATCTCGACCTTTCCTTCCGCGCGTCCTTCCGCGCGCCCTTTCGCGTGCCCTTTCGCGTGCCCTTCCGCGAGACCTTTCGCCAATGCTTTCGCCGTGGTGTCGCGCATTCTTCTCTTCATGGCGTTCACGAGGGTTTTTTCGACGCTCACGCTGTCCCAGTAGCGGTCGTAGTCGAAGAGTTGTTCCTTGGTGTAGGAGGCGCGCTGGAGGCATTCGACAGCGTCGCGCAATTCGCGCTTGCTACGCAGTTCCGGCGGAACGGTCTCCGCGCCGTTGTCAATGGAGGTGAGAAAGCGCAGCCACAGGTCGCGTTCGCTCAATTTCGCGCCACCACCGGTGCCACCGGCGGCGCTCTTTTTGCCGGTTTTTGCCCCGTTCTTCGCGCTGGCTTTCGCAACGGTTTTCGCGCCGTTTTTCGCTTCGCCGGCAGTGGCACCGGCACCGGCACCGGCGCACTTCGCCTTGAACTTCGGCAGTTCGACGAGCACGAATTCCAATCCCTCGATTTGTTTGTCGGGATGTTCTTTCTCATAGACGCCGTAGGAGTGGTAATAATCGGGACCGTTGTCGAAAATCTCGTTGATGAAGTTGAGCGAATAGACCGGCCGCAAACTGTCGTAGGATTCGCCGATGTCCACCTGCGAGACAATGGCTTTGCTGGCGTTGAGCAGGATGCGGTTCTTGAAAGCGGTGGTCCATTCCATCTGCATTTCGACGATGAATTTGCGCCCTGTGGAGTCGGTGCATTGCACGTCAACAATGGTGTTTTTGAGCGGCTTGATTCGGGGCAACAACTCGCCGGACTCGAATTCGATGTCGGTGATTTTCTGGTCGGGGCGCAGCGGCAACAGCGCGTTCAGCAACGAGATGCAACGCTCCTTGTGCTGCGGGTCGGCGAAGACCTTCTTGAAGGTCACATCGGCTTTCGGTGAGAGGTAACTCATGGCGGCGGCGGAAACGGGTGAACGTAAAAACGGCGGCGGTGCGGCGGCGGCGAAAGTGCCGGCGGCGGTTTGCGGCGCGACAGGAAGCGCGGCACCGGCGGGAAGTCAAACACGGACGCCAACGGAAGCGCAGGTTCCGACCGCATCGGCGAACGTCGCTCTCCGACCCGGCAACGCCGCTACCCGCCTGCTACCGGTGGCTGTCCGTCAGAGCGGCAGTTTGGAGGTCAGCGGGTCGGAGGAGCGCGAGGCGGCGGGTTTCGGCGCGGCGGCGGCGTCGCCGGCGGTGTTTCCGCTTCCCGCAAGACCCGGAGCGGTGTGACCGGTTTCGGGCGGGGTGAGCAACAACGGCGCGTTTTCCAGCCCGACGATGCGTTCGGAGAATTCGTCCGAACCGGAGGCGTTTCGTAGCAGCCGCTGCACCATGCCCATCTTGGCGTCGAGATTGTCCACGAGGGACACGAAAATCGCTTCGGGCGTTGCCGGCAGCGTCGCGGCCCCGAATTCGCGCGTTCCGTGGTGGCTGAGCAGGATGTGTTCGAGGCGTTCGAGCAACGAGGGCGCGAGTTTGGTTTTCAGACCGTGCTTGCGGACGAGTTGGTAGCCGATGACGAGGTGTCCCTGCAGGTTGCCGAGGCGCGTCACGCGCGTCGCCAATCCCTGCGAATATTCGAGCACCTTGCCGGAGTCGTGCAGGATGACGCCGGCAAGCGCGAGCGACGGGTCAATCTGCGGATAGAGCGGCAGTAGAGCGCGCGCGTCCCGCGCCATGTGGAGCGTGTGCTCAAGCAGACCGGCGCGGTAGGCGTGGTGCATGGAAATCGCGGCGGGGCTGACGCGGAAGGTCTCGCCAATCTCGTCGAAAACCGCGCTGACGGTGGCGCGGATTCCCTCGTGTGGAATAGCGGCGATGCATTCGAGCAACTCCGCCCACATGGCGTCGGCGTCCTCCGGCGCGACCTCGACGAGCGCGTCGAGTTCGGCGGCGGTCAGTCCGGCGGGGTCGCGCACGCCGGCGTTGTTGAGGCGCGGCGCGAAGCGTCCCTGATAGGAGTCGGAGACGGCGTCCACGCGCAGAATCGCGCCCTCGACGGCGGCGTTGAGCACCTCGAACGCGGCGGTGTCGGAGAAGACCGTGCTGTTGAACGAGCCGGTGCGGTCACCCAGTTCGACGGACAGGTAGGGGTTGCCGTTTTTGGCGGTTTTTTCCGCCTTTCGCCGCAGGATGAAAACGCCCGAAAACGGGACGCGTTCGGGCGGCAGGGATTTGGCGGACTGAATCGTGGTCGGGACGCTGGCGGACATGGAGCGCGGGAGGTTGAAGAACGCCGCCGGCGCGACAAGCGTGTTTTCGGTAGCGGCGGCGTGGCGGTGGTGCTCAATGCTTGTCCCACGGGAGCGTGACTTTGACGGGTTGGTGTTCCCAGACGTTTGTCACCGAGAAGACCTGACCGCGGCCGAGGATGTCGCGCGGGTCGAGAGCGTGTTTGACGGCGAGCATCGCGGCGATTTCGGCGTTGCTGTGTTGCAGGTGCAGGAAGGGGGATTTCGTGATGCCGATGCCGTGCTCGCCGGTGATGGCACCGCCGAGTTCGACGACCTTTTTCATCATCAGCGCAATGCCCTTCTCGGCGCGCCGGCACTGCTCCGGGTCGGCGCGCGAATACATGATGTGAATGTGGAAATTGCCGTCGGCGGCGTGTCCGAAAGTGGGCGTCGCGAGACCGGTGCGTGCGTGGATTTCGCGGGCGTAGCGAATGAGCGGCGCGTAGCCGGCGAGCGGCACGACGACGTCTTCGTT
>JAISSQ010000245.1 GCA_031273045.1 Puniceicoccales bacterium
TTGACTACGGCGCGGCGCACGGCGCGCTCGCGAGCACGACGCCCGGCGACACCTCGATGGCGACGCGCAAAGAGGTTGAAAAACTCATGGCCGGCGGCGGCGCGAGGGTGGTGCGATGAGAACCGACCTTCCCGACTCCCGTGGTCACTTCGGCGAGTTCGGCGGCGCATTCGCCCCCGAAACGCTGATGACGCCCCTCGCAGAACTCGCCGAGTGCTACGACGCCGCAAAGCGCGACCCCGCGTTCCAAGCCGAGTTCGCCGCGCTCCTGCGCGACTACGCAGGCCGCCCCACGCTGCTCTACTCCGCCGACCGCCTCACCGCGCGTCTCGGCGGCGCGAAAATCTACCTCAAGCGCGAGGACATGCTCCACACCGGCGCGCACAAAATCAACAACGCCCTCGGTCAGATGCTGCTCGCGAAACGCATGGGCAAACGGCGCGTCATCGCCGAGACCGGCGCCGGTCAGCACGGCACCGCCACCGCCGCCGCCGCCGCGAAATTCGGACTCGAATGCGTCATCTACATGGGCGAGACCGACATGGAGCGGCAGGCACTCAACGTCTATCGCATGCGGCTGATGGGCGCGGAAGTCCGCCCCGTCACCGCCGGTCAGCGCACGTTGAAGGAAGCCGTCAACGAGGCGTTCCGCGACTGGGTCGCGAACTCGCGCACCACGCACTACGTCCTCGGCACCGCCTACGGCGCGCACCCGTTCCCGCTCATCGTGCGCGACTTTCAAAGCGTCATCTCGAAGGAAAGCCGCGAGCAAATCCTGCGCGCCGAAGGACGCCTCCCCGACCACGTCGTCGCCTGCGTCGGCGGCGGCAGCAACGCCATCGGCGCGTTCTTTGAATACCTCGACGAGCCGTCGGTCGCGCTCACCGGCGTCGAAGCCGGCGGTCGCGCCATCGCTCCGGGCGAGCACGCCGCGCGAATGGCGGGCGGACGCCCCGGCGTCTTACAGGGCTGCATGACCTACATCCTGCAGGACGCCGAAGGGCAAATCGAAGGCACGCACAGCGTCTCCGCCGGTCTCGACTACGCCGCCGTCGGTCCCGAACACGCCTACTATTGGAAGCGCGGACGCATCAACTTCGCCTACGCCACCGACGCCGCCGCGCTCGACGCCTTCAAACTGCTCTGCCGCGAGGAAGGCATCCTGCCGGCACTCGAATCCTCGCACGCGCTCGCCCACGCCGTCGCCCTCGCGCCGACAATGCGCCCCGACCAACTCCTGCTCGTCAACCTCTCCGGTCGCGGCGACAAGGACGTCTGGCACGCCGCCCGCGCCATGGGCGAAAACATCGCGCTGTGAGCGCGGGCGAATAGCACCACCGGTGGCACCACCAGCGGCGAAAAACGCCCTTGTCAGATTTTTCGCCAAACGCGACCCTCGCGGCGATGTATGCAATCTCCTTCGACCTCGACATTTGCTTTTTCCGTGCGCGACATCCGCATGCTCCGCATTGAGGAGAACAACGACCTGAAACCGGCGGTCGAGTGATTGGACTGTTTTCGCCATGCCGCCGCTTGCCACTTACGCCCACGCTGTTCTGCCCGCAGCACTCGCCGCGCCCTTTGGCACGGGGCTGGTTTTGTTCCTTTTCGGACGGAAGTTGCCGCCGGCGGTGCGGGCGTTTCTGGCACTTGCCGGAGCGGTGGTGCCGGTGGTCGCCGCCGCATTGGTCTGGGCGAATTTCGGCGCGTTGACGAACCCCGACTCCGGCTACGCCTGCGAGACGCGGCTGCCGCTGGGCATCGCGCCGCTGGGCATCGCACTGGACCTCGGCGTGAACAGCGTCTCGCTGCCGCTTTTCGCGCTGGCGGCGTTGGTCGGGTTCGCGGCGGTCGTAACCGCGCTTTCCGACAAAGGGGCGCCGGTGGAGCGCGCCGCCGCCGGTGACGCCGCCGGCAGCACCCCAAACGCCTCCGCCGCGCCGCCGCTTTCGCCGAACCGCTCGCCGGCGTATCTGTCGCTGCTCCTGTTCATGCTCGGCGGGATGCTCGGAATGTTCGCCGCGAGCGACCTGTTCTTCCTCTACATTTTCCACGAGTTCGCGCTCATCCCGACCTTCCTGCTGATGCTCATCTGGGGCGGCATCGGGCGGCGCACGGCGGCGATTCAGATGGCGGTTTACCTGACCGCCGGCGCGATGGTCGCGCTCGCCGGAATCGTGCTGCTCGCGCTCAAAAGCGACGCCGGCAGTTTCAACCTCGCCGTGCTGCAAGCGCGCCTGTCGGCGTCGCCGGCACCGTTGGACGCCGCGTCCGCCAACTGGGTTTTCGGGCTGCTGCTGTTCGGGTTCGGCATTCTGGCGTCCATGTTCCCCTTCCACTCGTGGGCGCCGGCGACCTACACGGAGGCGCCGACGCCGGTCTCGATGCTTCACGCCGGCGTGCTGAAGAATTTTGGCATCTACGGCCTGTTGCAGGTCGCGCTACCGCTGGCACCGGCGGGGCTGGAACGATGGGCACCGGTGCTGTTCTGGCTCGCGCTGGGCAACGTGGTGCTGCTGGGCGTGGTGACGATGAGCCAGCGCAACCTAAAGGAGATGCTCTCCTACTCGTCGGTCTCGCACATCGGGCTGTGCCTGCTGGGCGTGTTCGCGGTCTCGCTGGGCGGGGGCGCGACGGCGGTCGGGCTGACGGTCTTCCTGATGTTCGCGACCGGACTTTCGACGGCGGCTCTCTTCGCGCTTTCGCGCGCGACGCAGCGCCGGTGCGGGACATTAGAGATGAACGAGTGCGGTGGACTGGCGACGCGCGCGCCGGTGCTGGCGGCGTTCTTCGTCGCGGCGGGGCTGGCGAGCGCGGGGTTGCCCGGATTCGCGAACTTCTGGGCGGAGTTGGGCGTATTCGTCTCGCTGTCGAAACTCCCCGTCTGGCAACTTGCGCTCGCGCTTTCGGGAATCGTCATCTCCGCCGTTTACGTCCTGCGGGCGGCAGCGGCGGTGTTCTTCGGCGCGGAGTCCGAGGCGGTGCGCGCGAACGCGCCCGCCACCGGCGGCGACCTGCGGGCGGCGGAGCGCGTCGCCGCCGGCGTGCTGCTGGCGGTCTCGCTGGCGGTCGGTTTCTGGCCGCGGCTCGTCACCGACCTTTTCCCGCCGGCGGCGGTCGCGGGCGTCACGCCGTCGGCACCGGTGCCGCCGCGTTCAGTTGATGCGCCAGCAGAGCCATGAGGCGAGGCCGAGCATGAAGAGGTTCGGCAGCCACGCGGCGAGTGCCGGCGCGAGGTGCTGCTGGGTGCCGAGCAGACCGCTGACGTTCGTGAGCAGGTAGTAGATGGCGAACAGGAGCAGGGACTTTGAGACGCCGACCATCGGGTTCACGCGGCCACCGGCAACGGCGAACGGGACGGCGAGGCCGATGACGATGATGCAGCAAAACGGGCTGGCGAGGATGGTGTGCTCCTGAACGGCAAGCGCGGCGGCGCGGGGGGACTCGGTGCCGCCGACGCGCGCGAGCACTTCGCGAATCTCGCGGATGGAGAGGTGGCGCGGCTTTTTTCCGAGGGCGGACATGATGTGCGGGGACTCGTCAACGCCCGGCGGCGAGACGCGCGCGAAGCGCGGTTGCGCGAGCAGACGTCCGTCCTCGCCGTAGCGCAGGTGGCGTCCGTTGATGAACGTCCACTGCCGGCGGGCGGCGTCGTAGCGCGCCTCCTCGGCGAGCCACGCCTCGCGGGGTCTGCCGTCGGAGCCGTTCTGGTAAACGCGCGCGCCGTAGCCGACGCCGAGGTGCTTGCTGAGGCGTTCGATGTTCCAGATGCGCCGTCCGGCGGCGTTCTCGAAATACAGCGGCGCGGTTCTGGCGGCGGCTTCGGGAACGGCACCGGCGGCGGCACCGGTGGTGCCGGCGATTGCGTCGCCGGCGGCGGCGGCGGGTGTCGCGGGCTTTTTGGCGCGCGCTTTTTTGGCGGGGCGCGCGAACTCGGCGCGCTCCTTGAGGCCTTGGGAGGTCTCGGTCGCCCACGGGACGAGCGAGCCGTTGAGGGCGAACAGAAGCAGCGAGAGGGCGACGCCGGCGAACCAGAGCGAGCGCGTGGCGCGCATGATGCCGAGACCGGCGGCGCGCATGGCGGTCATCTCGCCGTTGCGCTGCAGGGTGCCGAGGGCGAAGAGGGTCGAGACGAGCAGGGCGACGGGAAGGGTGATGGGCAGGTAGTTGAGGGTTTGGAGCGCGAAGTAGGCGGCGGTGAGCGGTGCCGGCGCGCCCCATTCAAGGAAGTCGGGCATCTCGTTGAACACGCACACGACGAGCAACAGTCCGGCGAGCGCGACGAGGGTCATCGCGAAAACCTTTCCCCATTCGGAGAGCATGTGGCGGTCGAGAAGCGGAAGCACGGGGGAAAGGATGAAGGATGAAGGATGAAGGATGAAGGATGAAGGATGAGGGTAGAATGCGGTGGGGGCGGGAGGAGGGGGAAAAAGGAGGCGCCGCCGGTGGCGCGGGGACGGAACACACACAAGTCCGTCCGCCGCTTCCGGCGGCGCCGTTTTCAGGCGAACCCGCCGGCCGCGCCCGCAGGGAGCGGACGCAGCGGCGGCGGGAGGGCACGCGCTATTTCTCGGTCCAGAGTTGGTCGAGAACGGCGTTCGTCTTGGCAGTGTAGGTGGCGACGATGTCGCGCACGGTGCTGATTTGCGCGAACTCGGCGTCGAGGCGCGCGACGACCTCCCGCTGGACGTCGAGCGACGGGCAGGGGACGTTGATTTGGCGGATGGCGGAGGCGTTGAACTGCGCCTGCCCGCAACCGGAGAGCAGTTGCTGACGCTGCTCCCAGTAGGGCTGGGTGCGCGAGTAATACCAGAAGAACTTCGGGAGCATGCGCTCGTCGAAGCGCGCACGGATGAGGTAGGAGGCGAAGACGGAGTTCTGGTCCTCGGGGACGAAGAGCGTCTTGCCGGCGGTGCCGCCGACGCGCGCGATGAAGACGTCACCGGCGCGCACGAGGTAGCGTTTGTCGTCCTCGCCGATGGTGACAAACTTGCCGTCGCCCTCGTTGAGCAGACCGTAGTCGTCAATGTCGGTGATGCGGATGTAGCGCGTCTCGCCCTCGTCACCGGCGGCGACGGGCAGTCCGTATTCGAGTTCGGCGACCTCGCCCAGCGAGGCGAGCGGCCACTTGGGGTCGGGCTGCATGTCGGTCGCGAACGCGCCGAGGATGCCGCGCGCGCCCTTGATGATTTCGCGGTAGTTGGCGATGTCGCGCAGGATTTGGCGCTGGGTCTCGATGTCGGGCAGGGCGATTTCGAGGTTGCGCACGAAGTCGCGCGCGACGCCGCGAATGGCGGTGCCGACGGCTCCGCGGTCAATCTTCTCCGCGACGCGGGGGGCGATGCACGGGAGGAACTCGTCGAGCAGGTCGGGCGTGGAGGAGGTGAGCGCGGTGATGTCCTGGTTGATGGCGATGTCACCGGTGGCGAGCGCCCAGCGGCCGACGGAGACGCGGGTCACGAGCAGGAGCGTGCCCGGATGGACGAGGCGCGCGGCACTCTGCTTGATGGCCTCCTCGGTGACCGGCTCGCCGCCGGAGACGCGATGGTCGTCGCCGATGTTCTTGGAGGAAATCCACGGGATGGAGCCGTTCTCCCAGAACTCCGGCGAGGTGCGCGCGGGGGTGCCGCCGCTGGCGATTTTGCAGACCTCGCCGAGCGTGACGCGGCGGTATCTGGGGTTCGCGGAGGCGGTGCGGGCGAAACGCTCGAAGGAGAGCGTGGCGTCGGGCTTGTCGAGCAGGGTGTCGCGCGAAACGACGAGGACGCGCGGATTCTTCTGCTTCTGCTCGGCGAGACGCGCCTCGAAAGCGGCAGCGTCAGCGTCGGGCGCGAGCCATTCGCGAAGCAGTTTGACCGCCGCCGGCAGGTCGTTGCGGCGAATCGGGGTGCGCTTGTTGCCGAGGTCGAAGCCATCGTTGGCGATGTTGACGAAGAGCGTCTTGCCACGGTCGCGCGCGATGCGGCGGTCGAGGAAGAGGATGCTGGTCTTGATGCCGGTGTAGGGCTTGAAGACGCCGGCGGGCAAACTGACGACGGCGGCGAGGGTCTCGTTGACGAGGTGGTGGCGCAGCGTGGTGAAGATGGTCTGCACGTTGGCGACGATGCCGTTGGGGACGATGACGGCGGCGCGTCCGTTGGGACCGATGTGCGTGGCGATGTAGTCGAGGAAGAGCACCTCGGCCTTGCGGGCGCGGAGGCGGAACTTGCCGTGCGGGCTGATGCCGCCGCGCGGGGTCATGAAGGGCGGGTTGGCGAAGATGATGTCCGCGCGCTCGTCCCAGTGCGCGCCGTCGGCGAGAGTGTCGAGCAGGCGCACGTTCGGCTCGGCGATTCCGTGCAGGAAGAGGTTGACCTTGCAGAGTTTGACCATGAGGTCGGCGTTATCGTAGCCGCGCAGGTCGTCGTTGAGCATCTGGAGGTCGGCGGGAGAGAGTTTGTCGCCCGCACTGACGCCGTCGCCGGCGGTGGTGTTGGCACCGAGGATGTGACGGAAACACGAGATGAGGAAACCGCCGGTGCCGCACGCGGGGTCGAGAATGCGCTCGCCGAGAACGGGATTGAGGCACTCGACCATGAAGCGGGCGATGTGGCGGGGCGTGCGGAACTGCACGTTGTCACCCTGCGCGCCAAGCGTGCGCAAAAGGTATTCGATGATGTCCGCGAGTTCATTTTTGTTCGCGCGCGGGAGCGAATTCACGGCGTCAAGGAACAGCGTGAACGTCCGCTCGTCGCGGAATTTCAAAATCGCCGCGCTGAAAATCTCGCGGAAAAGTGCCGGCAGTTGCGCCGCCTTCTGCGGATCGCCAAGCGCGGCAAGCGAGGCACAAAAACGCTCCACGCGTTCAGCGGAAGTGATTTTCGTGTCGGCAAGCCGCTCCCAACGGTGGTTGGACAGACCCCCGACAAAGAAGGCGCGACGCCCCTTTTGTGCGGCGGTTTCGGCATCCTGCTCGTCAAGGTATTTGTAGAGGAGCGTGAACGTGATGAGTTCGATTTGGTCAGTCGGCAACGGCAACTTGGCGGCAAGAATGTCGCGACAGTTATCGATGCGCTTTTTCATTTCTGAGGAGAGCATGTGTTTTCTTATTCGGTTTTAGTGGTTTGTTTTCCACTCCGTGCCGGGTAAATCCGAACGCGAACTCGTTTTCTCCGTGACGCGAAATGCGTTCCGTGGCGAGGAAGGAAGCGTTGCTGACAGGCAAGGTGTCGCCACCGGTTGCGTTGTCAATCGCCGCCTCAAATCCGAAAAAACCTGAACGAAGTGAGTCATTTGACTGCCCGCGAAGAAATAAATCCCACCGCCCGCCGTCAAGCATTTTATTAAATTTCTGTTCAAAAAATTTTTTAGCGCGCCCTCACATGGAGCGCCACACATGGAGCACCACACATGGAGCGCCATACATGGAGCGCCGCACATGGAGCGCCGACTTTCAAGTCGGCTTGGCAGTGGTGCGGCGCAGCCGCCTTGCTTCTCTAAAAAAAAGCATCTGGGAGCACGCCCAGCCCCGAAGGGGCGGGACATAGCATAGGCAGGGGTGAAGTCGCGAAGCGACGGAACCCCTGTAGTAGCGCAAATTGGAACGTGAACCGCGAAGCGGTGGCATACAGTGTCGAGGGCATTAGCCCTCGGTGCTATATGCCATCGCTTCGCGGTTCGTCGTTGGAAGGGATGTTCCCATAACAGGGGCTAACGCCCCTGCCTAAGTTATACCGCCCCTATCGGGGCTTGGCGCACCGGCGACGCACTCCTGCCGCGCTCCGCGCCGTGCTAATTTCTATCGCCTCTTCGGGGCTTGGTATGCGGTCGTGGGCTCCCAGTTGCGGGCGTGCGGCCGGGGCTACGCGCTCGGTAATTCCCCGCTTGACGCCTACCGCCGGCGGTGTTTTTCTGCGCGGCGTTCCAAGCGAACGGTGGATGTAGCTCAGTTGGTTAGAGCATCGGATTGTGGTTCCGAGGGTCGCCGGTTCAAATCCGGTCTTCCACCCCAATTTTTCCCTCACGTCCTCCCTCCCTTCCTCCCGCTTCTCCGTTTCCCTCCGCAGCCCTCATAGATGAGTCCGTCCGAACACCCTTACGCCTTCCTCGCGCTTTACTTTGCGGTCGCCGCCGCGTTCCCGCTGCTGTTGCTGGGCGTGGCGCGCCTGTGGGTTCTTTTCTTCCAGCCGAAGAAGCCCAACGCGGTGAAGAACAGCATCTACGAGTGCGGACTCGAAGTCGCCGCGCCGCGCCGCATCCAGTTCAAGGCGCACTACTACCTCTACGCGATTCTGTTCCTCGTGTTCGATGTCGAGGTGCTCTTCCTGCTGCCCTTCGCCGCGTATTACACGCCGGCGGTGCCGCAGAGCGCGCTCCTCGCGATGCTCGTCTTCATCCTCCTCCTCGTCGAAGGCCTCGTCTGGGCGTGGCACCGCGGGCACCTCGAATGGAAATGACCCCCGCGACCCCCGCGAACACGCCGCCCGCGAACACGCCAATTCCCGCCGCCATGCCAGAAACAAACATCCCGAAAATCGCCGTTGGCGGACTGCCCGGCATCAGCGCCGAGGAGCGCGAGCAACTGCGCCGGCAGGGCGTCTTCCTGACCTCGCTGAACGAAATCTACAACTGGGGACGCGCGAACTCCATCTGGCCGCTCCAGTTCGGACTCGCCTGCTGCGCCATCGAGATGATTGCCGTCGCCGCCGCCCGCTTCGACATCGCCCGCTTCGGCGCCGAGGTCTTCCGCCCCTCGCCGCGCCAAGCCGACCTGCTCATCGTCTCCGGCACCGTCACGAAGAAAATGGCGCCGCAAGTCGTGCGCATCTGGAACCAGATGCCGGAGCCGAAATACTGCCTCGCGATGGGCGCGTGCTCGATTTCCGGCGGCCCCTTCAAGCAGGGCTACAACGTCCTCAAAGGCATAGACCGCTTCATCCCCGTTGACGTCTATGTCCCCGGTTGCCCGCCGCGTCCCGAAGCGCTGCTCAACGGCCTCATCGAACTCCAGAAAATCATCCTCGCCGAGAAACTCACCGGCGACGGTGCCGCGCGCCACCTGCGCAAGGACACCGCGCTCGAATACCCCGTGCCCGAATTCGGCGCGCACGACATCGTTCCGCCGCGCAACCCCGACCTCGCCCAGCGCCACGCGCCGCTCGCCCGCGCATAACGCGCCGCCCGCCCCCGCCGCTCCCGCGCGACCACCGCCGGCAACGCCAACAACCTCCGCCACCGGCAACGCCCGCCGCCCGCCGCCGCCCGTAATTTGTGCGTAGCAGACCCGTTGCCGCCTTGCCCCTGCAAAACGTTTCGCGAAAAGTCCCCCGCCGTGAGCAAGGTTGAACCCAACGCGCCCCGCCGCCCCGCGCGCCGCCCAACGCGCCGACAACGTCCGACGAACGCGGCGCCGGCGGCGTCGCCACCGGCGGAGTCCGGCGCGCCTTCCGCCTTTCCTGAAACGCGCCGCGACCCGGGCGGTCCCGGTGCCGGCGCGCTGCTCCTCGCCTTCCTCGCGAGCGTCGCGTTCAACGCCGCCTTCGCCTTCGCACTCATGAACCTGCCCGCGCCCGAAACGCCCGAAACGCAGCCGGACGTGCGCACCGAACTCGCCGACGAGGAAGTCCTCAAAAAAGCGGAGGTCGAGGAACTGCTGCCGGCGGAGATGCGCCGCGAAGAGCCGCGCCTCGTCCAAATCAACCCCGACGCGCCGAACACCCCGCCGCCCGAGGACACGCTCAACCACGGCGCCGCGAACCAGCGCGCCGCGCAGAAAAAACCCGACGCCGACGCGCAGGGAAACAAGCCGCGCAACGACGGCGAGGACGCCTTCTCCATGCGCGTCTCCCAAAACATCCCGCGCGAACTCATCGCCCGCCCGATGCCCGTTCCGGGCGTCCCGCTCGGCAACCCCTCCCGCGAAACCGAGCAGGCGACGACGCCCCCGCCGCCGCCGCCGGCACCCGTGTCAACGCCCGACAAGGACCCCGCGCAGGCGCGCATCGAAGGTCCCAAGGCGGACCAGAGTGCCGCGCCCGCGCCGCCGGAGTCGCCCGTCGCCGGCGCGCCCGACGGCTCCGGTCTGCGCGTCGAAGCCCTCCCTGTCCCGCGCAGCGCCGGCACCGCCACCGACCACAAAGGTTCGCCGAAACCGCCCGACGCCGCGCAGCCGCCGACCGCCTCCGCGCCGGCACCGGTCACCGCGCCGACGCCCACTTCCGCGCCCGTCGAAGACATGAAGGAAAAACCGACGGCGGTGAAATCCGACGCCAAGCCCGACCCGAACGCCCGCCCGGAAACAAAGCCCGTCCCCAAACCCGAGCCGCCGAGACCGCCCGCGCCCACCACGCCCACGCAACGTTCGACCGACATCGCCAGACCGCTCGACGTGATGCCGGTGGGCGAAGTCCCCGAAATGCAACGCCCGCTCCCGCGCCCGCAGGCGGCGAAAGTCGGCACCACCGGCATGCTGCTCAAAAGCACCACCGGCGTCAGCACCGCCGGCACGGTCGCGCTCGACGCCAAGTTCAGCGAGTTCGGCGACTACGGCCAGCGCTTCATGGAAGTCATCCAAGCCAGTTGGTGGGAAATCATCCTGCGCGGAAACATCCGCGGGCAGGGCGGCGATGTCACCGTCGCGTTCACGCTCTGCGCCAACGGCTCGGTCAAGGACGTCAAAATCCTCTCCTCCTCCGCCCACGAAGTCGCCACCTATGCCTGCAAGGACGCCATTGAGGCGCGCGCCCCCTACGAGAAATGGCCGCCGGCAATGCGCGAAATGCTCGGCGCCGAATTCCACACTTCCTGCCGCTTCTCCTACCGCTGACGCGCCGGCGGCGGTGCCATCGCCGGCGGCGCGGCACGCCTTCTGCTAATCCGCCCAAGAACTAAAATCACGCCCCCCGCAATGCCCCCGTCAAAACTCGCAGAACTCGAACGGCGCGTCCGCCAGCACGCCGCCGTGCGCCTCGGCGCGGAGACGGGCGGCACCGGCACCACCGGTGATGCCGGCGACGCCCGCTGGCTCGCGGGGGCGCGGCGGTTCCTGCGCGCGGAGCGGCAAATCCTCTATCGCGAGCACCGGCACGGAACGTCGGGAATCGAACTCGCGCGCTGGCGCTCGACGGTGCTCGACGTCTTCCTGCAAGCGCTCTTCGCGCGCGCGTTGCGCGGCTCCTCGCCGGACGAGTGCGCCGCCGTCGCGCTCGTCGCCCACGGCGGCTACGGGCGCGGCGAACTGTGCCCGTGCAGCGACATTGACATCATGCTGGTCTTCGACGGCGCGGCGCCGGCGTTCTCCGAGCAACTGCGCGAGCGCGTCACCGGCGGCGTGCTCTACCCGCTGTGGGACCTGCGCCTCAAGCCCGGGCACGCCTCGCGCACAATCGCCGAGACGCTCGAACAGTCCGGCGTGGACGCCGTCACACGCAACACGCTGCTCGACTCGCGGCTCGTCGCCGGCGCGCCGGAAATCTTTGAGAAACTCGCCGCCGGTGCCCGCGCCGCGCTGCTCGCGGACGGCGCGCGCTCGCAAGTGCGCCACCTGTTGCGGCAGATGGGCGAGCGGCGCGCGCGCTTCGGCGGCAGCGTCTTCGTGCAGGAGCCGAACATCAAGGAAGGCGTCGGCGGGCTGCGCGACTTCCACACGCTCGCGTGGCTGGCGCGGCTTGCGAGCGAGACCGGCGCGGGCGGCGGCGGCGCGCTGCGCGAGGTCACCGGCGGCGGCGCCGGCGGCGTCGAGGCACTCGCCAAAATCGGCTGGCTCACGGCGGCGGAGGCGCGCGCGGCGACCGACGCCTACTCGCGCCTCTTGCGCGTCCGCAGCGAACTGCACTTCCAGACGCAGCCGCGCCACGAGGAGGTGCTCTCGCTCGAACGCCAGCCGGGCGTCGCCGCCGCGCTCGCCGGCGACAAGCGCGCCACCGGCACCGGCGGCTCCGATGGCACCTCCGGCGAGCGCGCCGCCGAGCGCGACTCCGACCGCGAGCAAAACTGGATTCGCCAAATCGAGGACCTCATGCGCGCCTACTACGAGGCCGCCGAGACCATCCGCCAGACCGTCGGCGCGGTCGCGTGGCGCTTCGGAAAAGAAGGCACCGGCACCACCGGCAGCGAAGGCACTGCCGGCGAAGGCGCACCCGCCGCCGCCGGCACCGCGTTCGACGGCTTCGTTCTGCGCGGCGGCGTGCTTTCCGCCGCGCGGGCGGACGTCTTCGCCGAAGAGCCGTCGCGCCTCGTGCGCGTCTTCCGCCACGCGCAACAGTTCAACGCCGCGCCGGACTTCCCGCTGCTGCGGCTCGTGCGCGAGAACCTCGCCCTGCTCAAACCCGCCACCGCCGCCGGCACCGCCGGCGACGCCGCCACGTCCGCCGCCGCCCGCGCCGCCGCCTGTTTCCTCGCCATCCTCGCCGACGGCGGGCGCGTCGCCCCCGCGCTCGAACTCATGCACGAGGCAGGCGTCCTGTGCCGGCTCTTGCCTGAATTCTCCGGCGTGCGCTGCCTCGTGCAGCGCGAGATTTTCCACCGCTACACCGTGGACGTGCACACCCTGCTGTGCCTGCGCGAACTCGACGCCGTGTTCCGCGCCACCGGTGACGCCGGCGCCGTCATGCGCTACCGCGACGCGCTTTTCGAGACCGGCGAACCCGCGCTGCTCTACCTCGCGCTGCTCCTGCACGACATCGGCAAGCAGTTCGGCGTCGCGCGCCACGCCATCACCGGCGCCGAACTCGCCGCGAACGTCCTGCGCCGCCTCGGTGTGCGCGGCGCCGCCGCCGACATGGTGCTCTGGCTCGTGCGCTCGCACCTCGACATGGCGGAGTTCTGGCGCCGGCACGACCTCGACGACCCCGCCAACATCGCCGCCTTCGCCGCCACCGTCGGCGACCCGCGCCGTCTGCGCTACCTCTACGCGCTCACCTATTGCGACTCCCGCGCCACCACCCCCGAACTGTGGAACGACTACAAGCATTCCCTCCACACCCAACTCTACCGAGGCGCGCTGCGCATCCTCGAAGGCGGACGGGGAAAGAGCGGCGGCACCGGTGCCACCGGCGGCGCGCCCTCTTTCGATAAAGTCGTTAGTGCCGCCGACACCGACGCCGTCTTGCAGGAATTCTTCCACGGCCTCGCGAACGCCAACGGCCTCGGCGCGCTCGCGCCGGTGACGCGCTGGCGCGCCCTCGGCGGCGGCGTCTCCGAAGTCACCATCGCCACTTGGGACCGCGAAGGCCTCTTCCACAAACTCGCCGGCGCCTTCACCGTCGCCGGTGCCAGCATCCTCGCCGCCAAAGCCAGCGTTCGCGCCGACCGCGTCGCCCTCGACACCTTCCACGTCTTCACCACCGGTGACGACGGTGCTCCCGCCGCCGCCGCGCTTTCCCGCGCGCTCGAAGACGCGCTCGTCCACGGCGTTGACCACGAGGAGGAAATCCTGCGCCTGCGCGCCGAAGCCGACCGACGCGCCGACGCCCGCCCCCCGCGCGAACGCCACCTGCGCGCCGACACCGGAGCCGTCGTGAGCGTCGCCGCCGCGCCCCCGCGCCGCATCGAAGTCGCGTTCCGCGCCGCCGACCGCCCCGGACTGCTCTTTTTCGCGACCCGCCTCTTTTACCGGCGGCGCCTCAACCTCACCTTCGCGCGCGTGGACACCGAGTTGGGCGAGGCGCGCGACGCCTTTTACCTCGAACCCTTCGCCGGCGACCCCGACCTTTCCCCCGCCGAACTCGCCGACCTTCGCGCCGCCCTCACCGCCGAACTCGCCGCCAGTCAGTGACCAGTGGTCAGTGGCCAGTGGTCAGTGGGCGGTGGGCGCCGGTTCCTTCGCCAACTCTTTGGCGAGCACCGGCAGCCAGTAGCCGCCGATGACGGAGCGGGCGTGGAAACTTTTGCGCAGGCCGGTGTCGGTCCAGTGCCAGTCGCACAGGGGGA
>JAISSQ010000038.1 GCA_031273045.1 Puniceicoccales bacterium
CCCCCCCCAGATTTTTACGCTTTTTCGCGGTCGAACTCTGCGCAATTGGCTTACGGCGGCGGCGACACTCCTTGCGGCACCGGTGGTGCTCGCGTTCGCGCCGGCGGCGCGTGCGGTAACCATTGATTCCTTCGGCAATTTTTCCGGTGCCGGCACTGCGAAAGAAACCCTGATTCTCACCCACGACATCACGTGGGACCTCTCCGCGCCCGCCACAGTCAACTCCTCTTGGTGGCTCGCCGCCGGTCCCGCCACGCCGCCCTACTCGTGGTCACTCGCGTCCGACAGCGACGCCGTTCGCACCGTCCTGTTGCGAAATCCCGCCACTTCGATGAGTGACAGCGGTGCCGTCTACGCGCCGTTCCAATTTTCGACCACCGGTGGTGCTGCCGGCGGCGACATGCCGTCGAGCAGTCAGTCCTATTTCTCCATCCGCAACATCGCCTTCGACGCCCAGAACATCCAACTCAGCAACGGTTTTTTCGACGTCGAGAACGACGGCACTTACACCTTCGACCTCACCGGCAGCACATTCTCCAACTTCAACCTCGGTTCCGGCAGCACGTGGCTATACGTGGAAGGCAGCGTCTTTTCCATCGGCGACGGCGCCACCGACAACTATCCGGACGTCACCATTATCGGCGGCACCTTCATCGGCAACCACACGCGCGTTAACGGAGATGGCGACGGTGGTGCCGGCAGGTCGGACTCCGCCGGTGCCATCGGCATCAACCGCGGTTCGGTCACCTTCGCCGGCACGATGTATTTCGAGGGCAACTACACGCACTACTACGGCGGCGCGATTGCGATGCACGGATACGTAAGCGGCGGCAAAAGTAACCTTTCCTCCCTTCCCGGTTCCTCGCTCACATTCGTCAACAACCACGCCTCCTATTACGGTGGTGCGCTCGATTTCTGGGGCTATCGCGGCAACCACCAGTTTCAGGGCTACGTCCTCTTCAAAAACAACTACATCGCCGGCGGTGACTACGCCGACCCGACCACCGGCTCCATCCTCTCCTATACCTACCCCAAGCGTGGCGGTGCCATAAACATCGGCTTCCTCCCCTACAGCGTCACCCTCCACTTCACCGGCGGCGCGGACTTCATCAAAAACCGTGTCATCGGCGGAAACGACGGAGCGGCCTCCGGTTCCGATGACGCCCTCGGCGGCGCGTTCGCCTCAACCAACCAAGACGTCGAGAGCGGTTTGCTCTCTTCCGGTTACGGCAACGCCACCGATTACAACATCAAGTTCTCCAACTCCGGCGACCCGACCCACACTGTCTCCTTCGTCGGCAACTACGTCGTCAGCACGCGCGACAACGCCTCCGCCAACGCCCTCGGTGGTGCCATTTTCATCAAGGGTTCTTCGCAGACCATCCTCACGGTTGAAAACGCCCTCTTCGACGGCAACTGGGCTGGCTCCCTCGGCGCCGCCGCCCGCAATACCGCCCTCGGCGGCGCAATCTTCCTCTATCGCGGAACCGTCAACATCACCGGCAACTCCACCTTCCAAAACAACTACCACAAGGCGACCGCGGTGGCCGACACCACGCCGCCGGGGACCGACGACGCCGGCAACATCATCGAGTCCGGCGCCCGCTACGTCCGCTCCGGCGGCGAGCACAACGCCATCTACATCGCCGCCGACGGCACGCTCAACCTCGGTGCCGTCGGCGAGGATTTCACCACCGTCATCAACTTCTACGACCCGATTGAAGTGCGCGGTGCGGCGACGGTCGTCAAGGACGGTGCCGGCTACGTCCGCTTCCACACCTACGAGAGTTACATCCTCGGCAATACCACCGTGAAAGCCGGCACCTTCCACCTGCTCGACGGCGCGACCTACGGCGCAATCAACGCCTCCAACGCCAACAACACCTTCTCCATCCTGAGCGGCGGCCGCGTCCTCCTCGAACGCTCCGCACGCCTCTTCGGACACGTCTTCGACCTCTCCTCCGGCGGCTATCTCCAAATCGCCGGCGACCAGACCACCGCAGGAAACATCGTCGTCTCCGACACCAACACCTCCACTTCCGGCGGCAAAACCCACTACGCCTTCAACCTCCACGATGGCGGCGAAATCTCCGGCGTCGGCACCTTCACCTTCGCCACTTCCGCCAACACCAACGGCTCCTCGCCCACCGCCACCGCAATCTCCCTCACCGGCAACGCCGGCGTCCTGCGCTCGCCGGCAGTCCCGCGCGACGGCGACCCCGCGAACCTCGCGCGCGGCGAGAGCGTCGCGCTCGCCGACTTCCCCGGTGCCATCACGCCCGACGCCGCCAAGCACCTCATCCTCCGCTCCGCCTTCACCGGTGCTGGCACGCTCACCAAGGAAGGCGACGGTCTCGCCGCCGTCATCCTGCGCGACACCACCACCGGCGCGCACAACCCCGAACTCACCACCGGCGGTGTCACCGTCAACGCCGGCATCCTCGCCTTCGTCGCCGGCAACCTCAACTCATCCTCGCTCGCCTCCAACAGCGGCCGCAGCCACCTGCTCTTCGGCGGCGTCGCCTCCGCCGCCACGAACGCCGCCCCCACCGGCACCGCCGGCGTCCTGCGCGTCAACAACAACGCCCTGCTCGCCGCCACCTTCAACGAACTGCCCGCGAGCGGTCTGCTCTTCGACAACCAACTCGCCGTCGGCAGCGACCCGTCCGCGCCCGCCTCGCCCACCGACGCCCAACTGCGCGCCCGCAACACCTACGCCGCGCGCGGCATCGTCCGCCTTATCGCCCCCATCGCCGGAACGAAGATTTCCTTCAATGCCACCGGCACCACCGGCGTCGGCACCTATGACCGCACGCTCGACCTGCTCAACTTCACGTGGGACCTGCCCAACGGCTCCGCCGCCGCGACCTCCCTCGCCGCCGCCTCGCTCTCGCTCAACACCGGCACCGTCGTGAACGTCCCCGCGCTCTCGCACACCGGCGCGACCACCGGCAGCACCGCCGCCAACCACTCGTTCCTCGGCGGTCTCGATTTCAGCCACGCCACCGGCAACCCCGCCGGACGCCTCGTCTTCACACTGCCTACCGGCGGCTCCACGGACTTCTCCCTCATCACCATCAAGTCCGGCGGCATCGTCTATGGCGACCGCGCCGGAATCATCCAACTCGGCAACGCCGCGCACGCCGACGCCGGCACGATTCTCAACGCCACCACGTCACCACCGGCGGCACTGCTGATGCAGGACGACTACGGGCTGACGCGCCCGCTCGCCACCGGCGGCGGCGCGAACTCCGTCGTCGTCCCGACCTCGCCCGTGCGCGTGAACCTCACCGCGCTCGTCCTCACCGGCAGCGACAACCAACCGGTCGAGTTCACCGACGCGCGCCCGTTCCCCGCCACCGGCTCCGCCGTCGCGACAAACTACTACAGCATCTCCGGCGGCAGGGGCGTCTCCGCCGGTCCCGACCGCGACGGGCTCTACCTCGCCGCCGCCCTGCACGAAATCAACATCCACTCCGGCAAGACGCTCGTCATCACCGCCGCCGACGCCGACTTCACGCACGCCGAGGGCACCGTCCTCTCCATCCCCGTCACCGACACGCCGGTCACAAAAAACGGCGCGCTCGAAATCGCCATCGGCACCGGCAACACCATCACGTTCGCGCCCAAGTTCGAGGACGGCGCGGACTTCACGCGCGACGCCGACGGACCGTTCACGCCGGCCGCCGGCGGCACGAGTGCCAAGGCGTGGTCGGGCGCGACGACCCTCACCTCCGGCACGCTCGCCGCCGGCATCGCCCAACTCTTCACGCGCACTGCCGCCGTGCTCGATGCCACCGCGCCCGCCGGCTCCCAACTCATCGTCGGCAACGGCACCTTCGCCACCGGCGGTCTCGCGCAGACCGTGTTCAACCTCGCGAGCACCTCCGCCGCGCTCGCCGGCGCAAACACCGGCGTCGTTCGCCTCACCGCGCCCGACGCCGGTGCCACGCCGCCACTCGTCCTGTGGGAAGACGCCTCCGGCGGCACCACGTTCGCGGGCGTCTTCGCCGGCGGCACCGGCGGCGACCCTGCCCGCATTTTCAAGACGGGACCGGAGACGCTCACGCTCACCGGCGTCACCGCCACCAACGGCGCGAACGCCTTCATCGGCGCGCTCGTCATCGGCTCATCCACCGGCGGAGTTGACGCCGGCGGCGCGACAAACGCGAACGCCGTCCGCGTCGCCGACGCCGGCGAGTTCAGCGGCGACATCGTCGTCAACACCGCGCCCGCCACCGCCGGCGAACTCGGAGACAGCGGTCTGTTCGCAGCCATCGCCGCCGGCAGCGTCTGGTCTTATGCCGGCACGCTCACCGGCAGCGGCGACATTCACGTCCTCAACGCCGCGCCCGCCGGCGGTGCCGACGCACAATTCACCGCCGGTGCGTCGGACACGGGAACTTGGCTGCTCGCCGGCAGTAGCCCGAACTTCAACGGACGGCTCTACGCGCAGAGCGGTCTCGCCGCGCTGCCCGCCGGCGCGCTCTTCGGCAACACGACGGACACGCGCGTCATCGTCACCGGCGAAAGCGCGCAACTCGTCGTCGCCGCCGGCGCGACGCTCAACGCGCAGACGGTGCTGGTCGCCGGCACGGGCAGCGCCTCCGCCCCGTCGGCAATCAACGCCGCGCTCGTCGTCAACGGCATCGTCAACGCCGGCACTGTTGCGCTCTCCGCCGTATCGTCGTCCGCCAGCGCGACGCTCGCCGGTAGCGGCGTGATTCGCGGCGCGGAAATCGGTGCCACCGGCACGAACGCGAACGCGGACGTCGTCCTCGGCAGCGGTGCCGTTCACAATCCGGGCAACGACTTCACCACATCGTGGCGCGCCGTCGGCACCCAACTCATTCAGGGAAAGGTCACGCTCGCTGCCGGCGCGACGCTCAAACTCGATGTCGAGAGCCGGACGGTGCACGACGTCGTTAAAATCACCGGCGCCGCCGGCAGCACCGCCGGCACCGATTACGGCTACTTCGTTCAGCCGGGCGCGAAGATTGATGTCGCGCTGCCGGAACCTACCGGCGACTCGACGGAAACGTTCTGGACGACGCCGTATTTCAAGGTGCGCGTGATTGACGGTTGGGCGAACAAGACGTTGCTCGGTCCGGTTACGAACAGCACTGCCGGCGACCTCACGAACCAGTCCGTCACGACCACCGCCGGCACGCTCGCGCTGTCCAACATCGCCGCCGGTTGGTCGGTCTATTACGAGGGCACCGGCACCGCCGGCAGCGGCTACTT
>JAISSQ010000066.1 GCA_031273045.1 Puniceicoccales bacterium
GTTATTTCGCGAGGCCGATGTCGAAGAGTTCGAGGATGAATTGCACGGTTTGGTTGGGGTAGATGACGCCGGTGTAGTTGAAGCCCTGCCGGCGTTCGAGCCACGGGTCGGCGATGGCTTCCGACATGCTGCCGAGCCATTTCGGGTCGGTGCTCTGCGTGAAGGCGCAGTTTTGGATGATGCGGTCGCGCAACTGCAAAAACAACGGGTCGTTCGTGTGCTTGTGGAGGCGGTGCATTGTGCGCGTTTTCTCGTTGTCGTAGGTATAGACGGCGTAGGTGTTGTAACTGACTTGCTCGCTGTGCGCGAGTTGGGTCGGGTGCTTGACCCAACTCAATTGTTTTGGGCACCAGTAGAACATTGCGAAATGGGCGTTCGCGACCGCCATTTCGAGGGCTTCCTTGTCGCCGGTGCGCTCGTATTTGTCCAAGAAGAACGCGGTGATGTTGTGAAGCGAGTCCTGCTCGAAATCGGTGGGCGGCAGGTCGGGGTGGGCACCGGTGACCCAGAGTTTGTCGAGGACGTTTTCGCGGAGGAATTTTTCCTGTCGCGCCGACGCTTCCAAGCAGCGCGTGTCGCCGGTGATTTTCGCGATGTTTGGGAGCGCTGCGAGAATGCGTCCGCAAACGGTGGAGGCGCATTTTTCGCCGGTGACGATGTCAACGCACTGCGCGAAACCGCCGTCGTCGTTTTGTTGTTTTAAAATCCAATCGAGGCAGCGTTTCGCGGCGTCGAACCACTCGCGGTTGTCGGTGCCCTCGGTGTCTTTGACGAGTTTCCAGAAGACGAACAAGTTTTTGCAGGTCAATGCGTTAATGTCCGGTTTGTAAGCGAAATGTCCCCAGTCCATGCTGTTGAAGCCGGTGACGCTTTTGATGTTTTTGGAGTGGGCGTTTTTGTTGTGTTTTTTGAAGTCGGGCGCGTAGCCGTGCCCGATGCCGCGTTTGCCCAAATCGTAAGTTGTGTGGAAGGCGCCGTTGGGCTGCTGTCCTTTGAGCAGATAGGCGATGTGTTTGAACGCGCGTTCGCGCCAGAATTCGTCCTTTGTTTTGAGCCAGATTTTGTAGTCGTAAATCGCGAAGATTGGATACTCGCCCGGATAACAAAACGGCGCGAGGTTGTTGTGTTTGAAACCAATTCCCTCGACCCAGTGCGACGGGTTTCTGCGGAACTTGAAAACCATGTCCGCCGCCTCTTGCGGAGTGCGCACGGAGAGCGGTTCGACTTTGTAATTTGTCGCCGCCATCCAGTTGCGAATGATGTTCGGGAGCGCGGTTTTGAACGAACCGGAGTTGTCGGCAAAAATCTGCACCGGTAGTTCATACAAAAAGTCCTTTTTGAAGAGCGGCTCTTTGCCGCCGACGTAGTAGCACGGGTTGACGCTGCCGTCGGCGAACGCGAAGCGCGTTTTGCCCGTCCACGTCGTCGGGTTCAAATAATCAGCGCGGGTGTCGAGCGCGAAGAAGATGACGTTCGCGAGGTTCGGCGTGTAGAGCAGCACGCCCGGAATACCGCAGTAACGCAGCGGGTTGATGTCAACGTGCGCGCTGTTGCCGGCGAACGGATAGCACTGCGCGCGCCAGCCGGTCGCGTCGAACCCGCGCTGGTAGGCGAACGCGAACTCCCAACCGGCGAGGTCGGCACCGGTGACGCGCCACGAGGGCGTGAGCGCGACAAACGGGCGATGCGGGTCGAGCGCGATTTTCACGCGGAACGTGAGCGTCGCGCCGCCGATGACGGTCTCGCCGGCGAGTTCGCCGCCGAACGCGCCGTCACGCCTGATTTCCGATGGCGCGAGAAAGAGGTGTTTTCCGGTTTTTGTGTTTCGTAGAAAGAGCGCGACATCCGCCGGCGCAAACGCGAACTCAGCGGCGTTTTGCAAGCGCAGCGCGGCGGCAAAGGGCGCGGCACCGGCGGTGCCGGTGCCGGTGGCAGCACCGGCAGTCGAGGCGACGGGCACGGCACCGGCGGCTGCGGCACCATCGGCAGCGAAGAAGGCGATTACGAACGCGGACAAGACAGAGCGGCAGGCAAGGGGAAGAGAGGGAGGCATAGCAAGCGAGACAATCCATGCTTTCAAAAGTTTCACGAAGCACCGGCATGAGATGTCGGCGCGAAAGGCGCGGCGCGGTCGCCGGCAGCGCAGGATTCACGCGAGGTGCGGAAGCGCAGAGGAAGCGGCGCAGGGTAGGGAACATTAGATGACAGCGCGGAAGTGGCGAGAGAGTCGTGCTCTGCGATGTGTCGGGACAAGTGTTGACAGCGGACGCGCCGCCGCGAGAGTGCGTGTCGTCATGTCTCGCAAAATGCGCACCTTCAAGAACCCAAAAACAAAGGAGGTAACGATGAGCATTGCAGACCAACTGATAGCGGAGGGCAGAGCCGACGGCGAAGCCAGAGGCATCCTCGCAGGGATGATTCGTATGGGGCGGGCTATGCTCGGCGTGAAGCCGGCGTCGGAGCGGACGTTGCTCCGCAAGACGCGCGAGGAGTTGCAGACGATGTTCGACGCCCTTGTTGCCCGCGAACCGCGCCTCGCGCGGGCGTTGTGAGGCGTTGGTGCCGGTTGCTGGCACTACCGCAGTTGTCGCAACCGGCAAAGTCCTTTTTGAAGAGCGGCTCCTTGCCGCCGACGTAGTAGCACGGGTTGACATTGCCGTCGGCGAACACGAAGCGCGTTTTTCCCGTCCACGTTGTTGGGTTCAGGCACCGGCGGCGGGGTTGTCAAGGAGGGCGGTTTGGTGTTCCTTGCGTGGTTGGACGACATGAGCGAGAAATCCACCAAACATGGCGGTGCCGGATGTTGTGGCGGCGCGAGTGCCGGCGTGAGCGCCGGTGCAGATGCCGGTGCAGATGCCGGTGCAACCGGTGTGAATGCCGCCGCCGGCGCGACCGCGAACGTTGCTGCAAGTGCCGCTACGAGCGTTGCCGGTGCGCTTGAGCGTCTTCGCGCCGCCGGGTTGCGACTCACGAAACCGCGACGGGCGATGTTGCGCGCTCTTGCCGACGCCGGCGCGCCGGTGAGCGTCGAGGAGGTTCATCGTGCGCTCGCCGGTGCCGCCGACCTCGTGACCGTCTATCGTGGCATGGAGGATTTTGCGCGCGTGGGCGTTGTCCGCCGGCACCCGTTGGAGAGCGGCAAAAATCTCTGGGCGTTGGAAGCCGCCGGTGGCGCGCACCACCACCACGTCATTTGCCGCGAGTGCGGCCACGCGGACGAACTGGATGGTTGCGAGGCCGCCAAGTTCGAGAGCGCGGCGCGGCGTCTTGGCTACCGCGACGTCTCGCACGTCTTCGAAATTTACGGCGTGTGCCCCTCGTGCGCGTCCAAAGAGCATGACCGCCGGTGACTGCCGCCAGTGATGGCTCCGGTGCCGCCGCCGGTGCCGCCGCCGGTGCCGCGCGCCTGCCTTCGCACCTGCGCGTGGGATTTTTGGAAGTGCCCCGCCGCCTCCACCGCGCCACAGTGCCCGCCCGATATGGCTTCCTCTTTTGACTTCGATTCCTGCCCCGACCGCGCCGGCACTGATTCGATTAAATGGCGCCGCGTCGAAGGGCGCGACACGCTGCCGGCGTGGGTCGCCGACATGGATTTCGCCAGCCCGCCGTGCGTGCTCGACGCCCTGCGCGAACGCCTCGCGCACCCCGTCCTCGGCTACGCCGTCGCGAAACAGAGCACGCT
>JAISSQ010000181.1 GCA_031273045.1 Puniceicoccales bacterium
GCGTAGGTGATTCCGTTGTCCACGCGCGCGCCGACGGCGATTTCGGTGCTGCCGGTGTAGGTGCTCGGCTCGGTTGACCAGAGTTTGATGAGGGCGTTGCCGGCGAAGCGGACGCTGCCGGCGGTCGCCGACGGGTTGGCGGCGTCCGGCTCCTCGCCGATTGGCAGGTTGAGGTAAACGGCGGCGGCACCGGGTGCGCCGACGGCTTGGGAGTAGTCGGCGACGCCGGTGTCGAGCGTGAGCGTTTTGCCGGCGATGACGTTGAGCGCGGTGATGCCCTGCGTGAGGAAGAGGCCGTGCGCGCCCTCGTGCTCGACGCTGACTTCGCCGGTGAAATAGACGCGCCCGACGACGGCGGCACCGGTGGCGCCGGGCGCGAGGTCGTAGATGTTTGCGGCGGGGAAGACGGAGAGGCCGGCGATGTTGCCGGTGGTCGGCGTGTCCGAGATGACGACCGGTGTGAAGATGAGCGGCGTCTCCGGCGCGAGGGTGAGCAGGTCGGGGAAGTCGCTGCCGGTGCCTTCGAGGGAGACGACCGCGCCGCCGGCACCGACGCTGAAATGCTCCGTGCGGATGGAGGCGCCGGGCGTGACGACGAGGCGGGCGGCGTCGAGCGCGAGGGCGGCGAGTTTGTCGCCGGCGGCGAACGGTTCGGCGATGCGCAGGGTGGCGTCGGCGGCGGTGCCGGTGGAGGCGGCGACGCTGACCGTCGCGCCGCGCAGGGCGCGTCCGGCGGCGGCGTCGAAGAGGACTTCGCCGCGTTCGAGCGAGAGGGTTCCGGTGAACGCGCTGGGCGCGGCGGCGGAGAAGGCGAGTTGCGTGGCGGCGTCGGTGAACGCGACGTCCAGCGTGCCGCCGCCGGCGAGGCGGTTCGGGAATGCGAAGGTGTTCGCCGCCTCGTCGCGCAACGTGAGCGTGGCACCGGTGGCGATGTTGACGGTGCCGGAGCCGGAGAGGGCGAACGCGCCGACGAGCGCGGCGTCGGCTTCGACGCGGAATGTGCCTTCGTTTTCAAACGCGCCGGAGAACTCGATTCCGTTCGCGGTGCCGCCGGCGCTGGACGGCAGCGTGATTGTGCCGGTGGTGCCGGTCTTGAAGGCGTTCGGGTAGGCGACCGGTGCCGCCGGGTCGTCGCGGGCGAGGACGAGCGTTCCGCCGGCGTCCGCCGCGAGCGTGATTCCCGCCGCCGGCGCGGCGTTGAGCGTGACCTTGCCGGCACCGGCGGCGGTGAGCGTCCCGTGCGTGCCGCCGTCGGCGAGCGCGGAGGAGCCGTCGGGATTGCCGAGGATGATTTCGGAGCCGGCGGCGACGCGCAGCGTGGAGGAGCCGGCGAGCGTGCCCGCTCCGGCGAGCGTCAGCGGCGCGGTGCCGGTGATGCGGATTTCGCTCGAAGCACCGTCGGCGTCGCCGAGGACGTAGGCGTTGGCGAGAGTCCGCGCCTCGTCGAGCGCGCCGGTGGCGTCGGTCGCGCGGAGCGTTCCGTTGAGCAGGTAGAGCGTTCCTCGACCGAGCGGGGAGGATGTGACGCTGGGCGAGGGCGTGCCGACGCTGTCACCGGTGATGGGCAGGACGACGCTTTGGCTGTCGAGCGTGAAGCCGCCGGTGAAGGTGTTTTGGTTGAGGAAGAGCACCTCGCCGGTGCCCGAACCTTTGACCGTGACCCTGCTGCCGGGGCCGCGCACTTGTCCGGTGAAGACGAGCGCGCCGGCACCGTCTTGGGTGATGGTGAGGTTCTCGACGAAGGAGCCGAGGGGTTGGATGTAGATGTCGCTGGCGATGGTTGCGGTGCCGGCACCGGACTTGGAGAGCGTGGCGGCGGAGCCGAGCGGCGAGCCGTCGGCCAGACCGGTGAAGAAGTAAATCGTGCCGCCGGTGAGCGTGAGCGCGTCGGTGGCGTCGAGGTTGAACTCGATTCCGCCGACGTAAACGCCGCTCGGTCTGACGAGGATGGACTCCGGCATCTGGCGTCCGAGCGCGTCGAGCACGGCGCTGTCGAAGACCGCCAGTTCGCCGTCGTTGCCGGTGGTTGTTCCGGGGGATTCGTTGGTGGCGTGGACGCCGACGCGGCGCCAGTTGTCGTCGTCCCAGAGCGTGCTCCCGCTCTCGCCGTCCCAAGTGTAGTCCTTGTTGAAGGGCAGGAGGACGAGCGCGCCGAGGTCGTTGCGTGAGACGATTGCGCGCGTGGGGAGGGTCGGGGGCAGGTTGGCGAAGTCAACGGAGGCGGCGTCGGTGAGGATGACGTTCGGATAGACGTATCCCGGCGCGACGCCGGTCTCGGTGGTCTTGATGATGGTTTTTCCGCGACCGGTGGCGGGGTCGCCCTCCCAGCCGGTGAAGGCGAGGAACGCCGTGGCGTTGAGGGCGCCGAGGGTGATTTCGACGGGCGTGGCGATGGTGCCGCCGGAGACGTCAACGCTGCTCGGCGAGGTGGCGTGGAGCGCCTTGATGGTGACGTTCGTGAGCACGGCGGAGCGGTCGGCGGCGTCGTAGTGGATGTCGAGCGTTCCGCCGTTGAGGACGACGACGGCGTTCGCGAGCAGGGTGGCGGTGTTGGTGAGCGAGGTCGCCGAGGTGTCGTAGGGGACGAGGCGGACGGCACCGGTGCTGATGATGAGACCGGTGTCGGGCGTGGTTCCGGTGTAGAGGCGTGCGGAGAGGGAGACGACGCCGGTGTCGTGCTCCTTGGCGATTCCGTTGAGCGCGGTGATGTAGCCGGTCATCGCGTTCGTTGCGGTGGTGATTGCGGTGCCGCCGTAGATGTAGGTCTTCCTGTTTTCGCCGGGGGTTTCGAGGAAGAGGCCGGAGTAGGGGACGTTGTTGGTGGCACCGTTGCCGGAGATGCGGAAGATTTCGCCGCTGC
Source organism: Puniceicoccales bacterium (assembly GCA_031273045.1). Classification (GTDB taxonomy): domain Bacteria; phylum Verrucomicrobiota; class Verrucomicrobiia; order Opitutales; family UBA953; genus CALNBE01. The sequence goes on from JAISSQ010000181.1 coordinate 2,861, forward strand.
CGGCGAGGTGGATGTCGCCGGTCTCGGTGCGCAGGAGGAGTTTCGAGTTGGTGCCGGTGATGATGATTGGGGAGGCGGAGCCGATGGGCGTGGCGGCGGTGCCGGCCTCGACGAGACCGGCGGCTTCGGCGGCGGCGGCGGTGGTGCCGGTGACGATGTTGGGGCGGTCGGCGGGGACGGTGACTTCGAGGGTTCCCGCCGAGATTGTGAGCGTGCCGGAGAAGGAGTTGTCGGGGTTGGTGAGGACGAGGGTCGCGGCGCGGTTTCCGCTGGACAGGGTGATGGAGGAGGCGCCGCCGGAGCCGTCCGTGAGTTGCTTGTGGATGGTCAGGCGGTCGCCGGCACCGATGCCGATGGTCGTGGTGTAGGTGGGGCGCAGGGCGATGACGTCGGCGTCGGTGCCGTAGATGGCGGGGTCGCCGCCGGTGGCGAAGACGAGTTCGACGCCCGTTTCGTTGTCCACGTAGAGACCGCCGTTCATCGACCAGCCGATTTTGTTGTAGAGGGTGCGCGTGGTCGCTCCGTCGCTGCCGGCGGCGGCGCCGAGGCGCGCGCTGCCGGTGGCGTTGAAATAGATGGTGCCGGTGCCGAGCGCCTTGTCGTCGGCGATGAGGAATGTCCCGCCGGTTTGAGCGAGATAGACGCTGCCGGTGAAGGAATTCTGCGGGACGTTGAGGCGCACCTCGCCGCCGGAGCCGGAGAAGTAGAGGTTGTGGGCGAGGGTGTCCGGCGCGTCGGCGAACTGTCCCTCGATGATGAGCGAGTAGTTCGTGGCGATGCTGAAGCGGACGTTTGTCTGCGTCTCGCTGGCGAGCGAGAGGTTGCCGGTGAGGCGCAGGTTGTAGAGCAGGAGGTCGCCGTTGTAGGGGGCGGAGAAGATGATGTCGTTGTCGAGGGTGCGGATGCCGTCGGTGCCGGTGGTGTCGCTCGCCAGAATGCCCGCCGTAGAGCCGGCGGCGGAGCGCGTGAGGGTGATTGGACCGGTGCCGAGGGCGTTGTCCGCGCCGAGGTAGATGTAGAAGTCGCGGAGGTCTAATGTGGTGCCGCCGGAGTAGGTGTTCGCGGCGCCGAGATAGAGGCGACCGCGCCAGTTGGCGGTGTCCGGCGCGAAGGAGGCGCCGAGTTGGAGACCGCCGGCACCGCTGATTTCGCCGTCAATGCGCAGGACGTTGTAGTAGCCAGACGTCTGCACGGCGGTGCCGGCGACGCTGATGTTGTGCATTCCCGGCGCGAGCGTGCCGGCACCGGCGAGCGAGGGCGCGCTCTCGACGGCACCGGTGTTGGTGGTGACGCACAGCGTGGCGGCGTTGAGCGTCCAAGGCGTGGTGACGGCGGTGCTGGCACCGAGGGTGAGCGAGAGCGATGGGGTGTCGGTGTCCTCGCCGATGAGCCATTCGCCGGTGCCGAGGACGGCGGTGCCGGTGCCGGTGAGGCGCAGCGGGCCGGTCTTCCACAGGACGCCGCCGGTGAACGCGGGGCTGTTGCCGGAGAACGAGAGGAGGGTGTCGGTGTCCGCCGCGAGGGTGATTTGCGCGCCGCCGGCGAGGGTTCCGGTGAAGTGGATGTCGCTGGAGCCGGCGATGGTCGTCGGCGCGGCGAAGATAAGGGGGACCTCGACGGTCGTGGTGGAGTATTTGTTTTCGATGAGGGCGCCGGTGCCGGCGAGGGTGAGCGAGCCACCGGTGTCGGCTTCGCGCAGGGTGAACGGGCGGGCGTGGTCGAAGGTGATGCGGTTGACGGTGGCGTGGAGGTCAACGAAGACGGCGGTCTTGAGCGCGTCGCCGAGGACGGCGTCGAGGTCGCGGAAGACGACGTATGCGGAGGCGGAGCCGGTGTCCGGCGCGATGGTCCAGTTTCCGGAGACGCTCCACAGGGCGTCGTTGTTGAGGGGCGTGTTGTCGGCGGCACCGGTCCACTCGAACGGGGCGAACGCCGCCGGATTGGGCAGGAGGTAGTAGTAGTCGCCGTAGGTGGCGGTGTCGGCGAACTTGACGAGGACGGCGGGGTGGGCGGCGTCGGTCGAGTAGCCGGTGAAGTTGAATCGGGTGAGGGCTTCGGGGTAGTTGGTGAGGAAGGTGGAGACGGCGAGGTCGTCCATCGCGAAGCGGATGTAGGTTGCGCCGGGCGCGGTCCATTCCCAGACGCCGGCGGTTTCTGTTTTCGACCCCCAGAGTTCGACGTCGGAGTTCTGGATGGTGACGGTGCGGCGGTTGTCGGTTCCCCAGACGTTCGTGCTGCCGGTGATACCGGCGAGGGTGAGTTTGCCGCTGTCGCCGAGGATGATGGTTCCGGCGGAGTAGCCGTTGTCGCCGGACGCCTTGGAGAGCGAGGCGTTGGGCAGGGAGATGGTGAGGTTCGATATGTCGAACGTGCCGGCGTTGATGAGGAGGACGCCGCCGGCGGGCGTGGCGATTTGGTTGTCGAGCGTGAGGCGCAACGTGCCGCCGGCGGTGGTCGAGGTTGTGGCGGCACCGCTGCCGACGGTGAACTGTTTCGCGGTGAAGGTTGTCAGCGAGGGGTCGAGCGTGAGCGTGCCGTTGCTGACGACGAGGTGGTTGGAGATGGTCGCGGTGGAGACGCCGTTGTCGGCGCGGAACAGGACGTTGCCGGTGGCGACGCGCAGGTCGAACACGCCTTGCGCGGTGGTGGCGGGGAGCGCGCCGCCGGCGAAGACGACTTGGTGCGGCGCGGCGGCGGTGCCACCGGTGAAGGTGATGTAGCGTGTGTAAGCGGAGCCGGTGTTCGGCACGGCGACGGTGCTGCCGGCGGCGAAGGTTGTCAGCGGCGAGGTGATGGAGACGTAGGCGTAGGAGTTGTTGCCCGTGCTGCCGGCGGCGCTGATGTTGAGCGTGCCGGCGACGGTGACTTCGGGCGCGGTGATGAGGAGCGCGGAGGTGGTCGTCACCGTGCCCGCGCCGAGCGGGTTCTTGCCCGCCGCCGGCGCGCCGATGACAACGGCGTCGGCACCGGTGGTGCCGGAGTCAATGATGGTGCGGGTGTTGATGGTGAGGCCGCCGGTGAAGGTGGAGTCGAAGTTTTCGAGGCGGAAGATGTAGGCGGTGCTGTTCTGGCTGCCGGAGAGGACGAGCGCGCCGGTGCCGGAGAGTTGAAGGTTCCGGCCGAGACCGGCGTGGACGGCGGAGCTGCTCGCGTTGCTGTAAAGGGTGATGGTGCCGGCGAGCGGCGTGTCCGTCGGCGTCGCGGGGTTGAGGGTGACGGCGTTGAGCGTGAGCCACGAGTCGGCGTCGAAGACGATTGGGTTGAGGAGCGTCTTCTGGGCGTAGGTGGAGGTGGCGGTGCCGTTGTAGCCGGCGATGATGTGACCGGTGGTGGAGTTCCCGACGGTTATGCCGTCGAGGCGGATGATGCGGATGGCTCCGGTGCCGAGTTGGAAGGTTTCCAAGCCGGCGGTGATGTTGAAGAGTTGGATGCTGCCCTGCTCGAAAAAGATGTCGCCGCTGAACGAGTAGGTGCCCTTGCCTCCGAAGGAGAGCGTGCCGGTGTTGCGCTTGGTGATGCCGAACGAGCCGCCGTTTTCGGTGATGGTGGCACCGGTGGTGGGCGTCGCGGTGAGGCCGGACGACCAGAAGTGAACCGCGCCCTTGCCGTCAACGAGGAGGTTGGAGCGCAACTCGATGCTCGAATAGGTCACGAGCGTGCGGCTGGTGCTGAACGTGATTGTGGCGGGTGCGGAAGGGTCGCCGCTGTCGAGAATCAGGCGACCGCCGGCAACGGTGGCGTAGTCGCTGTCGAGGTAGTAGGTGCCCGCCGTGCCGATGCCGCTGGTGTTGTCAGAGGTGAGGTTGCCGACGGTGTAGGTCGCGCCCTTGAAGGTGATGGAGAGGGTGCCTGTGGTGACGGAGGACTCGAAGCGGACGGTGGCGCCGGGCGAGTCGGGAACCCAGAAGTAGTCGTCGCCCGCCCACGCGAGGGGGTTGTTCCACGTCGTGGTGCCGGTGCTGGCGGCGGTGGTCTCGTTGCGCGCGTCGTAGATGGTGACGAGGTAGCCGTTCGCGGGGACGATTTCGTTCGGCGCGGTGGGCGAGGACGAGAGCGCGGCACCGGGCGCGTAGCCGCGAAACCACACTTGGTCGAGGTTGACGGCGGAGGCGTTGGCGAGGGTGACGCGGTCGGCGGTGAGGACGGGGACGGCGGTGCCGGTGAAGCGTTGCGAGGCGGCGGCGAGAACGGGGTCGGTGTAGTTCTCGAAGCGGAGGGAAGCGGCGGCGTCGCCGAAGGAGACGGCACCGATGTTGAGGGCGAAAGTGGAGGAGGCGTCGCCGCCGAGACGGATTGTACCGAGCGCGCCGGCGGCGACGGTGATGTTGTTGTGCGTGCCGGCAGTGGCTGTGGCGGCGTGGGCGAGCACCGGCGATGTTTCGGGAAGCGCGGCGGCGGTGGCGGGCGTGCCGGTGAAGTTGACGACGGTGCCGGCGGCGAGTTGGTCTTGGAGCGTGAGGGCGAAGGTGCCGGCGGCGAGCGTGAGTCCGGCGGCACCGGCGGCGGAGAAGGTGGTGATGCTGGGGTCGAGGGTGACGGTCGAGGCGGCGGTCTTGAAGACGCTGCCGGCGAGGGCGATTGCGCCGGCGGTGGCACCGGCGCCGAAGCCGTCGTTCGTGTTGTCAAAATTGCGGTAGAGGGTCTGCGCGGCGGCTCCGGAGAGTTCGAGGTTGAAGCCGGCGAGGGCGCCGAGAGCGGCGACGTCGGGACTGCCGGTGGTTGCGGCGTAGTCGGGGAGGAACGAGATGTCGCCGGCGAACTTGCTCGTGGCGTTCGGCATCAGACCCGTGAAGGTGGTGCCGCCGATGGCGACGGAGGCGGTGCCGAAATCGAGCAGGCCGCACGATTGGTCAACGGCGTTGTAGCAAAAGTCAACCGCGCCGGCTTCGAGTTTGACGTCGAGGTTGGCACCGACGGTGACGACGCCGCCGTTGCGTAGCGTGAGGTTCGCGCCGGTGCCAAGGGTGACGATGGGCGTGGCGGGGGTGCCGGCGGCGGTGGAGCGGGTGAGTTCGACGCGGGTGTAGGTGCCGTCAACGGTGAGGATGCCGCCGCCGAGCGCGCCGCTGTTCGTGCCGCTGCTGGCGCTGACGCCGAGGGCGGAGTTGGCGGTGATTTGCGCGGCGACGGTGCCGGCGCGGACATCGAGCGCGGCGAAGGTGCTGCCGGCGGAGGTGAGCGTGAGCGTGCCGGCGCCGGTTTTGAGGAGGGTGCCGGCACCGGAAAGGGCGTTGGCGATGGAGAGGTTGGTGAGTTGGGCGATTTCGACGGTGCGGAGGTCGGCGGTGGACGCGCCGCCGATGCTGCCGGCGGTGGTGCCCTCGAAGGCGAAGGTGTGCTCGAAGGCGGTGGTCGTGGCGCGGTTGACAACGAGGTCGGCACCGGCGAGGTCAAGCGAGGCGAAGTTGGCGTAGGTCACCTTCTGGGTCGTGTTGGTGGACGACATCGTGATGGTGTTGACGCCGCCGCCGCCGAGGCGGACGACGCTGTTCGGGGCGTAGGTCGCGGCGGAACCGCCGAAGATGCGGCTCGCCTTCACGATGACGGTGCCGCCGTTGAAGTCGAAGTTGCCGAAGGTGCGGGCGTTGCTGTTGCCGGCGAGGGTCAGCGTGAGCGAACCGGCTCCGTTCTTCACGAGGGTTGCAGCGCTGACGTAATTCGTGAAGACGACGGCGTCGCTGTTGTCCTGCGTGTCAACGGTGAGCGTGCCGGCTTGCGACTGGGCGTTGGTGGCGGAAACGGTGTTGGTGAACGTGAGCGTGCTCAACGCGCCGGAAGCGTTGGTGATGGTCAGACCGGTGGTGCTACTGCGCGCGTAAATCGCGCCCGTGAACGTGGTGTTCACGCTGCCGTGCTGGAGCGTGAGCGAGTTTGTGTAAAGCGCGCTGTTCGTGAACGAGAGCGTGTTGCCGGACGCCTCCTCCGATACGCCGACGAGGGTGAGCGAATTCGCGTAACGGGTGGTCGCGAGGTTGACGCTGATGGCGGTCTGGGACTGCTGGACGGAACTCAGGGCAGGGTAGTCCGCGAGCGAGAAGAGGTAGTCAAAACTCGTGCCGGAAGTGGTCCCGGGGGCGGTGCCGGGGATGGAGAAAACGCCGAAATCGTCCTCGTAGAGCCAGTTGGCGGGGGTCGCCCAATTGAGCGTCGCCTCGCCGCTCTGCGCGGCACCGGTGAAGCGATACACCGCCGCTGACACGCTTGGCGCGACGGAGGACGGGAAAGACGGGGCGGCTGCCGCGCCGATTGCGAGTGCGGCGGCGGCAAGAAGAAAACTGCGACTCATTTGTTTCGTTCCAGTGATGTTGTGCGGTGCGGTGTGTAAGGGCACGGATGTCAATGTAATGCAACCACACGAAACACTGCCGACGTAAACGCGCAAGCAAATTTCTTCTATTTTTCAGAACTGTGGTCGAAAACAAGAAATGTGTTCGCATAAGGGCGCGCTATAATGTGCGCCACAAAGTGCGCTACAATGCGCGTTACAATGTGCGCGCACGGAAATATGTTCGGTAGAGCGGCTAATGTCGGGTGCCGAGAGGGGCACGCCCGGTGCCAGTGGTCAGTGGTCAGTGGCCAGTGGTCAGTGGTCAGTGGCCAGTGATTAGTGGTCAGTGGTTAGTGGACAGTGGCCAGTGATTAGTGGTCAGTGGTTAGTGGACAGTGGCCAGAGGTCGCCATACGCCAAACTGCCACACACATGGAGCGCCACACACTGGGAGCGCCGACTTTCAAGTCGGCTCGGCAGTGGTGCGGCGCAGCCGCCTTGCTTTCTCTTCTCTTTTTAGAGTGGCGGCTACGCCGCATCTCCACCGAGCCGACTTGAAAGTCGGCGCTCCCAGTTGCGGGTCGGAGACCCGCGCTCCCATGCGGGGCAGGAGACCCGCGCTCTCATGCGCACACGCCTAGCCGCTACACACATGGAGCGCCACTGGGAGCGCCGCACCATGGAGCACCGAACCTTGGGGAGGGGGGGGTGGAAATGGTTGCGGGGGAATGGGTAATGAGATTGGGGGTGAGGTTGGTGGCGGTTTTGGGGCGGTTTATTTGGGGGTGGTTTTGCGGGCGCGGCGGAGGCGGGTTTCGAGGCGGGCGGCGCGGGTTTCGAGGCGGGCGGCGCGGGCGGAATAGGTGCCACGGGCAGAACGGAGGGTGCCGGCACGGTAACGTTCGACGCAGTCAGCAGCGAGGGCGGATTGCTCGGAGGCGAGTTGCTTGCGCTGGTCGAGGTCGCCGGTGAGGGTGCGAAGGGCTTCGTAGTGCTGGATGGCTTCGACGGCAGAGGCGATGGTGAGACGTTCGAGCCGCTCGGTCCGGGTCTCGTCACCGGTGATGGACGCGGCGCGGGCGGTGACTTCGGCGTAGATGTCGTAGAGGGCGGAGACATGACGCGAGTTGTTGATGGCGTCGCCGTCGCGACGGAAGAGGCGTCCGACGATGGGCAGATTGGCGAGTTGCCAGTCACGGGCGACGCCGTCGCCGGTGATGTCGTCACCGTGACCGAAAACGCCGGCGATGTCGCCGCCCACGCCGCCGAAGATGGCGCGGATGGCATGGTCAATGCGTCGGGGCGAGACGCCGAGGATGGCGCCGGCCTTGATGGCGAGGGTGGTGCTACTCCACGAATACTGCTCGGACGGGGTGCGGTCTTCCTCGCTGCGGGGCACAATCTTGCCTTTGCGGAATTGGTCGAAATTAGTCCATTGCTCCGCAAACTCCTGAAACGCCGGAGGCAGGGCGTCGAGGGAGAGACCGACGCCGCCGATTCCGAGAGGTGTTTGGAGCGAGCCGACGACGGACATCTCCTCGAACAGAGACGCGAACCAGTTGTAGATTCCTTCGGGGTCGGTGCGATAGATGGCGTCTGCGATGGCGACGGTGCCGCCGCTGAACAAGCCGTCCAACTCGAACACACGAGGAAACTGGATGACTTGGTCGCCGAGTTGGACGTAATCGTGCGTGAAGCGTTCGCCGTCGGGCATGGCTTCCCACCATTCCTCGTCCTTGTTGCGCCACCAATTCGCGAGGGCGACGACGCTGATGAGGAAGCCGCGCGTGAGGAGCCACTTCCAGCCGCCACGACGCGCCGCCGCGAACGCCGACATCTTGCCCTGAATATGGCTGTTAAAGAACGGGACGAAGGCATTCCATGCGCGGGCGAGGTGTCCGCCGCGCCGGAAGTCAGTGGTCACTTGGCTGGCGGCGTTCGCCAGCATTGTCGCGATGCGCGGGGTCATCACGTCTGTCGCGGGGTTCCAATTGAGCCGTTGGCACAGCAGTTTGAGTTCTACGAGCCGGGACGCGGTCTCCGAGAACTGGAAGAGCCGCAGCAGGGTTTCGTAGAGGTCGGACGGATACCACGGGGAGAACTTGCCGCCGCGTTCGAGGCGGCGGGCAGCGAGGGCGAGGGGACGACTATCCTGCGTCAACGAGCCGGTGAGTTCCAATCCCATGCGCTCGTAGAGGTCTTTGAGCGCGATGTATTCGGAATGCTTCGCCAGCCGTCCGCCGGAGAAGGTGTGGATGAACAGGGTGGCTTGCGCGCCGAACCAATTGCGGAGGATGGTCAAAGGCGAGGCGAGCGAGCGGGTGTTGTAGTAGAGGGTTTTGGCGTCGCGCAGGGGATTGGTGACGAACGCGAACGAGGCGCGCAGGGCGGTGGTGCCGAGACGAAGGGCTTGGGCGTGCCATTTGAGGGCTTGTCCAATGAGCGAGGTGCCGAACTTGCCGGCGGCGGCCTCGAAATCAAAGAGGGCTTTGTAGAGTTCGGCGTCTATCTCGTAGAACTCCAATTCCTCGGTCTGCTCACCGGTCTTTTCGTCTTTTTTGACAATCTTGTGCGGCACGATGAGGAACTCACCGTCGTCGGTGGGGATGGCGGCGCGCTGATAGATGTCGAGGTTCGCGTCGAGAAAGGCGTCCACTTTCTCTTTGTGCGCGGCGACATCGTCAGGGTTACTTTTGCTGCCGGTGAAAGGGATGATGAGTTTGATGCCGTGCGAGGTGGCGATTTTGAGCAGCGCGCCCCAAACCTTCTGGGCGCGAACGGAGGTGGCGAGGACGGTCTCGCGCGGCACCGGCACTACCCATTGCCCAAGACCGGGGACTTCGCGGGAGAGTTTGATGATGTGCTCCAAGACGACGGCGCGGTCAGTGGCGGCGACGTGTTCGGCGGCCTGCGCGAGCATGCTCTCCAAGATGGAGCGCACGGCGCGTCCGCTGCCGACGAGACGCTTGACGGTCTCGGCACCGTCGGTGCCGGCAGGGACGCGCTCGCGGAACTCTTTGTCGAGGTGCTCAAACTCGCGCCGCAGTGGGATGTAGTTCGCGCTCATAGGGTCGGCGGCGAGGCGGGCGACGAGCGCGGCCTGCGCCGGCAATTGGTCGGCGCCGTAATTGAGCAACCCCATTGACCAATCGTGAACGCCGGCGGCGCGGCGAGCGTAGTCAGCCGCTTTCGCGGGATGGCTTTCGATGGCGTCCACAATGGCTTTGGCGTCTTCGGAGGTCAGACCGGGATTGCGTTGATTTTGGAGGAGGTCTTTGGACTGCTCGACCAGTTCGGCGCGCTCGTCCTCTTTGCCGGGTAAGACGGCGGTGTCGAGCGTGTGCTGTGCTTCGCGGACTTCCGCCCAGAGGTCCAGAGCGCGTTTTGCCCACAGATAAACGACGAACTCGTGCGCGTCGAACGGCGCGGCGGCACCGGAGGCGATGGCGTCGGGGGAGGGCGCGGCGAACCATTCTTGGAGGGAGGGACCAATGCGGTTGCCGGCGAAATCGAGCATGCCGCGCTCCGCCATATAGCGGGCGCGAGAGGCGGAGGTGCGTTGACGCGAGAGGCGGAGAGCGAAGGGGTTGAATGCGTCGTCGAAGCCGGCGTTGCTCGCGTCGCGTCCGGCGCGGGACTGCTGCGCTTCGCGCCAGAAGTCAGCGAGGGCGGCATTGCTGTCGAGCCATGCTTCACGGAACCGTCTCCACGAGAGGATTTCGCGGGCGCGTTCGGGCAGTGTCTTGCCTCGGTATTGGTCGTGATGGGCGCGGTCGGCGGCGGATTGGGTGCGGTAGAGGGTGGCACCGGCGCGGGCGGCGGAGAGGGTGCGCAGGAGGGTGGATTGGCGCGGGTCGGCAAGCAGGGCGTTGAAGAGGTTCAGGGTGTGCGCGATGGGGAGATCGACGATGTGACCGCCGGAAAGGTCGGCGCCGAAGAGGTAGAGCCGGAGGAACTCCGCAAACCCTTCCTCGATGTAGCCGGCGGTGGGTTTGGTGGAGCCGTAGAAGAGGTGTCCGATGGCTTCGAGTTCTTGCTGGACGGCGGAGGAGAGCGGTTCGAGCCGGGGGAAGAGGGCGTGTCCGAGTTCGTGCGCTGCCGCCTCGATGTCGTTGGCGGTGCGGAGGCGGGCGATTTTGTAGTGGGGGTCAAACTCGGCGCGGTCAAACGAGGGGTATTTGAGGCGTCCGGTGCGGAAGGGGCTGCCGGCGGCGGCGGTGCTGCCGGTGGGATAGACGGCGGCGCGGAAGACGTTTTCGAAGAGTTTGAGGACTTGCGCCGCGCCGATGCCGCGCTTCGTGAGCGGTCCGTCGTAG
>JAISSQ010000033.1 GCA_031273045.1 Puniceicoccales bacterium
TTCAAACGCGCCCCGCAATTGACGTTCCTCCGCGCAACCCTGCTCGCCGCCGCCGGAATGCTCCCATTTGTCCTCTGGGAAATCTTTGCGACGATTTACTACGGTTTCCCCTTTCCCAACACCGCCTACGCGAAATTATCCACAAATTACCCATTTTCCGACTATTTGAAGCGTGGAATTTGGTATTTTTGCGACTCGCTCATCCAAGACGCAATCGTCCTCGCAGTGCCGGCAACGCTGGCATTCGTTTGCAATCGCTTGCGCAAGTTATCCCCCCCCCCCCCCCAAGTTTTATGCATTCTTGCCGGAATCTTGCTATATTACATCTATCTTTTGAGAATTGGTGGTGACTTCATGTCCGGTCGCCATTTTTCCGTTCCGTTCTTCATCGCCATCTTCGCGCTTTTTTCGACCCGTTTCACCGCCGCCGCCCTCCCCAAAATCCGCCCGCGCCTTGCAAAGGTCTTGGGAGGTCTGCTTTGTTATCAAACGCTAATGGGGGCGGTTCCGCTTCCAGCATGGCCGGGGATGCTCCCCCTCACCACCGGAGAATGGTGGTTCACCATGAGTCGAAAATGGATGGAACGACCAGTTTGCGAACGCACGCCGTGGTTTTGGGCAACTTCATTCGTGCTGAGTGCGCGCACAGAGTTCATCTCAAAACAACCTCCCCGCATGGTCTCACTTTACCCTGAACCTTACAGCATAAGAAAAATAAAACCCAAAGAATTGGAAAACATAAAAGGTGACTTCCTACTGAAGGCACTCGGTTACGACTTGTGGTTTTTCGGGCAAGGAAAATGCTTCACCGACCGCTACGCTCTGGGCGACGCCTTTCTCGCTCGAATCAGACCGGACTATCAACCGCAATGGAAAATCGGACACGTCTTACGTTCCTGCCCCACCGGTTACCGCGCCTCGTTGCGCACCGGTGCCAACCACGTTGAAGACCCGAACCTGCACCGCTACCTCGACGCCCTTTGGGGCGTTATTCGCTCGGACAAACTCCTCACGCGCCGCCGCCTCGAACTCATCTGGAAGTTCAACACCGGTCAGTTCGACCCCCTCCTGCGCGCATGGGAAGATGGTCCCCGCAAATCCGAACCACCGCTCGAATTGTGTGCTCCGCAAATTTGAGTTGCGCGAGATGGCGTTCCCTGTTTCCTCCCGCGCTTTCCCAACGAACCCGCCCCCATCCCTAACCCAGAACACACATGGCCAAATACAAATACACGGCGATTGACAGCGCCGGTCAGCAGACAACCGGCACCATTGAGGCGCCGACCGAAACGCAGGCGCGCGCCCGCCTCGTCTCCCAGAAACTCATGATTACCCACATGAGCGCCGAAGGCGGCGGCGTCGGTTCCCTGCTCATCGGCGGCAAAGGCAAGAAAGGCGGTGCCGCACGCACCGGTCGCGTCAAGCACGAACCCCTGACCATCTTCACCCGCCAGTTGGCGACCCTGCTCAAGGCCGGTCTGCCGCTGTTGCGCGCCCTCGAAATCCTCAAGAAGCAGGAGAAGAATCCGAATCTCCGAAACATCGTCACCTCGTTGAGCGACAACGTTCAGTCCGGCAACAACCTTTCCGATGCGATGGCGCAGCACCCCAAGGCCTTCGACCGGCTCTACGTGAACATGATTAGGGCCGGCGAGTCCGGCGGCGTGCTCGACCGCGTGCTCGACCGCCTCGCGATGTTCATGGAGAAGTCCCTCCGCCTCAAAAAGAAGGTCAAGAGCGCGATGACCTACCCCGTCGTCGTCATCTCCGTCGCCGTCGGCATCGTCTGGTTGCTCATGGTGAAAGTTGTCCCCACCTTCCAGAAAATGCTCACCGACCAGAAGGCGGAGATGCCCGCCCTGACGCAGTTCGTCATCTCCGTCAGCAAATTCCTCTCCGAGTTCTGGTATGCGGTGCCGGTGGTGCTCGTCGCCCTCTACTCGCTCGTCAAACTCGTCACCGGCAGCAAGAAGGGCAAACGCGCCCTCGACAAAATCGTCTTCCGTCTGCCAAAAGTCGGTGCCTTCGTCACCGTCGCCGCCGTTGCCCGTTTCGCCCGCACCTTCGGAACGCTCATGGCGTCCGGCGTGCCCATCCTGCAGGCGCTCAACATCACCCGCGACACGATGAGCAACGTCGTCCTTGGCGAGGCACTCACCGCCGTTCACGACCGCGTCCGCGACGGCGAGCCGCTCTCCGTCCCGCTTGAGCAAAGCAAGGTCTTCCCCGCGATGGTCACCAGCATGATTCAAGTCGGCGAGGAAACCGGTCAGTTGCCGGAGATGCTCAACCGCGTCGCCGACACTTATGACGAAGAGGTGGACAACGCCGTCGGTGCCATGACCTCCATCATTGAACCGCTGCTCATCGTCTTCCTCGCCGTCGTCGTCGGCACCATCGTCATCGCCATGTTCCTGCCGCTCATCACGATGATTCAGACCATGATGAACAAGTAGCGGGCACCGCCCTCCCGTTCACCGTGCCCATCTACGAATACCAAGTCCAGAACCCCGACGGCACCGGCGGCGCGCGCTTCGAAATCGAGCAGCCCGCCGCCGACCCGCCGCTCGACAGGCACCCGCTCACGGGCGAGCCCGTCCGGCGCGTCCTCTCCGCGCCAAACCTCACCGGACAGCACAACGAGCGCCGCGTCCGCGCCGCGCTCAACGACACCGAGAAACTCGCCCGTCTCGGCTTCACTAAATACAAGCGCGACCCCGCCGACGGGTGCTACTATCCACTCGGTCGTGAACCGTGAACGCCACCACCGGTGGCAGCACCGGTAGCGGCACCGGCAACTCAACCGCCGGTCTCTCCGAGAATATTTCTATCCATGCTGCGATACTGGATTGCCTCGGAGAGGTGCCGGTCGCCGATGGCTTCCGCGCCGTCAATGTCGGCGATGGTTCGGGCGACTTTCAGAATGCGGTCGTAAGCGCGCGCGGAGAGGTTGAGGCGTTCCATCGCGCGCTGCAGCAACGCGCCCTGCGCCGCCGTCAGCGCGCAGTGCTGGCGAATGAGTTTGGGCGTCATGCGCGCGTTGCAAATTTGCGGAAGCGCGGTGGTTGAGAACCGCTGCCGCTGGCGTTCGCGCGCGGCGACGACGCGCTCGCGCATTTGCGTCGAACTCTCGCCCGGCTTCGCGGTGCGCAGTTCCTCAATGGAAAGTTCGGGTGCCTCAATGTGAATGTCTATGCGGTCGAGCAGCGGACCGGAAATGCGCGAGCGGTAGTTCGCAATCTGGCGCGGCGAGCACCGGCACTTCGCGCCGATGTAGCCGCAGGGCGTCGGATTCATCGCGGCGACGAGCATGAACTGCGAGGGCAGCGTGATTTTCGCGGCGGCGCGCGAGATGGTCACGCAGCCATCCTCCAACGGCTGCCGCATCACTTCCAGCGCGGAGCGTTTGAACTCCGGCAACTCGTCGAGGAAAAGAACGCCATGGTGCGCGAGCGAAATCTCGCCCGGTCCCGGCACGCTGCCGCCGCCAATCAAACCGACATCGCTAATCGTGTGGTGCGGCGCGCGAAACGGTCGCTGAAAGCAACGGTTGTCGGCGGACAAACTCACGCCGGCGGCGGATTGAATGCCGAGGATTTCCAAAAACTCATCAAGCGTCGGCTCCGGCAGAATTGTCGGAATGCGCCGCGCGACCATGCTCTTGCCGGAGCCGGGCGGTCCTATCATCAGAATGTTGTGACCGCCGGCGACGGCTACTTCGACGGCGCGGCGGACTGCGGCCTGCCCTTTGACTTCGGAGAAATCGAGCGCGATTTCAGGCGGCGGCGGACGGCGAAACGGGCTGTCCTGCGCGCGCGCCGGCTCGATTTGCAAAACACCGTTGAGGAAGCGCGCCGCCTCCTGCAAAGAGTTCACCGGATAAACGGCGACGCCCTCGACAAGCGCCGCCTCCTCCGCCGAATCACGCGGCAGCAGCACGCCCCGCTTGCCCTGCCGCCGCGCCTGCAATGCGAGTGACACGCCGCCTCGGACCGGACGCGTCGCGCCCGCGAGTCCGAGTTCGCCGGCAATTAGAAAATCGCCGAGGCGGTCTTGGTTGATCTGGCGCGTCGCGGCGAGAATGCCCAACGCGATTGGCAAGTCATAGAGCGCGCCCTCCTTGCGCAAATCGCCCGGCGCGAGATTGATTGTCGTCTTCACATTCGGGATGTGAAAGCCACTGTTCGCCACCGCGGAGCACACGCGGTCAATGGACTCGCGGACGGCGGTGTCGGGCAAGCCGACGAGGAAGAAAATCTTCTCACCATCGCCGCCGGTGCTGACTTCGACGGAGACGGGAACGGATTCCACGCCGACAAGCGCGCCGGAATGAATGAGCGACAGCATGGCGCGAAATGAATTGTGAAAGCGCGCGCGGTGGAAATGAAAAAAGCGTCTCCCCGCGAGAGGGAGACGCTTTCGTTTTTGCGTTTCGCAAACCGCTTTTTGCGAGGCGGTTTGTTAGGCGGCCTTCTTGAACTCTTTGGCGAGTTTGTAAGCAGTCGGCTGCGAGATGCCAACGGACTTGCCGGCGGCAAGGACGGAGACACCGCCGTCGAGGGCTTCCTTGAACTTCGCTTTGACCTCGTCGGTCACGCGACTGCGGCGGCCACCCTTCTTGCTTTTCTTGGCGGGCTTGGCGGCGGGAGCCGGAGCGGCACCGTCGGCAGGGGCGTCAGCAGGAGCGGCGGCCTTCTTGCCCTTCTTGCCTTTCTTGCCTTTGGCTTTCGGGGCTTTCGCGGGCGCCTTGGCGGCGGCGGCGGTCACCTTTTTGAGCGCGTCAATGAGGTCGGCGGCACTGCGGAAACCGAGTTCCTTGTGCAGGTTCTCCAGACGGCGTTGGAGTTCAATGGCCTTCCACTGTTCCTCGGCGTCACGCAGAACCAACTCAACGAGAGCGGTCTTGTATTCTTCGAACGTTGCGAATTGCGACATGGTTGTTTGTTGCTGGTGTTGTTGTTGGATGTGTTGTGACTTGGGAATAGTTCATATTCCGGTCTCGGCGCTGTGTTGTGTTAGTTTTCACAACAAGCGCAACATCTTTTTTTAGTGGTCAGTGGTTAGTGGTCAGTGGTCAGTGGTTAGTGTAGAGTGTGAACAGAAGTTAGATTCCGAAATGAAGAGAAGTATCGTGTGTTTACATTTCACCTTCTTCTTAATCACTGTCCACTGACCACTGACCACTGTCCACTAACCACCGTGCGCCAACCACTCCTATCGTTTTGGCATCACCGGCGAGATTTGCGCGGGGAGCGTCGGGTCGTAGTTGACCGTGAAGCCGTGCTCCTTGACGACTGCCGGCACCGCCGGTGATGCATTGTTCCGCCCTTTCGCGAGCAGTGCGTTCGCGCCGGCGCGGAGGGTGACGTTCCAGACGAAGCCGCGCGTCTGTTTGCCGAGCGAGACGCCGTCGTGGAAGAGTTCCACTTCGTCCATGTTCGAGAAGACGCGGTAGCGTTTGAGGGCGTTGCCGCCGCGCGTTGTCCACGACGGCGTTTGCAGGTAGAGCACCGGCTCGGTGCGCTGCTGGCGGGCTTGGAGGAAGTAGAAGAGGTCTTTGGGGCGGCGGTTGGCGTCGAGGAGTCCTTTGTTGTTGATGTAGGGGTGGGTGTCGATGCGGTGCGCCGCACCGAAATCGGCGAAGACCCATTGCAGGTGCGCGGCGAGGAAGCGCAGCGGCGGCGCGTCGAACTGGTCGCGGTAATTTTCGAGGAGGGCGACGGCGTATTCTTCGGTCTGGTCGTAGCGGCGCGGTGTCTCGGTGTGGAGCCACGGGTCGCTGCCGGCACCGAATTCGGAGAGGAGCAGCGGTTTGGTCGGGTTCATCGCGTGGAGCGCGGCGAGGCGCGTGGTGAGCGCCGCCGGCGTGTCGCGATACCAGCCCTTGTAGAGGTTGTAGCCGTTGAGGTCGGGGACGGACATGTGGCCGGCGTCGAACGCACGGTCGCTGTCGTGGCTGACGAGGATTGTTGGCCGCGAGGGGTCGAGGTGTTTCGCGAGCGCGTGGAGGTCGGCGATGAGTTTTTTTTCAAAGAGGTGGTGGGCGGCGGTGTCGCGCTTGTTCTCGACCGCTGTCGATTGCTGTCGATTGCTATCAATAGCGGTCGAGTTTGTCGGAGCGGGCGCGGCGGAAAAACTAATCTCATTCCCAAGTCCCCAGACGATGATGCTCGGATGGTGCCGGTGCTGCGTGACGAGCGCGCGCATCATGCGTTTCGCGTTTGCGGCGAGCGTCTCGCTCGGTGGGTAGTTGCGCGGGGCGACGACGTTCACGAGCGGGATTTCTTCCCAGACGAGCAGGCCGAGTTCGTCGCAACGCTGCAGCACGTAGTCGTCCTGTTGATAATGCGCGAGGCGGACGAAGTTGAAGCCGGCGCGTTTGAGCAGGCGCAGGTCGGCGTCGTGGCGGGCGTCGGGCAGCGCGTTGCCGAGTCCGGGACAATCTTGATGCCGGTTTATGCCGAGCAATTTGTAGGGCTTGCCGTTGAGAAAAAATCCGTCGTCGGCCGTAAACCGAAACGAGCGGAAACCGGTGCGCAGGCGGACGCTGTCGAGGACGCCGTTTTCGCCGACGAGTTCGATGACGACCGTGTAGAGCGCGGGCGTCTCCGGCGTCCAAAGAAACGGCTTTTTGATTTCGAGCGCGACGCCGCCGGCGGGCACGTTTTTCAACGCGAGCCGCTTCAACGCGCACCGCTCCGAGGCGACGGCGTGGGTGTGCGTGTGCTCCGGCGCGTAAACGCTAATTCGCAGTTCGGCGTCGGCGTCGCCGGCACCGTCGCCGAGCACTGCCGGCGGTGTGATTTTCAACGTCGCCTGTTCAGCGGAGACATCGGACGTCGCGATTGCCGGCAGTTGCTCGCGCGAGAAACACGTGCCGGCGGGCGAGCGGAGCAGCCACGCGCCGCGATAGAGGCCGCCGTATTGGTTAAAGTCGCCGCTCAACGGCGGCAGGTGCCGGTTCTTCTCGTTTGAGACGCGAACCAAGATTTCGTTTTCGCCGGCGCGCGGACGCAGTTCGAGCGCGAAGGCGTCGTAGCCGCCGGCGTGTTCGAGCCGCTTCGCGCCGTTGATGTAAACGACCGCGCTCTGTCCCGCCGCGCCGAAACGCAGCCACCACCGGTGACCGCCGGCGATGTCTTTTTCGGAGAATTTCAGCGTTTTTCGATACCACGAGACGCCGCGCCGGTAGTCGGCGCGCTGCACGGTGTCGCGTGCGTTCCACGTGTGCGGCAACGTCACCGGCGACCACTCCGCGTCCGACAAAAACTCCGGCGGTGCCGGCGGCACCGGCGACGGCTCTAACGACAACTTCGCCGGCGCACCGGCAGCGCCTTTCGCGGTGCCTTTCGCGGCACCCTTCGCAACGGACATCTCCGTCTCCGACGCCACCACCGGCGGCGGCGGCTCCTCGCAATACGCCCAACCGTCGTTAAGCGACGCCGCCTCCGCCCACGGCTCGAAGCGCGGCGCGGGCGTGAAGTTCTTCACGCCGTCGGCACCGCCGGTGTAAGGCAACGCGCCTGCGTCTCTCGCCGCCACCGGTGACACCGCCGGTGCCGCTACCGGTGCCGCCTTTTCGCCGAGATTGTCGCGCTCGACGCGAAACGCATTCGCGCTGAAAGGGTCGCCGGCATTCACCGTCGGCGGCGTTGCCGGTGCCACCGGTGGTGCGGCAACGCCGGCGGCGGCACCGATTTCGACGCCGCCGCACAGTCCGCAAAGCCCCAAAAGGGCGAGAAAATGAGAGAAACGAATCCGTGCCATCACCGGAAAATGAAACCCGTCCGCCGGCATTGTTCCGTTGCCGGTAGCGCGGACATCACCGACGGCGGCGGCGGCGGCACTTACGCCGTCGGCGCGGAAGGCGCGGAGGAATCCCCCACCGGCACCGTCGGTGCCGACGCCGGCGAGACCGTTTCGCCGGTCAGGGCGTTGGCGGAGGCGAGCGCGTCGCGCAGTTTTGCCGCCATGCGGTGCATGAGTGCTTCGCGTCCGAGGCGCAGCGTTCCGCGAATGGCGTGCCGGTTCGCCGAACCGTGCGATTTCATCACGAGTGCCTTCAGTCCGAGCAACGGCGCGCCGCCGTTCTTGTCGGGCTTGAGGTGCCGCTTGATGTCCACGCCCAGCGGCAACAACGCCGCCGCGCCCGCCCAGTAGAGCGGGTTCCAACCGACGCATTTCCGCACCATGCCGACGAGCATGGAGAACATGCCTTCGACGGTTTTGAGCAGGATGTTGCCGGTGAAGCCGTCCACGACCACCACGTCCAGCGAGCCGTCGAACATGTCGAAGCCCTCGACAGGACCGACGTAATTGATGAGCGAGCCGTCGAGCCGTTTGAGCAGGTCGTGCGTGCGACTGATGCGCTCGCCGCCTTTGCCCTCCTCGGTGCCGACGGTCAGTAAGCCCAGACGCGGCTTGTGCAGACGCAGGACGGACTGCGCGTAAACCGTCCCCATGACGGCGTTGTGCATGAGTTGCCCCGGCGTCGTTTCGGGGTTCGCGCCGACATCCATCAGCACGAAGTGCCCCTTGCAGTGCGGCATGATGGCGGCGAGCGCGGGACGCTCCGCGCCGCTCATGCGCCCAAGTTTAAGCGTGCTGGCGGCGACGAGCACCTTCGTGTTGCCGACGGACATCATCGTGTCCGCCTCGCCGCTCTTGAGCATGTCGAGCGCCACCACCATCGAGGCGTCCTTTTTCGAGCGGAACGCCATCGGCTTGTCCTCCATTGTGACAATCTCCGTGGCGTTCCGAAACTGAATGCGCGGGTTGCCCCCAAGACCGGCCTTGCGCGCGAGTTGGCGCAACTTGTCCTCCTTGCCGACGAGGATGAGCGTGTCCTCCGGTCCGATGTCGCGCAGGGCTAACTTCGCGCCGAGAACTATCTCGGCGGGTCCCCTGTCGCCGCCCATGCAGTCAACGGCGATGCGATATGCGGGCGTGGTGTCGGCGGTCGCTTCCATGCGCGGCGCGGAGGTTTGTGAGCGGAGGCGCCGTGCGCGCTCACATCTCGACTTCGAGCACCTGCCGTCCGCGGTATTGACCGTTGACGGGGTTGACGCGGTGCGGGCGGTAAGCCGTCCCGTCGAAGTCACGCGCGAGCAGGGGGGCGCGGAGCGTCTGGTTTGCGCAGCGACGGAGGCGGCTGCGGCGTTTGGATTGTTTGCGTTTTGGTTGTCCCATGAGGTCTCGTTTTCTGAGTTGAGGCACCGGAGGGAAGCGAACCGCCGCACGGCGTCAAGGACAAAGGTTCCCTGCCGTCTCGGTCCCCGTCTCGTTCCCGCTTGCCATTCCGCCCCTCGTGCGGAAACTGCGCACCCTCTTCAAACCACCACGTTCCAACCCATCCCGGACACACATGGCCATTGACCCGAAACTCCTCGAACAACTCGCCCAGCGGCGCGAGAAAATCGCCGCCGCCGGCGGTCTCGACAAACTCGCCAAGCGGCGCGAAAAAGGTATTCACGGCGCGCGCGAGCGCCTCGAAATGCTCTTTGACAAGGGCACGTTCCAAGAATTCGGCGCGCACGCGCAGCACTCCTGCCACCGCTTCGGAATGGAGAAAAAGGAACTGCCCTACGACGGCGTCGTCACCGGCACCGGCTACGTTGCCGGCCGGCAGGTCGCCGCGTTCTCGCAGGACTTCACCGTCAGCGGCGGCTCGCTGGGCTTCATTCACGCGAAGAAAATCTGGGACCTGCTCGACTACGCCGGCAAGGTCGGCATTCCCGTCGTGGGCGTTAACGACAGCGGCGGCGCACGCATCCAAGAGGCGGTCAGCGCGCTCTCCGGCTACGCGGGCATTTTCTACCGCAACGTCGCGCTCTCCGGCGTCGTGCCGCAAATCTCCGTCATCGCCGGTCCGTGCGCCGGCGGCGCCGCGTATTCGCCGGCGTTGACCGACTTCATCATCATGACGAAGGCGAACTCGAACCTGTTCATCTGCGGACCGGAAGTCATCAAGGCCGCCACCGGCGAGCAGGCGTCGCTCGACCAGTTCGCCACCGCCGCCGCGCACGCGAGCGTCTCCGGCAACGTCCACCTCGTCGCCGAGGACGACGCGCACGCGCTGCAACTCTCCGCGCGCCTGCTCTCCTTCCTGCCGCAGAACAACCTCCAAGACCCGCCGCACAACCTCGCGCTGCCGGTGCCGCTCGAAGACGTGCCGGCGTTCAACGACATCATTCCCGCGACCAACAAGGAGGCCTACGACGTCAAGCGCGTCATCGCGCTGCTCGCCGACGACGGCGACTTCTTCGAGATACAGGGCGCGTTCGCGCCGAACATCGTCGTGGGCTTCTGCCGCGTCGCCGGCGTCAGCGTCGGCATCATCGCGAACCAGCCCAACCACAAGGCCGGCGTTCTCGACATCAACGCCTCCGACAAGGCGGCGCGCTTCATCCGCACCTGCAACGTGTTCAACGTCCCCGTCGTCAACCTCGTTGACGTCGGCGGCTTCATGCCCGGCCTCGCGCAAGAACGCGGCGGCATCATCCGCCACGGCGCGAAAATGCTCTTCGCCTATTCCAGCGCCACCGTGCCCAAAATCACCGTCATCCTCCGCAAGGCCTACGGCGGCGCATACATCGCGATGTGCCCCGTCGAACTCGGAGCCGACGCCGTGTTCGCGTGGCCGACCGCCGAAATCGCCGTCATGGGCGCCGCCGGCGCCGCCGGCGTCATCTTCAAAAGCGACATCGAAAAAGCCGGCCTCGCCAGCGACGAGGCGAAGGCCGCCGAAGCCGCCGGCAAAGACAAGAAGGAGGTCTTGAAAGCCGCCCTCGCCTCGCCCGCCGCGAAAGCCAAACGCGCCGAGTTGATTGCCGCCTACGAAGCCGAGTTCTCCACCCCCTACCAAGCCGCCTCGCTCAACATGGTCACCGACGTCATCACCCCCGCCGAGACCCGCGCCCGCGTCGCCCTCGCCCTCCGCAACACACTCTCCAAACGCGAAGAACGCCCGAAGAAAAAACACGG
>JAISSQ010000094.1 GCA_031273045.1 Puniceicoccales bacterium
AACGTGGTGCGGTTCGAGGGCGTCGGACGTCCGTCTTGCGCACGGACGACACCGGCGGGCACGAGCCACGGCGCGGCTGCCGCCGCGAGCACGGTGTTCAACAGGAACGAGCGGCGGGAAAGACCGGTGCCGGTGGCAGCGGCGGGAGCAACGTTGCCGGCGGCGCGGGTTGAAGGCGAGGTAGGAGAGGAGGGAGAGCGGGAAGGCATACGCCGGCAAAGACAGCGTGCGCCGGCGGAGGTTGCGCCACCGGCAACGCGCATGTGTTGCGGGTCAGAGACCCGCGCGGGCCCCATGCACCACACGCCGAGCCGATACACACATGGAGCGCCACACATGGAGCGCCGACTTTCAAGTCGGCTCGCATGCTCTATGCGGCGCAGCCGCCTTGCTTTCTCTTCTCTTTTTAGTGGGGGGGCTACGCCGAATCTCCACCGACCCGACTTGATCGTCGGCGCTCCCAGACCCGCGTTTCCGGCGGTAATGCCCGCAATCCATTCTTGCCCGCGGGCGGGGCGGGCGGCACCCTGCCGCGCTTTTCCCGCCTGACGCTCGCGGGCGCTTTCGGGCGCGTCGCCGGCGGCGGCGCAACGCTCCAACATGAGTTCCCTTCCCTGGACAATTTACCTCTCCTTCCTCGGCGCAGCCGCCGCCCTCGCGGCGGGAAAACGCTCGGCGCGCGCGGCGCGCTGGGTGGCGCTCGCGTTCGCGCTCGCCGGCTTGGGCGCGACGGCGCTGGCGGCGTTCTCGTTCGTGCCCGGGGCGGCGCCGCAGGTGCTCGTTGACGTGCCGTGGCTGTCGCTGTTGCCCGCCGTTGACCCGTCGCTCGCCGGCGATGCGGGCGCGCCGCGCGTGTTCGCGCGCTACCTGCTCGCCGCCGACGGCATCAGCATGACGCTGGCGTTGCTGACGGGTGTGGCGGCGGTGGCGGGCATTCTGTTCTCGTGGAACATTGAGCGGCGCGCGGGGGATTTCTTCGCGCTGTTCCTCGCGCTCATCGGCGGCGTTTACGGGGTGTTTTTGAGCGCGGACGCGCTGCTGCTGTTCGTGTTCTACGAAATCGCGATTGTGCCGAAATACTTCCTCGTCGCCATCTGGGGTTCGACGAACCGGCAATACGGGGCGATGAAGTTGGTGCTCTACTCGTTCGCCGGCAGCGCGGCGGTGCTGGCGGGATTGGTGTGGGCGTTCGCCGCCACCGGCGCGGCGGACTTCTCGTTCGCGTCGCTCGCGGCGGCGGCGGCGTCCGCCAAACTCGCGCCGGCGGCGGCGGTGCCGATTCTCGCGCTGCTGTTCTTCGGGTTCGCGACGCTCGCGGGCATGTTCCCGCTGCACACGTGGGCGCCGACGGGGCACGTGGCGGCACCGACGGGCGCCTCGATGTTGCTGGCGGGCGTGGTGATGAAACTCGGCGCCTACGGGTGCCTGCGCTCGGCGGCGCTGTTCCCCGACGCTTTTCCGGCAATCCAACCGGTGGTGGCTGCGCTGGCGCTCGCGGGCATCGTCTATGCGGGGCTGATTGCGCTCAAGCAGACGGACTTCAAGTTTGTCATCGGCTATTCGAGCGTGAGCCACATGGGGTTCGTGTTGCTGGGGCTGGCGGCGGCGACGCCCCGCGCGCTCGCCGGCTCGGTGCTGCAAATGTTCTCGCACGGCGTGGTCGCGGGGCTGCTCTTCGCGGTCGTCGGGCGGATGGTCTATGAGCGGACGCATACGCGCGATTTGCGCGCGCTCTCGACGTTGCCGTTGCACCGGCACCTGCCGTTCGCGGCGGTGGTGTTCGTGTTGGCGGGCGTGGCGTCAATGGGCTTTCCGGGCTTTAGCGGGTTCCCCGCGGAACTGCTGATTCTGACCGGCGCGTGGGAGCACAGCAAACTGTGGGCGGTCGCCGCGGCGGTCGGAATCCCCGTGGCGGCGGCGTTTACACTGCGCGCCGTCTCGCTGGCGTTCTTCGGCAAGGGAAGCGGCTCGGAAGCGGGCACCGCCGCCGGTGCCACCGGTGCCGGTGCCGCCGCGCCCGTTCTCGAACTTCATGAACCGCTGCCGCCCATCACGCTCGCGGAAAAGGCGGGCGCGGGGCTGCTGCTCACGGTCAGCGTCGTCATCGGACTTCGCCCCGACCTGCTGCTTCAATGGATAGAGCCGGCGCTCAACTCGCCGCTCTTTCAGGCGCTCGCCACCGCCGCCAACAAATAACCGCCGCCGGCAACGACCACCGCTGACCACCGGACACCGACCACCGACCACTTCCTTTTCGTCCCGATGAGTTTCCCCAAATCCGACATCATCACCTCGCCGCGCGTCGTCAAAACGCTCCTGTCCGTGTTCGCGTTCGGCGCGCTCCTGCTTTGCGCCGGTGGCTCGATTGACGCGCTGGACGCCTTCGTGCGGCACGGCAGCAACGTTAACGGTCCCCTCACGCCACCGCTCGCCTTTCCCTTTCTCATCGCGCCCGCCGTCGGCGCGTTGTTCGCGCTCGTCCTCGACCTCGTGTGGCTCAAGAACGCCGCCCGCCTCACGCGCCTTCGCGCCGCCACCGCCGTCGGCGCCATCTCGCTCGCCGTGCCGCTGCTCGTCGCCATCGGCTTCGTCGCGGCGATGTCGTCCGACCCGTATCTCATCCCTTGCGCCAGCACCCTCCTTTACCTCACCTGCCCCATTTACGCGCTCACGCTGCTGACCCTCCTCATCACCGCCGGCACCTCGCGTTTGGAGAACCCTGCCGAGCACGTCGCGCTTACCCTCTTCGCCGCCGCCGGCTGCCAGTGGATGCTCTTTTCCGGCAACCTGCTCTTCGCCTTCGTCACCCTCGAACTCGCCTCGCTCTCGCTCTACATCCTCGCCGGCTTCGACAAGCGCGACCCCCGCTCCGCCGAGGCCGGACTGAAATACTTCCTCTACGGAGGCACCGCCGCCGCGTTCCTCCTCTTCGGCTTCAGTTTGCTCTACGGGCTGACCGGCACCATCGAGTTCGACGCCATGGCGCGCGCGCTCGCCGAGCAACCGGTGACGCCCCTGCTGCTCGTCGCCCTCGCGATGGTCTTCGCCGGCTTCGGCTACAAAGTCGCCGCCGCCCCCTTCCACCTCTGGGCACCCGACGCCTACGAAGGCGCGCCGGCACCGTCCGCCGCCCTCATCGCCTCCGCCTCGAAAGTCGCCGGCTTCGGCCTGCTGGCGAACTTCGCGGCGCGCCTCTTCAACGGCACCGCATCCGCCGACGCCCCCGCCGGTGCCGCCGCCAGCATCGCCGCCCGCGCCGACTGGGTCCTGTTCTTCGCCGTCCTCATCACCGCCTCGCTCCTCCTCGGCAACATCGCCGCCCTCGCGCAGAAAAACGTCCGCCGCCTCCTCGCCTACTCCGCCATCGCGCACGCCGGCGTGCTCCTGCTCGCCGTGCTCGTCTCCGCCCTTTCCAACAAAGCCGGCGGCGTCGCGGACGGAAACGCCGACCGGACGCTCTTCTACTACCTTTTCACCTACGGCCTCGCGACCGTCGGCGCCTTCGGCGTTTTGGCGGTGATGGAGCGCGCCGGCGCCCCCGCGCGCAACCTGCGCGACCTTGCCGGACTGTGGCGCCGCTCGCCCTTCCTCGGCGGCACGCTCCTCGTCTTCATCCTCTCGCTTGCCGGCATCCCGCCCCTCGCCGGCTTCATGGCGAAGTTCCTCGTCTTCGCCGGTGCCTTGCGCACCGCCGCCGCCACGACCGCCAACCCCCTTGCCGCCGCCACCGGTGGCACGATCATCTCCGGCGTCCTTTACGCCGCCACCCTCCTCGCCATCGCCGCGAGCGTCGTCGCCCTCTACTACTACCTGCAAATCCTCAAACAGGCCTTCATCGAGGACGCCCCCGCCGCCGGTGCCGGTGATAACGCCGCCGCCGGTGACGCCGCGAACACCGCCGGTGCGATTAAGACCCCGCTTTCCGCCGGCATCGCGTTAGTCCTCGCCGCCGCCCTGCTCGTCGTCCTCGGCATCTGGGCGACGTTCTGAATTTCCGCCGCGCCATGCCGACGCTTCCCCCTGACGACGACACCGAGCGCGTCCGCACGCTCGACGACCTGCGCCGGTGGTGCCGCGACGCGCCCTCGCTCGCCGTCATCGGCAAGCCCATCGCGCACTCGCGCAGCCCGCGCATGCACAACGCCGCGCTCGCCGCCGTCGTCGCGGACGCCGCGCCGGCAGCGTCGCCGGTGGCGGGCTGGCGCTATTTCAAGTTCGAGATTGAGCCGGCGGACTTGGACGCCGCGCTCGCGCTCTTCCACGAGAAGGGCTTTCGCGGGCTGAACCTGACGTTGCCGCACAAAGTGCTCGCGCTCGCCAGCCCGCTGGTCCGCGCCGTTTCCGACCGCGCCGCCGCCGCCGGTGCCGCGAACGTCCTCGTCCGGCGCGACGACGGTTTTCTGGGCGACAACACCGACGGCGCGGGCTTCGTGCGCTCGGTCGCGGAGGACCTCGGTGTCGCCGCCGCCGGCGCGGACGTTGTCTTGCTCGGTGCCGGCGGCGCGGCTCGGGGCGTCGGCGCGGCGTTGCTCGACGCCGGTTGCCGGACGCTGTGGCTGGCGAACCGCTCGCCGGAGCGTCTGCGCGCGCTCGCCGAGGCACTGCGGAAGAGTTTCCCCGAGCGCGCCGCCGGCGGCGTCATTCGGGAGTTCGCGATGGATGCGGCGGAGCGCGACGGCGCGCTGGCGTCGGCGGTGTTCGCGCGCGGCGCATTGGTGGCGAACGCCACCTCGCTGGGACTGCGCGAGGGCGACCCGTCGCCGGTGCCGGCGCGCTTCTGGCGGCCGGACCTGCTCGCGATTGACATCGCGGTCTTCGGCGGGCGGAGCGAAACGGCGTTCCTGCGCGAAGCGCGCGCGGCGGGGGCGCGGACGACCGACGGGCGCGGCATGCTCTGCTGGCAGGGCGCGCTGGCGTTCGGGCAATGGACGGGACTGCCGGCGCCGGTGCCGGTGATGCGCGCGGCGTTGGAGTGAACGGCGTTTGCCGCGCGACGGACCGGCGCGCCCGTCAATACCGGTAGTTCTCCGCCTTATACGGACCTTCGACGGGGACGCCGATGTAGTCCGCTTGCGCGGGGGTGAGCGTGGTCAGGCGCGCGCCGATTTTCTCCAAGTGCAGGCGGGCGA
>JAISSQ010000100.1 GCA_031273045.1 Puniceicoccales bacterium
ACCGGCTTGAACGGTGCGGTCGGGTCGGCGACGGCGTAGGCGCGCGTCTGGACTTTCTCGCCGGCGGGCGCGGGCTTGTAAGGCGCGTAGGCGGACTTCGGCTCCTTGCCGGCGGGCAGGCCGTATTCGGGACCGAAAAGCGCGCCGCAACCGGTCAACAGCGTGCCGGCGGCGAGCGCGGCGGCGGAAATCCCGACGGCTGCGGCAAACATTGCAATCGTGGTGGAAAAACGGAGGTAACGCATTGCGTGCCGAAAACACACGCCACCGGTGAAAAAGGAAGCGTGAAATGTGGAGCAGAGACCCGCGTTCCCGTCGCCACATGGAGCACCGACTTTCAAGTCGGCTTGGCGATGGTGCGGCGCAGCCGCCTTGCTTTTCTAAAAAAGAGTGGCGGCTACCGCCGCATGGAGGGGGCGAGCCGACTTGAAAGTCGGCGCTCCATGTGTGCGGCGCTCCGTGTGTGTAGCGGCCTTATCCGCTGCTACCGGCGCGTGTTGGCGGCGATTTCGGAGAAGAGCGCGAGGGCGTTTCCGAGCCACGCGAAGGCGATGCCGGCGATGATGGCGGCGGCGAACTCGCTGATGATTTGCACGACGTAGGTTCCCGGCACCTTGCCGGCGGGCAGGTTCACGAGCAGCAGGATGGCGTTCGCGAGGAGCGTCAGGAAGAGCAACGCCGCCGCCACGTAGCACACGATGGACAGCCACGGCGTGGCACCGCCGCCGCCGCCGCCGTTGCCGCCGCGTTGCGGAGGCGGTGCGGACTGCTGCATGTAGGAAAGCGGCTGCATGGGCGCGCCCATCGAACCGAGCGGCGCGGGCATCGAAACGGACATTGCCGGTGGCGCGGCGGTGACGGGCGCGGAGACCGATTGCGGGCGCGCCGGTTGCGGACGCACGGGCGCGGCGGCGCGCGCCGCTTGCGGACGGACGGGCGCGATGTGAGCGGTCGCGTTCGTCGCCGCATCGTAGGGGAGCCACGTGCTGTCGCCCGGACGCGCGACGAGCAGTTCGCGCCCGTTCTGGCGTTCCGTTTCAGCGAGGCGCGCAATGTCTTCCTCGGGCAAAGGTCCCTGCGGGGTTCGGTTTTCGTCGAGGTAGTGGTAGGTGTTGCTCACGGGGCGAAATCCTTTGGGCACTCGCCCCCGCCGGCAACGGAAAACTTGAAGATGCGGCACCGCCGGTGGCACCTGCCTACGCCGCCGCCGCCGGTGGCGGGTTCAGGGCGAGGCGGGGGTCGGTGTCGAGCAGGTCGGCGATTTGCTGCCAGCCGCCCTTGCGTCCGAGTTGGAAGAGGCGCAGGTAGAGCGAGACCTCCAAGGGCGGGTATTTTTCGAGCAGGGCTTCGGCGCCGGCGCGCGTTTTTTCGGGGTCGAACTCGTCGGGGATGTCGCCCCGAATGCAGCCCTCGGAGTCGTGCTCGATGCCGATGACGTCGAGGAACGCGTTGAGCATTTCGACGCGCTGCGAGAAGAACCACTCCTGCAACAGGTGCTGGGCGGAGTCGGCGAAGCGCGGCGAGCGCAGGTTGTCGCGCAGCCATTCGCGCTGGCGCGGCTTGGGCCATTTGCGCCAGATGTTGGGGCGGTATTTGAGCGCGCCGGACAGGACTGCCATGATGGTCGCGAACGAGTCGCGCTCCTCGTTCTGGACGTGCGTGAGGACGGTTTCGACGAACTCCGGCGGCAGGCGGCGCAGAACCTGTGTGAGTGCGAGTTTGGACTGCGGGGTGTCTTCTTCGGACATGCCGCGGGAGCGAACCAGAAATCGGCGCGGACGGAACAAGAAACTCTCCCTTGCCGGCGCCGCCGGCGGCGTGTTCAACGGCACCGCTCGCTCACGCACACGCACCGCACTCCTCATGGACACGCTCACGCTCGGTCTCATCCAACTCGCCGCCGCCGAAACGCCCGCCGAGAACCTCCGCAAAACGCTTCCGCGCGTCGAGGAGGCCGCCGCCGGCGGCGCGCAGGTCATCGCCCTGCAGGAACTGTTCACGACGCGCTACTTCTGCGCCACGCAGGACCCGGCGCGCTTCGACCTCGCCGAACCGGTCCCCGGCGGACCGGCGACGCGCGAGTTGCAGGCGGCGGCGAAGCGGCTCGGCGTCGTCATCATCGCCCCGCTCTTCGAGCGCCGCGGCGCCGAGGTCTATCACAACACCGCCGCCGTCATTGACGCCGACGGCTCCTTCCTCGGCAAATACCGCAAGCAGCACATTCCGCAGGACCCCGCGTTCGAGGAGAAATTCTACTTCACGCCCGGCGACGGCGGCTTCCGCGTGTGGCGGACGGCGTTCGGGAAAATCGGCGTCCTGATTTGCTGGGACCAGTGGTTTCCGGAGGCCGCGCGCCTCACCGCGCTCGCCGGCGCCGACGTGCTCATCTACCCGACCGCGATTGGCTGGCTGCCGGCGGAGAAAGCCGCGCTCGGCGCCGCGCAGCACTGCGCGTGGGAAACCGTCCAGCGCGGTCACGCCGTCGCCAACGGCTGCCACGTCGCCGCCGTCAACCGCGTCGGCATCGAGACCACCACCGGCGGTGCTGCCGCCGGCACCGGCACCGAGTTCTGGGGACAGAGTTTTGTCGCCGACCCTTACGGGCGCGTGATTGCGCGCGCCCCCGCCGACGCGGAAGCCGTGCTCGTCGTCCCGTGCGATTTGCGCGAGCAGCGCGAGTTCCGCCGCATCTGGCCGTTTTTCCGCGACCGCCGCGTTGACGCCTATGGCGACCTGACAAAAGTGCTCGTGGACTGACCACCGACGGCGCGTTGCCGGTGGCGTTTGCGGCGTGTTTTCGCAGTCACCGGCGGTGCGCAAAATTTTTGCTTCCCACTGCGCCGCCCAAACCTAATTTCCGCGCCGCTTCGACAAGCATCACCCTCACCCAAAAAAACACACCGCACACATGGCTTCCGCAACCCAACCAACCCCGCCTGCCTCTGCCACCGAAGACAAGTGGGAAATCTACCAAGACGCCGAGAAACTCTGGCGTTGGCGGCGCACCGCCTCCAACGGCCTCATCGTCGGCAGTTCCACGCAGGGCTACTCCCAGCGCGGACCCTGCATCGCCAACGCCGCGCGCGCCGGATACCACATCCCCGGCAAACGCCAGCAGAAGACCCTCGGCGCCAAGGACGCTTGGGAATTCTACAACGACAAGAGCGGCGGTCACCGCTGGCGCCGCGTCTCCATCAACGGGCGCATCGTCGGCGCCTCCTCCGAGGCCTACTCGTCCGCCGCCGACGCCGAGACGAACGCCGTCCGCTGCGGCTACAAGCCGGGCAAGTCCGTCCTGTTGAGCACGGTGGTGGCGTGATTTTCCGCCACCGCTCCCCGAACCCGAAACCATTCACCATTCAGCCCTGACTCGTCATGCCAAACATTCCCGACAACACAACCACCCTCTCGCAGTCCGACATCGCCGAAGCGCAGCGCCTCGGCAGCAAGGACACGTGGGACTTCTACAAAGACCACGGCGGCGAGTGGCGGTGGCGCCGCACCGCCGTCAACGGGAAAATCGTTGGCGCGTCCACGCAGGGCTACGGCCGGCTCCACGACTGCGAGCACAACGCCGCCCGCGCCGGCTACGTGCACGGCGTCTCCATCTACCTCATCAACGGCGAGCCCGACCCGAACGCCGCCGCGTCCGCCGCCGCCCACGCCGCCGAAGGCACCAAGTCCGCCTTCGCCGGTGCCGCCGGTGGCGGTGCGTCCGCCGGCAGTGCCGCCGGTGCCGGTGCCGCCGTGACGCCCACTCCCGCCGCGCCGCCGCCCTCGGTCTCCGCGCCGCCCTCGGCTGCGCAACCGCAAGCCGTCTCCGCGCCGGCGGCAGCGAGCATTCCGCCGCCCTCTTCCGTGCCGCCGCCGGCACCGGTGCCGCCGGCGACGCATCCGCCCGTCGCTCCGCACGGTTCGGTTCCGCCCCACGCGCACCCCGCCGGAACCCCGCCGCCGGTGGCGACCGCTGTGCCGCCGCCTTCGCCCGCTTCCGCTCCTGCTCCCGCTCCCGCACCGACGCCGACGCCGGCACCGGCACCGACGCCCGTCTCCGGTCCGACGCTCGCACCGCGCCCGGGCGCGCCCGTCCCGCCGCCGGCAACGAGTCCGGCAACGCCGCCGCCGTCGGCCGCTTCCGCACCGGCACCAGCACCGACGCCGACGCCTGTCTCCGGTCCGACGCTTGCACCGCGTCCGGTTTCGGGACCGACGCTTGCGCCGCGCCCCGCCCCGCCGGCTCCGCCGCCCGCCGTTTCCGCGCCCGCGCCGCGTTCGCCCTCGCCTTCCGGCGCGCCGCTGCCGCCGCCGCCGTCGGTCTCCAAGCCCATGAGTCGCGCGCCGTCGTCGCTGCCGTCGGTGCCCTCGCTTGCCGGTCGTCCGGCTTCGGGACCGGTGCTGAACCGCCCGCCCTCGTCGGCGTCGGTTCCCATTTCCACTTCGGGACCCTCTTCGGGAGCGCGCTCGTCCATCCCGACCGGCGTTCGCGCCGGCAACGTGGTTGAGACGAACTTTGAGGACGAGAGCGGTCCTTCGCGTGACGGCGTTTTCGCCAGCATTGTGGACATTCTGATTTTGCTCATCTGTCTGCTGTTCTGCGTGCTGCTGTGGAACGATTATCTGACGCTCAACAACGCGCCGCTGTTCTCCTCGCCGCGCCCGTTCTAACACCACCGGTGCCACGAAAAACAAACGAAAACACGCGAAAATTTGGAAAATTTTCTCAAGAACACGCAAAAATCAGACAAATAGGAATAAAAAGAAGACATGTCCAACGAAGTTATTCACATCAACAAAGACACGTTTGATGACGTGCTGAAGTCCGCCGGTGAGAACACGGTTCTGGTGGATTTCTGGGCGCCGTGGTGCGGTCCGTGCCGCGCCCTAGCGCCCGTTCTCGACCAAGTGGCGGAAACGCTTGGCGCGAAGGCGGTTATCGCGAAGGTCAACGTTGATGACAATCCCGAACTCGCCGAGCGTTTCGGCGTGAGCAGCATTCCGGCGCTGTTCTTCTTCAAGGAAGGTAGCGTCGTGAAAAAACTCGTCGGTTCGCGTCCCGCTGCCGACATCATCGAGGAAATTCAGAGCGTCTGAACATTTTGTTCATGGTTCTGCGACGCTCCGATTTATGAACGCAAAGCAAAGTGCGCGCGCCGCCACCGGTGGTGCCGCAACCGGCGGCGGAAAGTTCGCTGGGGCGGCTTCCCGTGTCGGTGCCGGCGGGCATTCCGGCACGGCGGGGCGTGTTGGGCTCGCCGAAATCGGCGCGCTCGCCGTGCTTGCCGCCGTGTTCGTCGCAACGCTTGTCGCCGGCGGTTTCGCCGGTTGCGATGCGCGGACGACGCCGGAGAAAACGGGAGTGAACGCCGCCGGTGGCACCGGCGGTGCCGGTGACGGAACCGCGCCCGCCGCGACGCGCTTCCCGCTCGCTGTCGGCGGCAAGAAAATCTCCGCCCGCCTCGCCGTGACCGATTTGGAGGTCGCCAACGGGCTGATGGGTTGCACCGGTCTCGGCACCGACGAGGGCATGCTCTTCGTGTTCACCCACGACGGCGAGCGCGCCTTCTGGATGCGCAACGTGCCCATCAACCTCGACCTCGGTTACTTCACCGCCGACGGCGTTCTCGTCGAGACCCACGCCCTCATCGCGAACAATCCCGACACCGTTGTCTCCCGTTCGCCGAACATCCGCTACGTCCTCGAAATGCCGGAGAACTGGTTCACCAAAAACGGCTTGAAGGGCACCGCCGGTGGTGCTGCCGGTGGTGCCGCTACCCTCGACCTTGCTGCCGTCCGCGCCGCTTTGCGCGCCCGCGATTTCCCGCCCGCCCGCTACGTTCCGCCGGCGAAGTGAATGCCCATTTTCTCACTCCCAATACTCCGCCGGCAGGACGATGAAGTTGTCGAATTGGGCGGGGGTTTGGTGGGTGCGCAGGCCGGCGGCGCCGCGTAGGAACGGGGCGTCGGTGTCGGTGTAATCAATGCGCAGGCCGGCGGTGGTGTCGGCGCTTTCGTGCATTCGGTTGAACCAGACCTTGATGTTGTTTCCTTTGGCTTTGACGCGGATTTGGTTCCAGACGCCGGGGGTGGTTTTGCAGTCGAGTTTTGCGAGGTCGAAGGAGGCGAGTTGTTTCCAAACGGGGGCGTGTTTTTTGGAGTTGTCGAACTTTCCGAGGTAGAGGGTTTTTGTGGTGAAGCCGACGTAGTAGCCGGAGAGGTTGTCGGTGCCGGCGGCGTAGTTTGAGGCGCGGAAGACGACGCCGGCGTTGCCTTTTTCGGAGGGGAGCATGACGACGGTTTCGACGATGTAGTCGGTCCACGTTTCGTCGCCGGCAATGAGTTTTGCGTTGGCGTTGAGGGCGCAGACGGCGGGCGGAGCGGCGGGGGTGTCGCCGGCGTCAAAGAATGTGTAGCCGGCGCGGGGCGGCGCCGGCGGCAGTGCGGGCGGTGTTTTTGCGGCGGCGTTCGCGTTGCCGGCGGCGTTTCCGGCGCGTTGAAAATCGTCAAAGAACAGTGCTTTCTTTTCGCCGGTGACGTAGGCGCGGACGGCTTCGGCTTCGGCGAGGGAGACGGGTGTTCCGTCCGCCCAGAGCAGCCCGCACCACGGGATTGTCGGTTCGCGCGTGCCTTTGGGTGTTCCCCAATACCACCGGCAGTTGGAGTTTCCCGCCATCAGTTCCCAGCAGAGGTAAACGCCGGGGACGTATTGTTTTTGCGCTTTTCTGAATTCGAGCCAGCGAATGACTTCCACCGGTTCGCCGTTGCTTGTGCGCGGCGCGAACCAGCGCGCGCCGGCTTCGGTGAAAACGCATCCTTTTTTCGGGTTGAGCGCGACTTGTTTGTCCCAGTCGCCGAAGCCGGCGGCGCCATACGTCCACTGTGCGCCACCGGTGGCGCCGGCGGCGCGTCGTGCGTCGCGGTAAACGTGGTTTTGATAGTTGTGGGCGTTGACAATGTCGGTCTCCGGCGAGTCGTCCCAGCAGCAGAGAATCGGTTGCGAGGGCGCGGCTTCTTTCGCCCATTTGTAGGCGGCTTTGCGCATCGCGACCGACCACTTGTCTTTCATATTCGGCTCGTTGAACGTCTCCCACCACAGGACGCGCGGGTCGTCTTTGTATTTGCCAATGATTTCCTGAAAATACGGTTTGTAGCGGGCGAGGTTGTTGATGTCGCGGTCGCGCTTTTGCGGCGCCACCGCCCAACGTCCGTTGTGCCAGCCCTTGACCGGCTCGGTCGGCGTTTTGAGGAAGATGCCGTCGGGGCGGTGGCAGTCGTCAAAGAACGTGAAGCCGGGCTTGATGTTGTGCTTCGCGCAGATGACGAGGAAGCGTTCGAGGTTCGCGAAAAAATTCTCCTTGTCCTGCTCGAAATTGATTGGGTGCAGATAGACGCGCAGCGTTGTGATTGCGAAAAACTTCCGCGCCGCCGCGAGTTCTTTTTCGACGACGTCGGCGCGGAAGTCGTGCCAGAACTGCACCTGATTGCAGGCGTAGGCGGGCGT
>JAISSQ010000150.1 GCA_031273045.1 Puniceicoccales bacterium
TCCACGGCGTTTCGCTTTTGACTTGGAAATGCCGCGTTGCGCCGGCGGACGGCACCGTGAGCCGCTTCGTGGAGAGGTTCGCCGGTTCGCCGGTCCACTTGGCGTCCTGCGCGAGCGCGGCAGGCGCGGCGAGGCGGGAAAAGGCCTCGGACTGCGTGATTTGCAGACCGGTCGCAACAGCGACCGCCGCAAAAAGAATGGTTGAAACTCGCATACGCCGGCAACGGTGCCAGAACGCACCGGCACCGGCAAGCGCGCAGAATTTTTCGCGTTGCTATCGGGATTCGCACGCCAACGCGCTACCCCGCCCTCCCCGCGCTACGCTGTCAACGGCACCGGCGGCGGCGCATGGATTTCGGCGGCGACTTTGGCGGCGCGGGCGTCGTCCCAGAGCGCGGCGATGATGGCGAACCCGAACTCCGTCGCGGCACCGGCGGAGCGTCCCGTGATGACAAGGTCGTCGCGCACGACCGCTTGGTCGAAGAGCGCGTCGGGCAGTTCGTCGCGGCAGCCGGGGAACGCCGTGTGGCGGACGCCGCCTTCGAGCGCGAACGCCTCTTTCAGGATGAGCGGCGCGGCACAAATCGCACAAAGAAAGTGCGACCGGCACCAGTGCGCGTCGCGGGCGAGACCGACCACAATCTCGTTGCGCCGCATGTGCTCGACGGCGGGACCGCCGGGCAGGACGAGCGCGTCGTAGCGCGCGAGCAGACCTCCGTAGCCCATAATCGTCATGGGAGGACCGTAGTCGTCGAGCCACCGGTGGGTGAGCACGCACAGACCGTTCTTGCCGGTGACGAGGCGCGCCTTCTCGTGGTCCCCGCCGGCGTCGTAGTCGCGCGGGTGCACGGCGAGCAGGTCAACTTCAGCGCCGGCGCGGCGCAGGAGGTCAAGCGGCGTGATGGCTTCGATTTCCTCGAATCCGTCTCCGAGGAGGAACAGAGCGCGCCGTTCGTCGCCGTAGTGTTCGCGCAGATTGTTGTGGTGAGACATGGCGCGGCGCATTGGAAGCGCGGAGGCGCGTTTTGGAAGCCGATTTTCGCCACCGGCGGTGGTGCCGGCGGTGGCGGGCATTGCCAGCGGCGGTGCGCAAACCTACCGTCCGCGCCTTGATGAAACCGAATGTCGCCGCCGCGAAAGCCGACCCCTACGCCGCGTTTCGGCACGGGGCGTTCCGGCGGTTTTTGCCGGGCAATTTTCTGTTCAATCTCGGACGGCTCGGAATGAGCGTCGCCATCGGAACGCAGGTTTACGAGTGGACGCACAGCGCCGCCGCGCTCGGCTTTCTGGGGCTGCTCAACGTGCTGCCGCTCATCGCGCTCGTCCTGCCCAGCGGTGTGCTCGCCGACCGCTGCGACCGGCGGAAAATCATCGCCGGCACAATGGCGGCGTCGTTCGTGCTCTACGCGCTGCTCGCGGCGGCGACGCATTTTCACGCCGCGTTGCCAACTACCGGCACTGCCGGTGACGCGCTCCGCGCCGCCAACGGGTTCATTCGCGATGCGGCGGCGTTTTTCACGACGGAAGCGGATGTGGCGCGGTTTACGTTCGATGACCCGCGCTGCGCCGCGCTGCCGGTGGTGTTCGCGTTGCAATTTCTGTTGGCGACGGCGTTCGTCGCCGGCAATCCCGCGCGCGCCGCGCTCGTTCCGCGCCTCGTGCCGCCGGCGGCACTCACGAACGCCTTTCGCTGGAACTCCAGCGCGTTCGAGTTGGCGGTGACGCTCGGCCTGTTGCTCGGCGGACTTGTGGCGACGTGGAGTTTCACGGCGGTTTACGCCTTCGCCGCGTTCGCCGCCGCCGCCCTCGGCGCGGCAATGCTGGGGCTGCGGTTGGAAGGGGAGCGGGGAGCGGGGAGCGGGGAGCGGGGAAATAGTGCGGAAAACGAAGGGCAAAGGGATAAGGGCAAAGGGCAAAGGGCGGCCACCGGTGGCACGACAGCGCAAGGTTCCAGTCGGGCTGGCGGCGTTCACGCCGCCGCACTTCCTCCCCGCTCCCCAACCGCCTCCGCCGGCGGCGCTTTCGCCGGCATTCCGTTCATCTGGCGACACAAGCCCGTGCTCGCTGCAATCACGCTCGACCTGTTTGCGGTGCTCTTCGGCGGCGTCGTCGCGCTGTTCCCGATTTACGCGAAGGAGGTCTTCGCCGGCGTCACGCTCCCGTTCCTCGAACCGGAAACCGCGCACCGTTTCATCACCGGACTGCTCCGCGCCGCGCCGGCAGTGGGTGCCGTAGCGATGGCGGTCGCCGGCGCGTATCTGCCGCCGTTCCGCAAGCCCGGCATCGCGCTGCTGTGGACAGTCGCCGGCTTCGGCGCCGCGCTGCTCGTCTTCGCGCTCTCGCAAAACCTCTGGCTCTCGCTCGCCGCGCTGTTCCTCAGCGGCATGTGCGACAACGTCAGCGTCATCATCCGCCACACGCTCGTTCAAGCACTCACCCCCGACGCCCTGCGCGGCCGCGTCTCCTCGGTCAACCAACTCTTCATCGGTTGCTCGAACGACATCTCGGAGTTGCGCGGCGGTTTGGTCGCGGCGCAATTCGGAACCGTCACCGCCGCCGTCAGCGGTGCCATCGCCACGCTGCTGACCGTCGCCGGTGTCGCCGGCGTCTTCAAGTCCTTGCGCCGCCTCGCGCCGTTAGAGGAGTTGAAGCCGGAGGATGACCGGCACGGGAAATAGCGTCACAACTTCGGCATCCGGTAGATGCCGAATTCGCTGATGGCGAGCGGGCCGCGGGCTTCGAGGACGCGCAGGCGGACGGCGTCGGCGCGGATGGGTTTGTCCTTCTGCCAGTGCAGGCGGCAGGCGGCGATGGCTTCGCCGGCGAACACTTCGCGCCACTCGCCGTCAACACGCGCCTCGACGACGAATTTGCCGACGCGGTGTCCGAGTTTGATGTTCTCGCGGAGGCGGACGACGTTGAACTCGACCGGTGCCGGCAGCGTGAGCGTGAGTTCGCCGGTGGTGACGCCGTCGTCGGTCGCCCAGTAGGAGTAGCGGTCGCCGTCGAGGACGTTTTTGGGAAGATACCCCGCATTATCTCCCCG
Organism: Puniceicoccales bacterium; assembly: GCA_031273045.1. Taxonomy (GTDB): domain Bacteria; phylum Verrucomicrobiota; class Verrucomicrobiia; order Opitutales; family UBA953; genus CALNBE01. The sequence goes on from JAISSQ010000150.1 coordinate 3,047, forward strand.
CTCCCCTCGCGTATTGCTCGCGGTGGTAGTGGCACCGGCGGCGAGGTTTTTGGCGAACGTGGCGCGGAGGGCGTTGCCGAAGGTGGTGAGGGTTTTGAGGTCGTGGTCGCAGACGAGGCCGTCGCGGTCGGGCGCGATGCCGAGGTTGAGTGCACCGCCGCGTCCGACGCTGCTGAAATAGATGTCCATCAGTTTTGCGGGCGGTCGCCGGCGCTCTTCTTTTTTGCCCGGATGCCAGAACCAGCCGGCGCGCATCGGGACGTCGCACTCGGCGGGGAGCCACTGTTTGCCGAAACGCTCGCCTGTGGGGTTGCGGCTCCAATCGCAATTGCCGGGCGTGGGAACGTTCGCGGCGTCGTCACCGGCACCGCCGGCGGCGTTGTTGGCGACTTCCTTGAATTTGTTTTCGCCGACGGCGACGCGCTTGCTCTTCGGCGCAGCGGGCGTGAGCGTCGGCCACGACTCCGGCGCGGCGTAGCCGTGCTCGTTGCCGACCCAGCGCGAGCCGGGACCGACGTCGCTGAAAATCACGGCGCCGGGCTGGTGTTTTTTGACGAGGGCGAAAATCTCGCGCCAGCCGTAGTAGGTGGCGGCGTTGATGGAGCGGCGTTCGCCTTTGCCGCCCTTGGCGCCGCCGTAGTAGCCGTCGCCGCCGTTGGCGCCGTCGAACCAAAACTCGAAGAGTTCGCCGTAGTTCGTGAGCAGTTCGAGCAGTTGGGCGTGGTAGGTTTTGACGTAGCCGGAGCGGGCGTATTCGGGGTGGTTGCGGTCCCACGGCGAGCAGTAGATGCCGAAGCGCAGACCGGCGGCGCGGGTGGCGTCGGCGAACTCGCGAACGACGTCGCCCTTGCCGTCGCGGAACGGCGCAAGAGTGATGTTGTGGGGCGTCGTCTTCGTCGGCCAAAGGCAGAAACCGTCGTGGTGCTTGGCGACGAGGATGAGGCCGTTCATCCCGCCGGTTTTGAGGGCGCCGGCGATTTGGTTGGCGTCGAAACGGGCTGGGTTGAAGAGCGACGGGCTTTCGTTTCCGAAGCCCCACTCGCGGTTCGTGTAGGTGTTCAGCCCATAGTGAATGAGCGAGAAGGTCTCCGTCTCGTGCCAACGCAGTTGCGCCTCGGTCGGCACCGGTGCGATTGGCGCCGGCGGCGGAACAGCGGCGGCGGTGGCGGCGGCACCGGTGAATGCGGCACCGGCGGCAAAAAGGAGGGCGACGAGTGATTTCATGAGGCGCAGAAAGACAGGCGGGGCGAAGAAGGGTTGCGCGGTGGAAATGCGCGCCGGCGGCACCGGCTCAATACACGTCGCGCTGGTAGCGTCCCTCGCGCTTGAGCGCGGCGAGGTAGTCGGCGGCGGCATCGGGCGCGAGGTTGCCGTGCTCGGCGATGATGGCGAGCAGTGCCGCCTCGACGTCCTTCGCCATGTTGCTCGCGTTGCCGCAGATGTAGAAGTAGGCGCCGTCCTCAAGCCAGCGCCACAACTCGGCGCCGTCGCGCCGCATGAGGTGGTGCACATAGACCTTCTCGCGCTGGTCGCGCGACCACGCCAGCGAGAGGCGCGCGAGCAGACCGCTGTCGCGCCACGCGAGCAACTCGTCCTTGTAGAGGAAGTCGGTCGCCTCGTGCCGGTCGCCGAAGAAGAGCCAGTTGCCGCCGGTGGCGCCGCGCGCCTCGCGCTCCTGCAAGAAGCCGCGGAAGGGGGCGATGCCGGTGCCGGGTCCGACCATGATGACGGGCGCGGAATGGTCGTCCGGCGGCGCGAAATGCGACACGTGCGGGAAGACGGGGACGGGCGTGCCGACCATCACGCGCTCGGCGAGGTAGGTGGAGCACACGCCGCGACGCTCGCGCAGCGAGTCAAGCAACGCGACGACTTTCACGGCGAACGAGTAGAGCGCGGGAGTGTCGCCGGTGGCGGCGACGGCGGCGGCCTCGCGCAGCGCGGCCTCAAGGGCGGCGTTCATCGCGGCGTCGTTCGCGTTGCCGGGGACGTGCTTGTAGTGCACGGCGGCGACGGTGAGTTCGACGCGGTTCGGGTCGCGCGCGGGCGAGGACGCTATCGAGTAGAGGCGGGGCGCGAGCGGGCGCAGCAACGCGGCGAACTCCTGCGGCGTGAAGCGGGCGGCGGCACCGGCGCGGGCGAGGTTGAGCACGTCGGCGCGGTCGAGCCACGCGCGCTGCACGGCGTCGCCGCCGTTGAGCACGATGTCGAGCGCGTCGCGCTCGCCGGCGTCGGGCGTGCGTTCGCGGAACGCGCGCAGGGCGTCGAGCGACTTCATGCGCAGCGAGAGTTTGTAGAGTAGCGCGTCGCGTAGCGGGACGGGTTCGGCCTCCTTGGGCAGGAGCACCGGCGCCGTGCCGTCGAGGGCGAGGATGTCAATGAGTTGCCCGACAATCTCGGTGCCGTTGCGCGGCCACACGCCGAGGGCGTCGCCGCACTTGTAGGTGATGCCGCTGCCGGTGATGTCGAAAACGAGGTGGGAGACGATTTTGTCGCTGCCCGGATTGAGCAGGCGGCGTTCGACGAGTTTCGCCTGAAACGGGCGCCGGCGGTCAATGACGGCGGGCGCGGCTGGCGCGGCGGCGTTCTCGTTGCTGGTTGGGATGCTCATGTTTTTGCGAGTTGCGCGAGGCGTAACGGCGGCGGCGGGGAGTGTCAAAACGCAATCCGTGCCGGCGGCGTCCGGCGGAAGAACCGTCTCGCTCGGCGCGCCGGCGGCGGTGTAATTCCGCGCCGCATGAGCGAACCCACCGCCACCGGCGCCGCCGTCCCCGTCCTCTCCTGCTCCGAACTCGTCCGCTATCTCGGTGCCGGCGAGAACCGCACGCACGTTCTGCGCGGGGTGAGTTTCGAGGCCGCCGCCGGTCGCACGCACGCCGTCGTCGGTCCGTCCGGCTGCGGCAAAAGTTCGCTTCTCTACCTGCTCGGACTGCTCGACCGCCCCGACGCCGGCGAGGTGTTCGTCGGAAACAAGCCGCTGGCGCGCGCCGGCGACGCCGAACGCACGGCGGCTCGCAACGCCTTCCTCGGCTTCGTGTTCCAGTTCCACTTTCTGCTGCCGGAGTTCACCGCCGCCGAAAACGTCATGCTGCCCATGCGCAAGCGCGGGTTGCTCGGTGAGGCGGCGATGCGCGAACGGGCGACGGAACTGCTCGACGCCGTCGGGTTGGCGGGGAAGGCGGACCGCCTCGCGACGCACCTCTCCGGCGGCGAACAGCAGCGTGTCGCCATCGCCCGCGCGCTCGCCAACGAGCCACCGGTGCTGCTCGCGGACGAACCGACGGGCAACCTCGACGCGCGCAACTCCGAGACCGTTTTCGCCCTGCTGTCGCGCCTCTCGCGCGAGCGCGGCATCGCCGTCGTCATGGTCACGCACAACGACGCGCTGGCGCGCCGCTGCGACCACGTTTTCAAGATGTCCGACGGTCTGTTCGTCCCGTGACTTCCGGTTAGCGGCGGGAGTTCCAGCGTTCGGCGAGGTCGCGCAATTCCTCGGCGAAGGCGCGCGCTTGCGCGAGGTTTCCGGTAAGTTCGCGCATTTCCTCCGAGACCGGCGAGAGTGCCGCCGCGACCACCGCCGCCCGCGCGCCGGTCCGTTCGAGCGCGCCGCGAAACTCCGCCAGCGCGCCGGCGGCGCCGCCAAGGTCAACGCCGCCGGCACTCCCACCGCCACCACCGGCGGCGACGCGAAATTCGCCGAGGCGTCGCTCAATCAGGGCGAGGTCGGCGCGCAGGGCCGGGTCGCCGAGGATGCGCGCCGCCGCGTCGAGACGGGCGGCGTTCGCGTTGACGGCGGCGAACTTTTCCGCCCGCGAGAAGGCGAGCGCCTTGTCGAGCGCGGCGTCCCACGCCGCCGCCTCCGCCGCGAAATCGCGCGCTCCGAACGCGAGCAACCGCTGGGCGAGCGAGTCAAGTTTCTCGGCGGTCACCGCCGGTGGCAGCACCGGCAGTTCGGGCAGTTTCTCGCCGCCGGGGGCGAGGCGTTTCGCGCCGCTCGCCGCATCGTGCGCGATTTCGATGTAGTTCTGGGCGGTGGCGGGGCTGAGGACGGCGAGTTTGGCGTGGAGACCGCTCCGCGCGCCGCGTTCGAGCGCCGCCGGCGAGCCAAGCGCGGCGACGCCGCCGCGTCCGAGTTTGCGCGCTTCGAGCGCGATGACGACGCGCGCGAACGGCTTGCCGCCGGCGAGGCGCAGCCCGATGTCCTCGACGCGCCCGATTTCCACGCCGGAACTTTTCACGGGCGAGCCGTTGGACAGCCCCTCCACGCCGTGCTCGAAGTAGAGCGCGACGCGCACCGGTGCCGGCGGCGCGGCGGCGCGCCACGCGAGGACGGCGGCGACGGCGAGCAGCGCGGAGACCAGCAGCACGAGGCGTCCGAGGCGCATGACACCGGCGGCGCCGTCCGTCTGAAATTGCAGCGCGCTCATGGGCGGTCGGGCGGGTTGCGCCGGTTCGGGGCGCGGTTAGAAGCGCCAACTCACGCTGCCGGAGAAGGACTGCATGAACTGGGCGTCAATGGTGACGCGCAGGTCCCACGCGGCTTGGAGCGTGAGGCCGTTGCTGAAGACGATGGCGATTGTGGGCGAGACCTCCAGCGCGTCGCCGAAGAGTTGTCCGGCGCGCGTCGTGTAGCCGTTGCCGTCGAGGATGTCGAAGGAGCCGTCGGGCGCGAGCGGGCGGGCGGCGGCGGTGGCGGGGTCTCCGCCGGAGTCCCACTCGTAGGCGCTGCGGATTTTGATTCGGTCGCCGATGAGTTCGCTTGCCCACGCGACGGTGCAGCCGGCGCGCACGAACGCCGCCGGCAGATGGCGCGGCGCGAGGGCGTCGAGGCGTCCCTGCCATTCGATGCCGGCACCGAGGCGCGTCTGCACCGAGTCGCCGTGGAAGCGGCGCGTGCGCAGCGTCCAGCCGTCGCCGTGCTCCATGAACTCCCCGATTTCGGCGCGGTTGAAGTCAATGCGTGCGAAGGGCGTGAAGGTGAGTCCCTCGGCGAGGCGCAGCCGGATGTTGAACGCGCCGAACACGCCGTATTCGTAGCCCTGCGGCGTGCCGCGAACCTGTTTGGAAAGCGGCGTGACGCCGTCGTCACCGGTGGTGTCCGAGAAGAGTTCGGAGCGGAAGCGTTTCGTCGTGTAGGCGAGGTAACCGCCGGAGGCGCCGAACGCGACCCACCACGGTTGCGCTTCGGGGATGAGCGCGGCGAAGGCGTGGAGGCGCGCGTTGTCGCCGTCAATGTGTCCGCCGCCGTCGTGCAGGCGCGCGCGCATTAAGTTGCGGGAGAGGGCGACGCCGATGAGCCGCTCGTCGTCCACCCAGCGCGTCACGCCGACGCCGGCGCCCCATGTTTCGGCGTTGTAGGTCGGGCGCGCGGGGTCGCGGTCGAAGTCGGAGAAATTCCACTGCCCGAAGACGAACGGTTCCCACTCGCCGCGCAGCGCGGGGTGGCGACCGTCGAGCGAGCCGGTTCGGGGTCCGTAGTAGGCGTCAATCTCGCGGTGCGTGCCGGCGGCGTCGCCGAGGAAGTGCGGCTTGTCGAGGTGGCGCAGAAGGGCGGAAACGTCACCGGCGGCGGTGAGCGCGGGGAGGGTTGCGAGGGAGCCGAACGCGAGGTTCGAGGCGTTGTTGACGCGCGCGTCGGGATACTCGCCCAGCGCGACGCCCCAAGCGGCGTAAAGGTCGGTGAAACCGTCACCGGCACCGCCGTTTGAGAGACCGTTGTGCGGGCGGGCGTGGAGCGTCGCGGCGCACAGGGCGAGGGTGGCAATGGCGGAGAGGGGCGCGGCGGCGGCGCGAAGTAGGCGTCTGACCGGGCACCCGGCCGGGCGTCTGACGGCGTTCGTTGTCATTGCGCGGGAGCGAAAAAGATTTCCCGCCGCCGGCAACACGGAAAACCCCGACGGCACCGGTGGCGGCGGGGTTCAGTGCGCCGCCGGCAACGGCGTTTCGCTGCCGCCGTTGCACAGTTGGATGAGGCGGTTGTTGAATTCGAGGGCGCAGTCGTAGCCGACCTGCCGCAGCGCGAGCACCATCGCGGCGACCTCGACGAGGCGCGCCATGTCGCGCCCCGGGCGCACGAAGAGTTCAAAGTGCGGCACGCGCCTGCCGAGGATTTCGTAGGTGCGGCGCGAAAGCCCCGTGCGCTCCTCGTCAACGCCCTCCCGCCAGTCGTCGAGCGTGACCACCATGTCCACGGTCTTGTGCGGCAGGACGGAGCGGACGCCGTAGATGGCCTTGATGTCCACGATGCCCACGCCACGACACTCCATGAAGCCGGAGAGGAATTTCGCCGAGCCGAGCAACCGGTGGTCGCCGAGCAGTTCGATTTTCACGAGGTCGTCCACGACGAGCGAGTGCCCGCGCTCGATGAGGGCGAGGGCGCACTCGCTCTTGCCGACGCCGCTCTTGCCGCGCAGCAGCACGCCGACGCCGCGAATGTCCACGAGCGTCGCGTGCAGGGTGATGCTCGGCGCGAAGAGTTCTTCGAGGCGGATGGTCGCCTCGGGGAAAAGCATCTTCGCCGGCAGCGCGCTCAACAGCACGGGGACGCCGAACTCGCCGGCGATGCGCAGCAGCACCGGCGGCGGCGGCGAGTCGTTTCCGAGCAGGAGCGCGGGGACGTCGCGCTGCATGATTGCGGTGGTGACCGCGGATTTCTCCTCCTCCGGCAACTCGTCAAAGTAGGCGAGTTCACCGGCGCCGAAGAGTTGCAGGCGCGCGTTCGCGAAGCACTTGAAGGAGCCGGCGAGCGCGAGCGCGGGACGGTTGAGCGACTTCTCCGTGATGCGCCGCTCCATGCCGTTGGCACCGGCGACGACGCTGAGTTGCAGCAACTCGCGCGTGTCCTCGTAGAAATCGCGCACCGAGATGCTCTCCGGCGTGACGGGCTCCTCGCGCGGGACGGTGTTCGCGACCGCACCGTCGCCCGTGTCTTTGTTTTGACCGCCACCACCGGCGGTGCCCGTGTTCTCCAAGTCAGCCATGGCGCGGAAAAAGCGAGACCGCTCCCCGCCGAGCAACGCAAAAGACCGGCGGCGGCAACGGCACCGGCAACGGCACCGGCGGCGGCGGAACAAGGACGGGCGGCGACGGTTTTGCTTGGCAATGTCCCTCCACCTCCCGCTTCCCGCCCGCAAAAACACCACCGGTGCCGCCTTCCTCGCCGCCGCGCTTTTCAGCCCGTTGCCCTTATCCCTTTGCCCTCTGCCTTCCGCCACCGGTGCCGGCGCCGGCAACGCCGCACCGTTCCGCTGGGACACCACCGGCGGCGGCGCGAACCACTACGCGCTCGTCGGCACCGCCGCCGGCACCGGCAACACCGGCAGCGACGGCAAAATCGTCTGGCGCTTCAACGCCGACCTCGCCCGCGACTCCAAGCCCTACTTCGACCCGCTCGCCGTCGCCGGCGGTCCCTCGCTCACCCTGCCCCGCCCCGCCGACCACCCGTGGCACCTCGGCCACTGGTTCTCGTGGAAACTCATCAACGGCGTCAACTACTGGGAGGAGGACAAGCGCGGCCGCGCCGCCGGAATCACCGAGTGGGACGCCCCCGCCGCCGACCTGCGCCCCGACTTCTCCGCCGCCTTCACGCTCAACCTGCGCTACCGCCCGCGCCCGACAAAAAAGGACGCCACACCACCGCCGGCGGTGCTCGCCGAACACCGCGTCATCACCGTCTCCGCGCCCACCGCCGACGGCTCCTACCGCATTGACTGGACGCAAAAGTTCACCGCGCTCGCCGACGCCCGCCTCGACCGCACACCCGTCTCCGGCGAGCCGCGCGGCACCTCGTGGGGCGGCTACGCGGGACTCTCCGTGCGCCTCTCCAACTCGCTCAAAAACGTCACCACAATCGCCAGCACCATCGGACGCACGCGCTACGACAACCGCCGGCGCATGGACGTCTTCGGCGCGCCGGCCGTCGAGCAGAGCGGCGAGATTGACGGCCGCGCCTACGGTCTCGCCGTGCTCGCGCACCCCTCGACCGCACGCTCCGGCGACTGGTATCTCATCGAGCAACGCAACTTCACCTACACCAACGCCGCCACCCTGCTCAAAGGTCCGCTCACACTGCGCAAAGGCGAAACGCTCACGCTACGCCACCGCGTCATCGTCCACCCGGACCGCTGGACGCCGGAGCAACTGCGCGCCGCCGCCGGCGCCTACGCCGCCGAAACCACCGGCGGCGGGGATTAGCGACAGGTCTCCATTCTCGCACAAGGCATCTTTGCCCCGTTGTAAGGCCGCCACACGCATGACCGCTACACACATGGAGCGCCGCACATGGAGCGCCGCACATGGAGCGCCGACTTTCAAGTCGGCTCGGTGGAGATGCGGCGCAGCCGCCTTGCTGGGAGCGCGCCCAGCCCCGAAGGGGCGGCATAACATAGGCAGGGGCGCAAGCCCCTGTTTTCGTAGCCCCCAACCACAATGCGAACCGCGAAGCGTGGCATATAGCAACGAGGGCTAATGCCCTCGACACTGTATGCCACCGCTTCGCGGTTCACGGTTTTGTTTACGCTATACAGGGGATCCGTCGCTGCGCGACTTCACCCCTGCCTATGCTATGTCGCCCCTTCGGGGCTGCCAAACCGCAGCATCCCTTCGGGGCTGGCGCGCCGCCACTGGGGTCGCGCGATGGGAGCGCGCAACTGGGAGCGCCGACTTTCAAGTCGGCTCGCCCCCTCTATGCGGCGGTAGCCGCCACTCTTTTAAAAGAAACAAGGCGGCACGCCGCATCATCTCCAAGCCGACTTGAAAGTCGGCGCTCCCAGTTGCGGGTCTCTGACCCGCATTGGCGCGCGTCGAAAATTTTCCCTGAAATAATGCATTCCTCTTGAACAAAAAATTTCGAGGGGTAATTTGCGCGCGAATTTTCATGGCAGAGCGAATTTCCGATTTTGTTTATCCCCGCACAAAAAGCGTCCACGAAACAGTCGTCCGTCGCGCGCCCGCCCTGCCCCGCCGCCTTCTCGCGGCGGCTGCGACGGTGGTGGTGGCGGTGGCGGTTGGGAGCGGTGGCGGCGGTGTTCGCGATGTTTGCGGTGCGGTGCCGGACCCGGCGGGAACGGTGTGGACGGGAAACCAGCAGTCGTCGCGGCCGACGGGGTCTTACACGGGCGTGCTGAACACGGGCGTCTGGGACAATGGCGCGGGGTTGCTCTGGGATACGTCGGGGGTGTCGTGGTTCGACACGGATGCGCGGAACTGGATGTCCGG
>JAISSQ010000190.1 GCA_031273045.1 Puniceicoccales bacterium
CCTTCGGGGAAACAGGCGATGGCGTAAACGTTGGCGGCGTTTTTCGCCTGTGTGAACCACACGCTGCCGTCCTTGTAGTGGCGGGCGGCGCGGGTGCCGTAGATGGCTTCGCCGTTGGCGCGGAGCCACGCGCCGGTTTTGCGCAGGGTGGCGACGGCGGTGGGGTCGAGTTCGCCGTATTTGTCGGGTCCGAGTCCGAGGAGCAGGTTTCCGTTCTTTGCGACGATGTCCACGAGCGTGTGGACGAGCCAGTGGGCGGAGTTGTTCTTCGGGTTGTTAACGTGTTCCCAACCGCGTCCGAGCGTTGTGCAGGTTTCCCACGGCGAGGATTGCGGTCCTTTTAAGACGTGTCCTTCGGGCGTTTGATAGTTCTCGAACTCGCTGGGCACGGCGCGGTCAACGACAATCATTTCGGGGTTGTGCGAGCGGGCGATTTTGGCGACGTGCGCGATGTTGATGTCCTGCACACGCGGGCGCACCCAGCCGCCATCGAGCCAGAGGATGTCTATTTTGCCGTAGTTGCCGCCGGTGAGTTCCTCGATTTGCGCGTAGGTGTAGTCCTTGAATTTTTGCCAGCGCTCCGGCTCTTTGGGGATTGAATAATTGACGTTCCGGTTGGGCGTCGGCGCGTCGGGTTTCCAGAAGTAAGGTGAGTGCCAGTCGGGCTTTGAAAAATAAACGCCGGTGACGAATTTGTGTTTCTGGAACGTCGAGAAAATGCCCTTGGCGAGGTCGCGGCGCGGGTCGTTTTTGAACGCGCCGTGAGCGATTGAGAAGTCGGTCTGCTTGGTGTCCCACATCGCGAAACCGTCGTGGTGCTTGGTGGTGAAAATCATGTATTTGACGCCGGCGTCCTTGAAGACCTCCGCCCATTTTTCGGGGTCGAATTTGGTCGGGGCGAACTTGTCTTTGAGCAGCCAGTAGTCGCGCTTGTATTGCTCGTAAGGGATGTTTTTGGGGCGGCTAATCCACGGTTGATTTTTCTCGGCGCAGATGACCCACGAGCCGATGCCGTTATCGAGTTCGTTGTAAATTCCCCAACTGATGAGGACGCCGAATTTGAGGTCGCGCCAACGTTCGAGATGGGCGCGGACTTCCGGTTCGCGGGGCGGTTTGTAGTGGCGCGAAACGGGGTGCGCATAGACCTCGGTTTTGGTTTCGGCGGCGGCGGCGAATGCGGCACCGGCAACGGCGGGCGGCGCGAACTGACCACCGACCACTGACCACTGACCACTGGAGCCGGCGGCGGCGAACGCTGCAACGGTGAGGATTTTGAGCGGAGACACAGGCATGCGCGGAAAGACGCGCCGTGCGGGGCGAATGTTCCGTAACGGTTTCGCCGCCACCGGCAACGACCGGCGCCCCGCTGCTTTTTGTCTTTTTGTATTTCAGCACCTTTCGTGCAGAATGCGCAGCAAATGCCTGACGCTTCCGTTTCCGCCGCCGCCACCACCACTACTGCCGCCGCCACCGCCTCTCCTGCCGCCGTCGCCGCCACCACCGCATCTCCCGCCGCCGGTGACGCCGTGCAGGACGCCGCGCTGCGCGTCGCCGAGGGGCTGGTCGAGGAGACGACGCACTCGGTCTTCCTCACCGGTCGCGCCGGCACCGGCAAAACGACGTTTCTGCGCCGGTTGTTGAAGGAGACGCACAAGGTCGCCGCCGTCGCCGCGCCCACGGGCGTCGCCGCCATCAACGCCGGCGGCGTCACGCTGCACTCGCTGTTTCAACTCGCGCTCGAACCGCACGTTCCCGGCTACGAGAGCACCGGCATGAAGTTCAAAATCGGAAAGGCGAAACTCAACCTGCTGCGCCACCTCGAACTGCTCATCATTGACGAAGTCTCGATGCTGCGCGCCGACCTGCTCGACGCGATTGACGCCACGCTGCGCCGCGTCCGCCGCAACGCGCAGCCCTTCGGCGGTCTGCAAATGCTCTACATCGGTGACCTCTTCCAACTGCCGCCGGTGGTGAAGGACGAGGAGTGGGCGCTGCTGCAAAAACACTACGCCGGCACGTTCTTTTTCCACGCCCACGCACTGCGCGACCGGCAGCCGTTCTACGTCGAACTCACGAAAATCTACCGGCAGAACGAGCAGCGTTTCATCGAGTTGCTCAACAAGGTGCGCGACAACGCGCTCACCGCCGGCGACCTCGACGCGCTCAACGCCCGCGTGCGCCGCAACTTCGTCCCGCCCGCCGGCGAACGCTACATCACGCTCACGACGCACAACTACAAGGCCGACCAACTCAACCGCGCCGCGCTCGACCGCCTGCCCGGCACCGACCATGTCTTCACCGGCGCACTCACCGGCGACTTCCCGGAGCGAAACCTCCCCAACGAAAAACAACTCCGCCTCCGCGTCGGCGCGCAGGTGATGTTCATCCGCAACGACTCCGCCGGCCGCTACTACAACGGCAAAATCGGCGAAGTCGTCGCCCTCGCCGCCAACGCCATCACCGTCGCCCTCGAAGGCACCGGCGAGCAAATCGCCGTCCAGCCCGAAGAATGGAAAAACATCCGCTACCGGCTCAACGAGGAGACGCAGCAGATAGAGGAGGAGGAACTCGGCAAGTTCACGCAATACCCGCTGCGCCTCGCGTGGGCGGTCACCATTCACAAGAGCCAAGGGCTGACCTTCGAGCGCGCCGTGATTGACCTCGCCGGCGCGTTCGCCGCCGGTCAGGCCTACGTCGCGTTGAGCCGCTGCACCACGCTCGAAGGCCTCGTGTTGAGCGCACCGCTCACGCTCGAAGCCGTCCGCACCGACGCCGAGGCGGTTGACTACTGCAAGGGCGGCGCGACGCTCGCGGAACTCGCCGGCGTCGTCGCCGCCGAGCGTCCCGCCTACTGGCGCAAACGGCTGCTCGGATACTTCCACCTCGGCGAAATCAACACCGCGCTCCATTTCGTCGAACGCTCGCTGCTGGGCAAATACGCCGCCGAGTTCGAGGCAATCCGCATCGAGTTGGAGAAAGTCCGCGCCGCGCGCGACGACATCGCCCAAGTCGCGCGAAACTTCCAGCCGCAGTTGGAACGCCTCCTCGCCGCCGCCGAAGCCACCGGCAGCGCCGCCGAACTCCAAGACCGCTGCTCCAAAGCCGTCGCGTGGTTCCACAAGGAAGTCCTCGCGCGCCTCCTGCGCCCCCTCGAAACCTGCCGCGACACCCCCGTCCCCACCGCCGCCACCGACTACCGCCGCGCGATTGGCGAAGCCGTCGAAGCCGTCGAAACCTACCTCAAACAACTCGCCCGCGCCCGCTACAACAACACCCCCCTCGCCGCCGGCACCGCCCTCCAGCCCATCCACCGCCCCCGCTACGCGAACGTCCACCCCGACACCACCGGCGGACGCGCCGGCACCGCCGCCGCCGGACGCAAAACCAAGAACACGCCCCCGCGCGGCGAGACCGCCCGCCTCTCCCTCGCCCTCTTCCAGCAGGGCAAAACCATCGCCGAAATCGCCGCAGAACGCTCCCTCTCCACCGGCACCATCGAAGGACACCTCTCCAACTACATCGGCACCGAAATCCCCGTCGAAAAACTCTTCGCCGCCGACCTCTGGAACGACCTCCTCGCGCACGTGCGCAAGCACCGCGACGCCTCCACCGCCTCGATGAAAGCCGCCTTCGACGCCGCCGGCGGCCGCTTCACCTACGGTCAACTCCGCATGGCGCTGGAATTCCTCCGCCGCCAAAAACAGTAGCGCGCCGGCAACGTGGCACCGGCGCGCTGACACCAATCCTCACCCTAAAACTTCAACTCGAAGCGCGTGAAGAGGTAGAACTCGTCGTCGGCAATGGCGGCGGCGGGCGCCTTCGTGCTGGCGTCGAACTGCGTGTATTCGGCGCCGAAGCGGACGAGCGCGTTCTTCGTGAGCCACCAGTTGATGCCGGCACCGACGCCGACGGCGTGCTTCACCGACGAGGCGCCTTTGAGTTTCTCGTCCACCCAGACCTCGTTGACGCGCGCTGCGATTTCGACCGCGCCGAAGCCGCTCTTGCCGCCGCCGATGGAGAGCGGCGACGCCGGCGTGACGCCGCTCGGCGTGGACTTCTCGCCGGTGAGCACCCAGCCGGCGGAGAGCGCCCATGCGGTGTTGTAGGCGTGCTTGTGGAACTTGGTGGCGTCGAGCGTCGGGCGGTCGAGCGCGAACTCGGCGACGACCGAGAACGGGCCGGCGTAGTAGGCAACCGCCGGCGCGACGCGGAGGCGCTCGCCGTCAACGGCGGCGTTCGAGGAGATGCTTTGCTGGGAGCCGGACTTGACCGCGCCGAGCGTGCCGGTCTCGCTGCCGTAGGTCCAACCGACGCTCAACTCCAGCCCGTTGAGCCACGGGTTGTCGCTCTTTTTGAGGGGCGAGACGGAGAAGCGGCCGCCGAGGGTGAGGTGCGTGTCGGCGTTCGAGACGGAGTTCTTCCAGTCGTTGTTGGGCGCGCCGTTGTAGATGCCGAAACGGTAGCCGAGGACGGTTTTGCCGAAGGTGAAGTCACCGGTGGCGTCGAGTCCGAGGTCGCGGTTGGGCAGGAGTTGGTTGGTGAACGGCGCCTCGATGAAGTGGCGGTTGTCGGGACCGGCGAGCGCGGCGGCGGTGCGAAACTTGCCGGCGCGCAGCCCGAATTCCGGCATGAGGCGCAGTTCGGTCCAAGCGTCGAAGACGGTGTGGTTTTGCGAGGTCGAGGTGCCGTCGGCGGAGCCGAATTCGGGCGTGAGGTTGAACTTCAGGTATTTGCCCCAAGTGCCGGTGAGCGGGAGGCGGACGCGGCGCAGGAAGAACGTGTCGTTCGGGTTCGCGGTGCCTTGCTCGGCGTAGTAGCGGTAGTCGGTCTGCAGCAGAAGTCCGACCTTGAACGAGTAGGACTTGTCCGGCGCGGTGACGGTGAAGCCGCCGGTGCCGAGCGCGACCTTGGGCGTCGTGGCGGCGGCCTTGGCGTCGTCGGCGTCGGTCATCACGGCGCGTTTTTCGAGTTTGGCGACCTGCGCCTTGAGCGCGGCGACCTCGTCGCGCAACGAGGCGGCGTCGTCATCGGCGGCGCGGAGCGTTGTTGTCATCGCCGGCAGCGCGAGGATGGCGGCTGGCGCGAGCGTCGCGGCTGCGGCGAGCAGCGGGAGCGGAAGGGAGCGTTTGAAGCGTTTGTTCATCGGTGGAGGTGGTTGGAAACCGGTTGGTGGGATGGACAGGGTTTCGCCTGTCCGGCGTTGGAATGGCGCGCGTCGTTGGTCGGCGGCGGAAGCGGCATGGAATGCGTCTGGAACGTGAGGGAAACGGTTTGTCCGTGTGCCGGCGATAAAGCAGGGGCGGTGCCAAGAGGAGCGCGGGGCACCTTTGCCGTTCCCGCACCACCGCCGCCGGTGGCACCGGCTCTGCTTCGCTGCCGGCGCGATGAGCGAGCAAATTATCAACATCATTGACGACGAGGAGCCGTTCTTTCCCGAAGAGGAAAACGGCAAGCCGCGAAAACTCGACGCCCTGCTGCGTTGCGGTTGTGCCGTGCGCGGCGAACTGCGCCGGCGACTCCACGCGCTCCTGAAAAACCTGAAAATCTCCCCGCCGCCGGCGTGGTTCATGGCGTCGAACTGCCACGCCGGTAACGCATACGACGACCTCTGGCTCGCCGCCGCCGCCGCACCGCTGCCGGCACTCATCGCCGACACCGGCTTCGGCGACTTCACCCGCCAACTTTTCCAGAACCGCTTCCTGCGCGACTACGACGTCTTCGCGCGGCAGGACGCCGCCGCTATCCGCCCCGAATTCCGCGACGCCGGCCTCGTTGACCCGTTCGGTTTGCAGCGCGTCTTCGGCGCAAACGTCGAGGTGATGCTCATTGACGACGCCCGCCTCAACGGTCGCCCCGCACCGCGCGTCTGGGAAGACATCCTGCACCCGCGCTGGCGCGGCGAAATCATCACCAGCGGCTCGCCAAACGACCTCTTCGACGCCCTGCTCTTCGCCACCTACCGCGACTTCGGCGAAAGCGGCCTCACCGCCCTCGGCGCGAACATCGGCGGCTTCATGCACCCCGCGGAAATGGCGCGTCTGTGCGGCTCCGACAGCCCGCGCGCCGGCACCATTTACCTCCTGCCGGCGTTCTTCGCCGCCGCCGCGCCGCGCAAGGAACGCGCCCGCGTCTTCTGGCCGGAAGACGGCGCGTGGCTCACGCCGCAATACTACCTGCGCCAGAACGGCGCGAACGCCGCCGCCGACACCGTCGCGAACTTCCTCACCGGCGCCGAATGGGCGGCTCGGCTCGACGCCCTCGCGCTCGTTCCCGCCCGCGCCGGCAGTGCGCCCCTTCCCGGAAAACTCCGCTGGGTCGGCTGGGACTTTGTCCGCAACCACGACCTCGAAGCCCTCCGCCCGCGCCTCAACGCCGCTTTCGCCAAAGGCACCGCAACCGCGTCGGCAGTGGTCGGTGGGTAGCGACCATGCCATCGCTCATTCAATCGGAGAATATGCCCCGAAGGAGC
This sequence comes from Puniceicoccales bacterium, assembly GCA_031273045.1. GTDB lineage: Bacteria > Verrucomicrobiota > Verrucomicrobiia > Opitutales > UBA953 > CALNBE01. The sequence goes on from JAISSQ010000190.1 coordinate 6,470, forward strand.
GGTAGCGCCGAACGCCACCGCCGGCGCGCTTGCCTCGCCACGTGCTTTTGCCAAAGTGCCGCCCCGCAATGTCGCGCCTAAAAATCGCCCTCGTCGTCCTCGCGCTGCTCGCCGCCGCCGGCGTTGGCGGCGCGCTGTTCCGCATCACCCGCCCCGAATTCCAGCGCGCCCTCGTGCTGGAAAAACTCGCCGACGCCGGCATCCCCGCCGAAGTCGGCGCCGTCTCGGTCTCGCTCGGCGGGGACGTGCGCGTCGAACGCCTCGTGCTCAAACTGCCCGAACTGCGCCTCGAATGCCGCGAGGGAACCGCGCGCGTCGCGCTGCCGGCGCTCCTGTCGCGCGAAATCCGGGTCACCGCGCTGGACATCACCGGCGCCGTCGCCGACTTCACCGAGAAGACGCCGCCGCCGCCCAAGCGCGAGACGGACGACGACGGCGACGCCGCCCGCAAGACCGCGCGCCTCTTCGTCTCCGGCAAGCGCGTCGCCGGCGATGTCGTTCTGCCCGACGGACGCCGCCTCACCGGCGCGCTGGCGGGCATCACGCTCACCAACACCGGCGCGTGCTCGCTCGACTTCGAGTTCACCGGCAGTGCCGCCGCCCTCGCCGGTGCCGCCGGTGGCGCCGGTGCCGCCGCGCCTTCCGCTTCCGCCGCCAAAGCCGGCACGCTCAAGGGCAGCGTCAAGGCGTCGTGGAACGCCGTCGCCCCGTTGCGCAAGGCACCGAAGACCTACGCCGAACTCGTCGCGCTCGGCGCCACCTTTGAACTCTCCCTCGCGCAACGCTCCGCCACCGGCACCGTCTCGAACCTCGAACTCACGGCGTCGCCGGCGCGCAACCACCTCAAATGGTGGCTCAAGGCGCTCAACGCCGGTGCCTCCATGCAGAGCGAGGGCGTCCATGAGACCGGCGGCGCGGTTCGCGCCGACCTCAAGTTCTCCGGCTTCGACACCGCCTCGTTCCCCTTCATCGAGTTCCTGCCCGCCGGCGCGCTCGCCGCCCTGCCGGAGTTCTCGCGCCTCGACGGCTCCATCGCCCTCACCCGCGCGAACTTCGCCGCCCCGTTCGAGGTGGTCTTCCGCTTCAACGACGGCGTTGCCGGTGACCTCGGCTCCTTCGCCCCCGCGCTCGCCGGCGTGAGCGGCGTCCGGCTTCGGCTCGACGGCTCCGGCCGCTGGTCACCCTCCGGCGCAAAGGAGTGGGAACTCAAACTGCCGCGCGTCTTCCTCACCGCCGACAAGGAAGGGCTGCCGCTGCTCGACGGCGCGCTCACCGCCTCCGGTGCGCGCAACCGCCCCGTCTCGTTCGGAGCGAGCGCGCGCGCGAGCGTCGCCGGTCTCGCCGTCCAGCCGCGCTGGCGCGAACTGCTCGCCCCGTTCGCGCACGACAACTGGCGCGTCTCCCTCGCCGTCAGCGGACAAGCGCACCCCGCCGCGAAAGACGCCGCCGCCGGCGCGCCCGCCGCCCTGCCGCGCGTCGTCCTCAACGCGCTCGACATCTCCGCCGGTCGCGCCGCCGCCGGTGCCGGCACTTCCGCCGCCGCACCCGCCTTCACCGCGAAACTCCTGCGCCCGCTCGACACCGCCGCCGGTGCCGCCGACGGACGTCCCGACATCACCCTCGCCGCCGACCGCTTCCCGCTCGCCCTCGCCACGCCGTTCATCGGTGGCGCCGAAATCAGCGGAACCGCCACCGGCACCATCACGCTCGGTCGCACCGCGAAACGCCTCTGCCTCGCCACCGCCGGCGGACGGCCGCTCACCCTCGGCGAACTCTCCTTCACCGACGCCGCCGGCACCGCCCGCCTGCGCGCGCTCAACATCTCCGCGCGCGCCGCGTTCAACTTCGCCCGCGACCTGTCCGCATGGGAGTTCTCCCTCGCCGGCGCCTCCGTGAGCGTCGCGAAGCCCGACGCCGCCGGCGCGCCCAGACCGCTCACCGGCTCGCTCGCGCTTTCGTGGGACGCGAAGGGGCTCGCCACGCTGCGTCCCAACCTTTTCGGCGACCCGTCGGCATTGCTCCACCAACCGCTCCTCGGCTCGTTCCCGAACCTCGAAAGCGTGACCGCCCAACTGCGCGGCGAATACACGCGCGGCGGCCGCGTCTCGCTGCTCGCCGTCCTCGACCACCTGCGCGGACGCGGCGAACTGGGCGAAATCCGGCGCGTCGCCGCGCGCGCCGACGGCTCCCTCAATCCAGCGTCGCCGGTGCTTGAAGCACCCGCGCGCCTCGACGGCGGCGAGCGCACGAGCGACCTCGCGCTTTCCGTGAAATCCGCCCCGAAGACCGCCGCCGGCGAGCCGCGCTGGACCGCTTCCGTGCGCGGAAACTTTCTCGACGTCTCCGACGCCGCCCGCCTCGTCGCCATTCTCTCGCCCGCGCCTTCGCCCAAGCGCGCCGGTGCCGCCGCCGATGACGCCCCGCCGGCAACGGCGGCGGCATGGGCGGCACTCGGACGCGGCGACCTGTCCGTCGCCATCGCGCGCATCCTCGTCACCGGCGCGCTGCCGCGTGACGGTGCCGGTGCCGCGCCGACGGTGCCGGACGCGCCCGCCGTCGGCGGTGGTGCCGGTGCGGCGGACGTTCTCGTGGACACCGAGACCGGCGAGCCGCTGCCGCCCCTGCCGCCGTTGCCGCCAATCGCGGGGGTCGGGGATGCCGCCGCCGGTGGTGCTGTCACCGGTGCCGCCGCCGGTGGCGGGGCGGAGACCCGCGCTCCTATCCGCGCCGCCGTCCGCGCGCCGCGCGCGCCGCACATCATCCTCGCCGGCAACAGCGCGAGCGTCGCCGTCATGCCGGCAACGCTCTCGCTGCGCTCGCTCTCGCTCGGCTTCCCGTTCAGCCGGCTGCTCGGCACCGGCGCGCTCGCGTTCAAGGACGGCACCTACACCGGCAGCGCGAACGCCACGATGAAAGACCTCCCGCTGCGCCGCTACATCGCCTTCTTCAGCCCGGACGCGGGCGGGACGCTCGACGGCAGGTTCTCCCTCTCCGCAAAAGCGACGCTCGCCGCGCCGACGCTCGCCAAGACCGCCTCCACCGCCGCCGTCGAAATCACCGCCGAGAGTGCCGCCGGCAGCGTCCGGCTGTTCCGCCGCGAACGCGGTGCCGCACGCCTCGCCGGTGATGCGGCCGGTCTCGCCGGCGATGCCGCCGGTCTCGCTTCCTCGCTGCTCGGCTCGCGCGGGCGCACCGCCGGCGGGCTGCGCGCGTTCCAGAAAATCCAGCGCGCGCTCAACGAGTTCAACTACGACAAGGCGGTGCTCAAGGTCTCGCGCGACCCCGCCGGCACTTGGCGCGTGAACACGCTGCGCATCGCGAACGCCGAAATCGCCATCACCGGCACCGGCTCGCTCACGCCCGTTGCCGGCGCGCCATGGGACGAGGCGAAACTCGACATCACCGCCGGATTCGCCGCGCGCGGGGACATCGCCGGCGCGCTGCGCGACCTCAAACTCGGCTCCGGCGCGCCCGACGCCGCCGGCTACCTGCCCGGACCGGAGTTCGCGTTTTCCGGCACGCCGGCGTCGGTCAAAAACAACCTCCTCTTCAAACTCGCCGAGGCGGCGAAGAAAGCGGTCTCGTCCGTGGAGGACGCCGCCGGCGGCGCGTTGCAGGACGGCGCCGACCTCATTCGCGGCTTCGGGCTGTGAACCGCCGCCGCTCCGCCACCGCTTCACCAACCCCCGCCCGCGCATGTCCAAACTCACCCGCCACGACCGGCGACTGCTCGCCCAGAACCCGCTCGGAATCGTCGGCGTGGACGAGGCGGGGCGGGGCGCGTTCGCCGGTCCCGTGAGTGCCGCCGCCGTCTGGCTCGACGCCTCGTTCTTCGCCGACCGCCGGCGCGTGCGCCTCGCAAACCAAGCCGACGACTCGAAGAAACTCTCGCCGGCGGCGCGCGAGGAAATCCACGACGCCATCCTCGCGTGGCGCGACGCGGGCGCGTTGCGCGCGGCGCAGGCGTTCGCGAGCGTCGTCGAGATTGACGCCTACAACATTCTCGGCGCGACGCGCCTCGCCATGCACCGGTGCCTGCGCGCGCTCGCCGGCACCGAGCCGGGCGCGGAGGACTGCCCGCTCGCCGCCGCCGGCACCGGCGAGGACACGCCGCTCTTCGCCACCGGCGAGTCGCCGCGCCCGCTCGTGCTCGTGGACGGAACGCCGTTGCGCGCGTTCGCGTGGCGGCACCGCGCGCTGGTCGGCGGCGACGGACGTTCCCTCGCCATCGCGCTGGCGTCCATTTTCGCGAAGGTCCGCCGCGACCATCTGATGAGCGAACTTGGCGCGCGCTTCCCCGATTACGGCTTCGCCGAGCACAAGGGCTACGGCACGCCGGCGCACGCCGCCGCCATCCGCGAGCACGGCCCGTGCGCCGAGCACCGCCCGCTCTTTCTGCGCTCCCTGCTCGCCGAAGCCGCCGCCGACGCCGCCGCCACCGGTGCCACGCAATGCGAATTCGTATTCGACGTGTGAGCGGCGAGGCAGTGGTCAGTGGTCAGTGGTCAGTGGCCAGTGGCCAGTGGTCAGTGGCCAGTGGTCAGTGGTCAGTGTTTGGTGGTCAGTGTTTGGTGGTTGGGGGTTAAGCCCCGCAGGGGCGACATACCATAGGCAGGGGCGTCAGCCCTTGTTTTCGTTGTCCCCAACCTCAATGCGAACCGCGAAGCGGTGGCATAAAAACCGAGGGCTCACGCCCTCGGTGCTATATGCCACCGCTTCGCGGTTCACGGTTTTGTTTGCGCGATTACAGGGGTTCCGTCGCTTCGCGACTTCACCCCTGCCTATGTTATGCCGCCCCTTCGGGGCTCGCCCGCGCCCACAGCCCACTATCCACCGACCACCGCCCACCACCCACTGTCCACTGACCACTGGCCACTGACCACCGCCCACCACCCACTGTCCACTGACCACTGGCCACTGACCACCGCCCACTGACCACTGACCACTGACCACTGACCACTGACGGTGCCGCCGGCGGCACAAAATTCGGCGGCGACAAACGGCGGGTGCGGGCTTTACTGCTGGCGCACTCAAAACACACCAACACCACCGTATGCGCCTTTACATTCCCGGTCCAATCACCGTCTCCGAAGACACGTTCCGCGCCATGTCGCACCCGCTCGTCGGGCACCGCTCGAAGGATTTCGTCGCGCTCTATGAGTCGCT
>JAISSQ010000191.1 GCA_031273045.1 Puniceicoccales bacterium
ATTATGAAAAGACAGACCCGAACACCGCCTACCAAATCATCTTCGTCGCCTGCGCCGTCGCCTACCTCGTCGCGTGGCTCGTAATGCACGCCTTCGCGCCGAAGTTTGAGAAGGTGAAACTTTGAGCGCGGCTGCGGCGCCGGTGGTGGCGACACCACCGGTGGTGCCGTCGGTGGCGGCGCCGGAGCAAACGCCGCCGGTGGTGCCGGCAGGGAACAACGCCGCCGGCGCGCTGTCCGAACCGCCCATCATGCGCCTCGTCCATCTGCTCGTTCCGGCGGCGGCAGTTCTCGCCGCCTCCCTGTTTTCCGGTTGCGAAAGCCAGCGTCCCGCCGACTCCGTGAATCCTCACGGTGCCCCCCAGAGTTGGGAGGGTTCGATGTCCATGGGCGGGCTGGGCACGAGCAACCGATAGCGCGAAATCCACGCGGAACCGGCGCAGGCAGCGAAAACGAACCACACGGAAACATGTTCACCGGCATCATCGAGGAAAAGGGGCGCGTCGCCGCCCTCGAAAAAAACGCCGACACCGGCGTCTGGTCGTTGCGCGTCGCCACCGGAAAAATCGCCGCCGACCCCGCCACCGCCATCGGCGACAGCGTCGCGGTGAACGGTTGTTGCCTGACGGTCGTCGCCATTGCCGGCACCACCGGCACCGGCACCGGCGGCATTCTTTCCTTCGATGTGCTCGACGAGACCCTGCGCGCCACGTCGTTCCGCCGCCTCGCCGACCCGTCCGTCGCCGCCGACGCGGTCGTCAACCTTGAACGCGCCCTCTCGCCAACAGCGCGCATGGGCGGGCACTTCGTCTCCGGTCACGTTGACGCCGCCGGCGAAATCGTCTCGCTCGCCCAAGAGGGCGCGAACCACCGGTTGCGCGTGCGACCGCCGGTCGAGTTCCTGCGCTACGTCGTCTATAAGGGCAGCGTCGCCGTGGACGGCATCTCGCTGACCGTCGCCGACGTTGACGACGACGCCGGCACCTTCGACATCTGGCTCATCCCGCACACGCTCGCGGTCACGAACCTCGGCTCGCTCGCCGCCGGCGACCTCGTGAACCTCGAATTCGACCTGCTCGCCAAATACGTCGAAAAACTCTGCGCGCCGCGCCTCGCCGCCGACCTCGAAACCGCCGAGGGACTGCAGCCGCTGCCCTTCGTGTGAGCGCGAACGCCCGTGAAAATCCTCGCAATCGAAAGTTCGTGCGACGAGTCCGCCATCGCGCTGTTCAACAGCGCCACCGGTGTCACCGCCGACCTCGTGCACTCCCAAGCCGCGCTCCACGGCGAATACGGGGGGGTCGTGCCCGACCTCGCCAGTCGCGAACATCTGCGAAACCTGCCTGCGTTGCTGCGGCAAATCGAAGGCACCGGCGGCGGCGGCGGCGGCACGTTCGCGCCGGAGGAGGCCGACGCCATCGTGGTCACGCGCGGTCCGGGGCTGGCGGGGTGTCTGGCACTGGGCATCGCGTTCGCGAAGGCGCTCGCGTTGGCGTGGGACAAGCCGTTGGGAGGCGTCAACCACCTGCGCGGGCACCTCTATTCGCCGTTCATCGCGACGCATGCGGCGGCACCGGCGGCGTTCCGCGAAAACCTCTCCGCGCTGCTGCCGCACCTCGCGCTCGTCGTCAGCGGCGGAAACACGTTGCTCGCCGAACTCGACGTCGCCGGCGGGGTGCGTGTGCTCGCGCAGACGATTGACGACGCCGCCGGCGAGGCGTTCGACAAGGGGGCGAAACTGCTCGGGCTGCCGTATCCGGGCGGCGCGCTCGTCGAAAAACTCGCCACCGGCGGCGACCCGCGACGCTTCGCGTTCCCGCGCGGAATCAGCGAGCGCGGGGACTGGCGGTTCTCGTTTTCGGGGCTGAAAACCGCGCTTCGCTACAAGGTCGAGGCACTCGACGACGCCGCGCTCGCCGCCGCGTTGCCCGATATTTGCGCGGGCTATCAGGACGCCATCGTCGCGCAACTCGCCGCGAAGGTGCGCGACGCGCTCGAAGGCGTCGCGGTCGCCGGCGGCGGCGGCGGCGGTGGTGGTGGCGTCACCGGCAGCGCGTCTGCCGGCAGCGTCGGAAGAGGCGTCACCGGTGGCGGCGGACGCCGCTACGCGAGCGTCGGACTTTCCGGCGGCGTCGCGAACAATCGCGCCGTCCGCGCCGCCGTCGCCGCGCTCGCCGCGAAGCACGGGATTCCGTTTCTCGCCGCGCAACCGCGCCACACCGGCGACAACGCGGCGATGATTGCGTTCGCGACGTTCGCCGACCCCGCGCTGCCGGCGCCGTCGCGCAACAACTGGTCGCTCGCGTTCGCGCCCTCGCTGCCGGTGACGGAAGCGTGAGGACGCGCGCATTGCCGCCGGCAGACATCGCCTGTGCATCGCCGCCCGTGCGCACCGCCGCACTGCCGCCGGTGGCAAAACCAAAACATTGGGGCTTGCGTCCCGCGCAACGGCGTTGCAGATTTTCCGCAATCCGATTGCGGATTTTCCGCAGTGTCATTTTTTGCGACGGAGTTCTCCGCTTCGCGCTTCCCGCAACATCACCGCTTCCGCCCATGATTCCGCGCCACCTCACAACCGTTCTCGCCAAGGCATGGCAACAGTTCCCTGTTGTCGTCCTCACAGGCGCGCGGCAAGTCGGCAAGACCACGCTCGCCCGCAATTTCCTGCCTGACGCGCGCTACGTCACGCTCGACAATCGCGCCGACGCCGCCAAAGCCAAACTCACGCCCGACGCCTTTCTCGCCGGCACCGCGCCCGCAAATCCGCTCATCGTTGACGAGGTGCAATACGCTCCCGAACTTTTCCGCGAAATCAAGGTGCTACTCGAACAAAACCGCGCTGCCGGTCAATTCCTCATCACCGGTTCGCAGGGGTTTGAGTTGATGCGCAACGTGACCGAGACGCTTGCGGGGCGCGCCGCCATTTTGAACCTCACCGCGCTCGGCTTGCCGGAATTGCCGGCGGACACCGCGACCGACTCTTTTTTGTGGCGCGGCGGTTTTCCCGAACTTTGGAAAAATCCCGAACTGGAACGCGAGTTGTGGCTCGGTTCATACATCACCACTTACCTCGAACGCGACGTGCGAAACCTCGCAAGCATCGGCAACCTGAACACATTCGACCGGTTACTGCGCATGCTCGCGTTGCGCGTCGGTCAGCAACTCTCTTATGCCGATTTGGCGCGCGATGTCGGCGTCTCGCCAAACACCGCGAAAAACTGGATGTCCATTTTGAAGGCGAGCCGCCTGATTTTTCTCTTGGAACCGTGGCACCGGCAACGAACCAAACGCCTTGTTAAATCGCCAAAGGTTTATTTCCACGACTCCGGTTTGCTGACTTATCTGCTTGGTTTTCAGCGTGTTGAAGACGTCAAAACGAACGCCATCTGGGGCGCGGTCTGGGAAAATCTCGTGGTGTCCGAAATTCAAAAATTCTTTCTCGCCGCCGGTCGCCGCCCGCCGCTTTGGTATTGGCGAACAACCGCCGGTGACGAGGTGGATTTGCTCGTCGAATGCGCGCCGGAAACGTTCCTTGCAATCGAAAGCAAGACCGCCGCCCGCATCCCGTCCGACGCGCTAAAAGGAATCAACGCGCTGCGCAAAGAATACGGCGCCGCCGCCGTTCGCAAAGCGTTTGTCGTCTGCCGAACCGAAACCGCCGAACCACTCGCCGAAAACGCGACCTCCGCCGCCGTCCCGCTTTACAACACCACCGGCGAAGGAATCTTGCAAAGCAACGACCTGCGGGAAATGGTCTGAACAAACAGTTTAAATCTCCACCGCCCAGTCCGACTTGATTTTGTGGTAGATTTTCTGCTGGATTTTCCATTTTTAACTTCCGCATTGATAACGGGTTCAAATGCGGCGGCAAGCAAAAAAGTGTAAGATTATCCCCTGAATCATGTTCATCATGTCTTAAAAACCGGATAAATGTCTTAAAAAACCGGATAAGAATGATTTCCTGTCTAATAAAGCCAAGCCCCATAGGGGCGGCATAACATAGGCAGGGGTGAAGTCGCGAAGCGACGGAACCCCTGTAATGGTGCAAATTGGAACGTGAACCGCGAAGCGGTGGCATACAGTGTCGAGGGCATTAGCCCTCGGTGCTATATGCCACCGCTTCGCGGTTCGTTGTTGGAGGGGGATGTCCCCATAACAGGGGCTGACGCCCCTGCCTATGCTATGTCGCCCCTACGGGGCTGGCGGCTACCACTGGGGTCGCGCAACTGGGAGCGCCGACTGGGAGCGCCGACTTTCAAGTCGGCTCGCTCCTTCTATGCGGCGCAGCCGGCATTCTTTTTTTTGGAGAAGCAAGGCGGCTATCGCCGCACCACCGGCGAGCCGACTTGAAAGTCAGCGCTCCCTGTGTGCGGCGCTCCATGGAGTGTATCGGCTTGGCGTGTGGCGTATGGGAGCGCGCTACCGAGCGAGCCACTGTGACCGCGGGTCTCCTGACCCGCAATGGGAGTGCCGGTATCCGACCGACCTTGCTGGGAACACAATCAGTCCCGAAGGGGCTGGGCGGCAGCGGGGCATAAGACCCGCGCACCCCAACCGCCACACGCCAAACCGATACACACATGGAGTCCTCCGCCGGCGCTCGCGCCGGACAATCTGGGCGGGAACTTGTGCGGACGGGGCTAAAGACAAAAAAGTTACTGACACCAACCCATTGAAACCAAAGAAGTTGCGTAGTTGTTCCTTGTAAGCGCCGACTTTCAAGTCGGCTCGCATATTCTATGCGGCGGTAGCCGCCTTGCTTTTTTAGGGAAGCAATGCGACGTCATTCACTTTTTTTCTTCGTAGCCGCCTCTTCTTTCGCCTTTTCCGCCGCCGCTTTCTCTTCCTGTTTCTTCTTTATTTCCGCCGCGATTTCCTGCGCTCTTCTCTGCGCAAGAACAGATGTCTGCCGACCCAAAATTGCCTCGCAATTGATGACGTTCCGTTCCAATCTCTCATCCGTAACTCCATTGCCCTTGGCAAGATAATACCAGGCAAGACCCTCAATGTCGTTTTTTATCACGCCGTTGCCGCCTATGTACATTGCACCAAGATTCCACTGGGCATCGCCGTCGTTTTCCTCAGCCGCGCGACGGTACCACTTAACTGCTTCAACGGTGTTCTTGGTTGTCCCTATCCCTTCGGAATACATAATCCCAACATTATACTGTGCTTCTGGAATATTTTGTTCTGCAGCCCGCAAGAACCACTTGAATGCTTCTGACGGGTTTTGGGGGAAACCATATCCAAAATCAAAGATGACTCCGAGTTGGAATTGCGCACGGGCACTTCCTGCCTCGGCGGCTTGGCGATACCAGAATTCTGCCTTACGATAGTCCTGTTGCAAGCCCTTACCGCCTTTGTAGAGCAGGTCGCCCAAAACTTCCTGATAAGACGCACGTTTGCGCGAGGTCGATTCAGATTTGTCGCCGTCTAATTTACCTATTGCCCGGTGAAGGTGTGTTGCGGCTTTGAAATCATCCTCATCAAGAAAATCAAAGTGTAAGGCCATGTAATAGGAGTCATCCCTGCAATTTTCGGCTGCCTTCTCTTTTAATTCTATCGCCCTCTTGGTATCTTTTGAAACAATGTTTCCGGTAGCATACAAACCACCTAATTCCCACAGCGCGGCTGAATGTTTTTGTTCTGCGGCAAGGGAAAGATATTTGACTCCTTGGGACTTTGTAAATTGCGGAAAAGGATTCGTTTCTTGATAGAAGAAGTTTTCCTTTTGCCCCCAATCTTCAATTAAGATGCGTCCAAGAGTATATTGTGCGGTTGCGTCACCCGTTCCTCCCTTTCTCCCAGAACTTCTTAAAGTCATCGAGAGAATTAATCATCAAAAATGAATCTCCATATTCGTTGATAGAGTTCTGGGACTTTTAACATTTCAAAGAATACCTTGAACAATATGTCAACATCGTAGATTGAACCATGTAATTCCTGTTCATTGCATGGAATCTTATAGAAATGCGCCGCTTCTATTAGTTTCGGCCACTTATACCCTCGCCATCTTCCATGCCGATCGTAACTCTGGAAGTTTACAATCTTAATGATGTTAGTGTTCATCAACATGGTACACAGAATATCCTGCGACCTAACTGAGAATGGGAGAAACGAGATATCAAAATTTGCATTATGAGCCACAAATTTATCACAACCACGAATTTTCTCTAACAATTCATCGTCATCCAAAAAATGTTCTTTGTAGGCAACTCCTGCGCGTTTTGCCATCAATGTTTCTTTATCTAAATGATTCACTGCAATAGCCGAGGCATCGAAGTTCTCTTTGGGAAAATAGAAGCGATTGATTGTTTCCAACCACGTGACTTTCCCATCTCTTTCAAAACCGACAACATATGCTGAAAAGCTGAGGACACTACTCCCTTGGAAACCATTTGTTTCCGTATCAAAAAATAGGACTTTTTTCATGGTGGCAAACTTTAGAGTTAGCGATGGATTCTTATTATCATGTAGAAAGTTTGTTGAAAACCTATTTATCCCCAGTAATTTTTAAAATGCTCTTCTGCGTTATTGTCCTTAAACAGAGCATAGAGCATATTCTTTATTTCTTCTCGTGTTTTCCCGTTTAGTTCGTTCTCCTGGTCGTCAATACTATGCGAATTTACATTAAATAACTTACGCACAAACTCACTACCATCATAAAACTTCTTCTCTACATTATTAAATTTCATATAAGTTTCAATTATCCTTCTGCAATTATTAAGCATAGATATTGGTTTATCATTTTCATATAAAAACATCAAATCTTCCCACAATGCAGCATAACTGGTCTTAAAATCAGAATCATGATTAGGGATGGGTTGGATTGTTGTATGTGTGCCACCATTTTTTAACACAAAATATCCATTTCTCTCATAAAACGTCTTTTCTTTTTTGTTAGCATCTAATTGTTTTTTATTCCTCTTTACCATTTTATTTTCCTCCGCTTCGTTGTAGTTTGGACGAACATTTAAGTAGAAATGTAGATTATGAGTTAAGAGCAAGAAGCAATCACTATCTTCCAGTTTCACATAAAAATTGCGTGTCTGTTCAGTCATCAAATACTGCATCGTGTCGTCGTTGCTGGTCATTGGGTCGTCAAGCACAACAATTTTGGGCTTGTTGTTCTCGCTCGGCGGTGGAAGCGAAAGAATAAAATAGAGGAAGGCGATAATGTTCTTTTCACCTTTGCTCAATTCCTTGATTGGTCTGATTTTTCCATTATGTCCTTTGATTTGATATTGTCCTTTTTGTTGTTCGTCATCGTCTTTCTGCAATTCCAGAGAGAAAGAAGCGACGCCCATACTTTTCAAAAGTTTGTTTATGTCGGCTGCAAGTTTGCTTTCGTCTTTTGTTTGGGCGATAAGTTCGTTTTTCTCTGCCTTTTTATCGTTTAATTCTTGGATTTTGTCAGACAATACTTGCGCTGCCTGTTCTTTTGCGGATTCCAAAGTCGCTAACTTGTTATTTTCTGCATCGTATTCGAAATCATCCAATGCCTTTTTTACTTCGTGCAAACGCAAAGCCGTTTTCGCTTTTTCTTGCTCTGATTTAAGATTTTTTGAGAAATCATTGTTTTCATCAACGATGTTGTCGCAGTTAGTTTGAATGGAACTAAAATCTTGCGGTATTGCAAGCGACAGTTCATCGGAACTCGCAAAGAGATTTTTCTTTTTTGCTTCCAATGCGAATTTCAACGATTCAAGAAATGTTTTGTATTCGCTTTTTATATTCTTTATCTGTGAATTGAACCATTTAATCTGTTCGGTGAACTTGTCATAGAAATCGCTTTTGCTGATGTCTTTGATACCGTCCAATTTACCAATTTCAGAGGTGATTTTACCAATTCCGGCTTCAATGCGACCTTCCAACTTTTTGACTTCATCGTTAAAATAACTGCCAAGCAAAGCCCAGCGTTCCTCGCTGATTTCATTTCCACAAAAGGCGCATTTTTCACCTTTCTCGTGTTTGTGGATTTTGAGACCTTCTCTTGCAAAGTTTTGTTTGTCAGTGTTGTTTTCTAATTCGGCAATAACCTGTTGTTGTGCCACTTTTGAAGACAATATTTCGTTTGTTGATTTTAAGAAAACAGACAAATCAATGGTCGGAAATGTGATTTTGCCTATTTCGGCTTTTTGTTCTGCTTTAATGGTTGCCTTATGTTTAGTGATTTCATCCTCAGATAATAATGTCGCTGTTCCTATTTCGTCTTTGAAAGCATTTTTATCATAACTTGTCTTTGCTATTTGCGGATTGGTTTTATTCTTAATGCGTTTCGCTGATTCTGTGTAAAAAGAGACAATTCTATTTTCTTGTTTCTTATGTGCTCCTGCTGCTTCTTCCGACTTAGTGAAGAGATTTTCGGTTTTATCTTCTGGCTTTTCAACTTCTTTTCTAATTTCAGTAATCTGTTTTTCTATAGTGCCAATTTTTCTTTGAATTTCGGCGTTTTCAGTTCCCAACGCAATAGCATTTAATCTGTGATTTTCGCCGACAACCCCTTCATAACCATCAAAAACACAAACATTATGAGTGCTTTTAAATTGCTCTCTAATGGCAGTAGCAATCGTGCTTTTGCCTGTTCCGTTCTTGCCAAACACAAAGTTGACTTTCTTGGATATAGAAAGTTCCCTGCTGTTCTCAGCAAATCTGTCTGGAAATGTTGAAAGGTCTATTTTCATACTCATTTGATTAGTTTCCCTAAAAGTTTGTTGCGGATGGCAGCGAGCGTTTGGTTGTTTTCATCGGAAGTTGTTAGATGTTTTGGTCCAGATGTTCAGTGGGTTGATTTTTCACACGCTACCGCCATTCGGAGAGCAGTTCGCGTCTCGCGTTGGGGATGTATGTGTATGGTGCTGCGTTGGTTCCGATAATTTTGTAAGAGGGAGGCCTGATTGGGCGGTGAATGCGACCTTGTGTCAGGGAGGGTGAGGATTGGGGGGCGTGGTCGGGGGGCGGGGCACGGTGATACCGAGTGTTTCGTGTGTTCCGAGGGTTCTGTGGACGAATGCGGCGCGACAAGTCGCGCTTGGGCGGAAAGCGGCGAGAACTCGCCGCACTCCAAATCGCGGTTCGGAACGATGGAAGGAATAGGGAGGAGGTAGCGGCTTGGCATCCACGCGCCGGCACCGGCGGTGAATGGGCTTGCTTCGGCGGCGAACGCCGTTATTTTACAAAAACCGCTTTTAGCGGTTTTTGTCTCACCGCGACCCCGCGACCCCGCGACCCCGCGACCCCGCGATGGCGCGGGCGCGAGAGCACCGGCGGCACCGGTGGCGGAGAGGGGAAGTTGTAGCGCGGAGGCGAAGTTCATTCCTGCAGGTTCTGTGGTTGGCAAAAAAGTGTTCGGCGCGGCGTCCGCAACTCTTTTTTGCCGTCTCTTCCGCGTTTTCTTTCCCCGCCGCCGCGCCGCCGCCGCCCTGCGCCGCCGCCGGCGAAGGAATCTTGCAAAGGAACGGACTGCGGGGAATGGTCTGCCATCAAGAAAAACATGGCAAACTACCTCGTCACCGGTGCCGCCGGCTTCATCGGCGCGGAAGTCGCCCGCCAACTGCTCGCCGCCGGACACCGCGTCACCGGCGTTGACAACCTGAACAACTACTACGCCGTCGCGCTCAAACTCCACCGCCTCGAAACGCTGAAGAAAGCGGCGGCGGACGCGGTGACGTTGCCACCGGAGACGGGCAAGACACCACCGGCAGCGGCACCGGCAACGCCCTCGGCAGCGGACGCGTCACCGCCACCGGCAACACCAACACCACCGCCACCGCCACCGGCGCCGGCACCGGCACCGGCGTTTCGGTTTCTGCTCGGAAGCGTTGAAGACCGCACGTTCGTCGAGGACATCTTTGCCTCCTCGCCGCCCTTCGACGCCGTGTTTCACCTCGCGGCGCGCGCGGGGGTGCGGCACAGCATTGAAGACCCGTGCGCCTACATGGCGACGAACGCGCTTGGCGCGCTCAACGTGCTCGAAGTTATGCGTCGCCGCAGCGTCCAAAAATTCGTCCTCGCCTCGACCTCCTCGCTCTACGCCGGACTGCCGGCGCCGTTCGCCGAGACGCTGCCGGTGAACACGCCGCGCTCGCCCTACGCCGCGTCGAAAAAGGCCGCCGAGGCCGCCGCGTTCGCCGCGCACCACCTGCACGGGACGGACGTGACGGTGGTGCGCTACTTCACGGTTTTCGGGCCGGCGGGACGCCCCGACATGGCGGTCTTCCGGCTCATCGAGGCGGTCGCGCGCGGGACGCCGGTGGAGATTTACGGCGACGGTTCGCAGAGCCGCGACTTCACGTTCGTCGCCGACATCGCGCGCGGCACCATCGCCGCCGCGCGCCCGCTTGGCTACGAAATCGTCAACCTCGGCGCCGGTGCCACGCCGCTCACGCTCAACAGCGTCATCGCCGCCATCGAGGAGCGCCTCGGACGCGCCGCCGTCCGCGTCGCGCGCCCGTTTCACAAGGCGGACATGGCGAACACCGCCGCCGACATCTCGAAGGCGGCGCGCTTGCTCGACTGGCGACCGCTGACCCCCTTCGCCGACGGCCTCGACGCCACCATTGCGTGGCACCGCGAACACCGCGACCTCCTCGACACCATCGCCGCCGCCACCGCCGGTGGCACCGCCGGCGGCAATCGCACGTAAAAGCGGGGTGGGGAAGCACCGTGCATTTTTACTGACACTGCCGATTAGAGATGTGTCCAGTGACAAACTCCCCGCTTTACCGCGCGGCGGCGGCGGCTTTTTTGCGCGCCGTGAAACTCGCCCGCCCCGCTCTCTCCGCCTCCCTTGCTTCCTTCGCCGCGCTCGCGCTCCTCGCGTCCGCCAACGTCCCGTCCGCCGGTGCCGCCGCGCTGACGTGGCGCGGGCACCAGAGCGCGGTCTGGGACAGCGCGACCGCCAATTGGGACAACGCCGCCGGCACCGCCGCGACCTTCGCCGCCGGCGACGCCGTCACGTTTCCGGGAACCGTCGCCGACGAGGCGAAGCGCACGGTCACGCTGCCGGCGAACGTCGCGCCCGCGGACGTCACCGTGGACTCCGCGCTCGACTACACCATCGGCGGCGGCAGCGCCGGCGCGTTCCGCATCGTTTCGACCGGCGCGCTCATCAAGCGCGGCGCGGGCAAACTCACGCTCCTGAACGCCACCGACGCCTACAACGCCTTCCCCGGCGGAATGCGCGTCGAGGGCGGCACGCTCACCATCGGCGCCGCCCACATCGTGACCAACAGCGCCTACGAAATCTCGCTCTCGCCGAACGCCGTCATCGAGTTCGCGCTCGGCGACGGCGTCGGCTCGTGGGGCGGCGCGAAAATTCTCTTCACGACGCGCCTCGCGCCGGGCGCGCAGTGGCGCGTCGTCACCGGCGCCAACACCAACAACCTCGGCGTCGCGCACCTCACCGGCGCCGTCGTGGACTACTCCGGCAGCAACGACAACAGTTCGCTCTCCGGCGACATCTTCGTCCACGCCAACACCGAGAACCTCGCCGCGCTCGCGCCAACGCAGGGCGACGCGCGCTTCAACATCGGCACCGCCGCCGCGCCGACGGTCAGCGTCATCAGCGGCTCGCGCACGCTCAACATGGGCTACTCCGGCGGCGCCGCACCGACCATCCGCTTCGACGTCGAGGAGGCGGCGCGGCTCGACGTCTCCGTGCGCCTCTCCAACGGGCAGAACGGCTCCGGCGCGGCGGGCATCAACAAGACCGGCGCGGGCGAGATGCGCCTCTCCGCCACCAACAACGCCTTCACCGGCGCCATCACCGTCGGCGGCGGCAAACTCACCGTCATGAACGCCGGCGCGGTCGTCTCCACGCACGAGGCCGCGCTGACCGTCGGCGACGGCGCCGTGCTCGAGTTCGCCAACGCCAACCACTTCGGCGTGAACACCAGCGCGCGCACCGTCACGCTCAACGGCGGCGCGCTGCGCTACACGGGCGACACGTGGACCGCCATTCAGGGCGGGCAGGGCTGGCCGGACAGCACCAACAACCTGAACCAGTTCCTCGACGGTGCCGGCGGCGGCGTCACCATCGAAGTCGTCGCCGCGCGCACCGTCCTCGGCGGCAACCGCATCGCCGGCAACCTCACCAAGACCGGCGCCGGCTGGTTCTACTTCGGCATAGACGGCAAGGCCATCGGCGACATCACCGTGAAGGCCGGCGGCGTCGTCACCAAGGGCGACTACTCGAACGCCTACAACAAGCAGAACGGCGTCATAGACGTGTGGGAGGGCGCCTACTTCCTCGGCCGCCACGACAACGTCATCGCCCTCTCCGTCGCCCCGACCGTCACGTTCAAAAACGACGGCACGCTCGACCTGCGCGGCTGCGCCCTCACCGTCGGCACGCTCACCGACGGCTCCCAAAACCGCGCCACCGGTGTCGTCACCAACACCGCCAACGCCGCCGACCTCGTCTCCGCCTCGTGGGGCGTTAACGCCGACGCCACCCTCACCGTCAACGCCGGCGACTACTCCGGCGTCTTCGCCGACGGCACGCGCAAACTCTCCCTCACCAAGGCGACCGCCGGCGAACTCGTCCTCGGCGGCGCCTCCACGCACAGCGGCGAAACGCTCATCACCGGCGGTGTCCTGCGGCTTCGCGGAACCGGCGCCGCCCTGCGCAACTCGCCGGTGACGGTGCGCTCCGCCGCGACGCTCGCCGCCGGCGGCGGTGCCGAACTCCCCGAAACGGCGGCGGAGGCGAACGCGACCGTCGCGTTCGGCTCCGAACCCGGACACGCCGGCGACGAGACCGTCCGCCTCACCGCCGGCAAAACCGTCGCCCTCGCCGCCGGTGCCCGCCTCGCCCCGCAGCCCGGCGCCCGCGGAACGACCACCGTCCTCGACGCCGCCGCCGGCGCGCTCGCGCTCGCGCCAACGGGAGTGGTCGTCACGCTGCCGGCGGACTACGCGGCGGCGCCGGAGACATTCGGCGCCGTCGTCTTCCGAGGACTCGACCCCGCCGCCCGCGCCGCCCTGCTCGCCGCCACGCTCGACCCCGCGACCGCTCCCGCCGGCGCCTCGCTCGTCGCCGGCGCCGCCGAGGACGAAGTGCTCCTCGCCGCCTTCGCCGCGCCAATCTTCACCACCTCCCCGACCGCGACCGTCAACACCGCCGCCGGCGCGACCGCCACGCTCGCCGCAACCGCCGCCGGCGGCGGTCTCGTCTTCCAATGGTTCCGCGAAGGCGCCGACGGCGAGGACGACTCCGCGCTCGCCGACGGCGACGCCGACGCCAACGGCTCCGTCATCACCGGTGCCGCCACCGCCACACTCGTCATCACCGGCGTCCGCCACGCCGACGCCGGCTCCTACTACTGCGTCGCCACCGACATCTACGGCCGCACCGTGCGCAGCACCGCCGCCGCCCTTGCCGTCGCCTTCGTCCCAATCGAAATCCTCGCCGCACCTCAGAGCATCACCGGTGCCGCCCCGAACTCCGCCGCCACCTTCTCCGTGACCGCCACCTGCGCCGCCGGCGACGGGCTGCGCTACGCATGGCACTTCCGCCCCGCGAACGACCCGCAGGCGGATTTCGCCCCGCTCGCCGACGGCGCGGGCGTCACCGGCAGCGCCACCGCCACGCTGCGCCTCGACGCCGTCCTGCCCGCGAACGCCGGCGACTACAAGGTCGTCATCACCAACGGCGCTTTCTCCGAACCGGTCGAGCGCACCGCGACGCTTGCGTTCGCGTTGCCGGCGGTGGTGTTCGCCGCGCAACCGGCGGGGGCGTCGGCGCGGTTGCTCGGAACGGTGGCGTTCGCCGCGCTCGCAACGGGCGACACGTCGGGCGG
>JAISSQ010000091.1 GCA_031273045.1 Puniceicoccales bacterium
TCGCCGCCCAAGTCGTTGACAACGCCCTGCTCGCCGCCGGTCTCCTCGACAACCCGCGCCAGATGACCGCCCGCATCTACGAAATCCTCGAAGCCGCCGCCGACAGGAAGGCGCAGTAGCGCGACCGCCGCCGGTGCCGGTCACTGACCACTGACCGCCGACCACTAAACAAAACGCGCTGCCGCCGGCGCTCCCTTCATTGCCGCGGCGGAACAGCCGTCCGCGGCACCTTTCCACAACGCAATCCTTCCAAAACAAGCCACAGCGCAAATCCGTCCCTATGAAAAAAACGCACTTACTGCTCGCCGGCGCCGCCGCTTTCGCGGCGCTCTTCGGCGCAATCGGCGCGACCGCGACCTCGCTCGCGGCGCCCGCGAAACAAAACGCCGCCGCCGCGTCCGCCAAGAACGCCGCCGGCGGCGGCGAAAAACCGCAGGTCGCCTTCAAGGTCGAAGGCGCCGGCGTCAACCGCGCCGACAAGGGGCGCGTGACGTCCTACGCGGACATGCTCGCGCGCGTCACGCCCGCCGTCGTCACCATCTACAACCAGCAAATCGTGCGCGACCGCGCCGCGTTCGACCCGTTCGAGCACCTGTTCGGCGGGCCGTTCGGGCGGTCGCGCGGCGGCGCGCCGGGCGGACAGCGCACGGTGCAGGGCCTCGGCTCCGGCACCATCATTCACGCCGACGGCTACATCCTGACCAACCGGCACGTCGTGAGCGACGCCGACGCGAGCGTCGCCAAGAAGATTACCGTCGAACTCGCCGACAAGCGGACGTTCACCGCGACCGTCATCGGCAGCGACCCGCGCACCGACATCGCGGTGCTCAAAATCGAGGGGCGCAACCTGCCGGTGGCGCGCATCGCGGACAGCGGCGCGTTGCGCGTGGGCGACATCGTGTTCGCCGTCGGCAACCCGTTGGGCGTGGGCATGACCGTCACCAGCGGCATCGTCTCCGCGCTGGGCCGCCAGACGGGCATCCTCAACAACCGGCGCGAGGGCGTCGCGGGGTTGGAGAACTTCATCCAGACCGACGCCGCCATCAATCCGGGCAACAGCGGCGGACCGCTCGTTGACTGCGAGGGGCGCGTCGTGGGCGTCAACCAGTCCATCTCCTCGCCCAACGGCGGCAACATCGGCATCGGCTTCGCGGTGCCCACCTCGCTCGCAATCAGCGTTGCCGGCGACCTCGTCAACGACGGCAAGGTGACGCGCGGCTACTTCGGCGTGGCGACGCAGGAGGTGGACGAGAAACTCTCGAAAGACCTCGGCCTGCCCTCGCTCAAGGGCGCGCTCGTGAGCGAGGTCGTCGAAAAGTCGCCCGCCGAGAAGGCCGGCATCCAGCCCGGCGACACCATCGTCGCCGTCAACGGCGAGACCGTCGAGCGCCCCGCCTCGCTCACGTTCATCGTCGCGCGGCTCAAGCCCGGCGCGAAGGCGCGCGTTGACCTCTACCGCGACGGCAAGCGCAAGACGGTGACGGTGACGGTCGGCTCGCGGCAGGAGACGGCGACGTTCGAGACGCTCTTCGGGGGCGCGGTCGAGTTCGCCGAGTTGAACGACACGTTGCGCGAGCGCCACGGCATCCCGCGCGCCGTGCGCACCGGCGTCGTCATCACCGACCTGTCCGCGAACTCCGTTCTGGCGGAGGCGGGCGTTCAGCCCGGCTTCGTGATTGTCGCCGCGAACGGCCGCCCCGTTTCCACGCCCGACGCGCTGCTGGAAGTGCTGCGCAAAGGTCAGTTGAACCGCCTGCGGCTCTACATCCCGCGCTTCCGCGCCTTCCGCTTCATCACGATTGAACTGTGACGGCGCGGGCGAGAAAAACCCGCTTGACGCCGCCGGTGCCGCCCGGTTTTCTGCGCGGCGTTCTTCCGTAAGGCGGGCATCGTTCAGTGGTAGGACTCCACTCTTCCAAAGTGGTAACACCAGTTCGAATCTGGTTGCCCGCACCAAAGAGGAATGAAAGTTATTCATGGTAGATTGGGGGTGGTGCCCCAATCAGACCGCTCCCCGAAAGGGGGGCGGTTTTTTTACCATTCCCCATTCCTTATTCCCCATTCCCCATGCTTTTGGGGAGCGAAGCGGCTCTATTCCGCGATTTCCACCGCCCAGATGTTCCGAAACTCAATCGGGTCGTTGTGGTATTGCAGTTTGAAGGGCTGCGGGACGGGGTGCTTGGAGAGTTTCGAGTTGCGGCGCAGCGTGTTGCCGTCGAGTTCCACGTTGTCCTGCACGACGACTCCGTTGAACACCACCGTGAAGCGCGGCTTGCGCAGCACCTCGCCTTTTTCGCCGAACTTCGGCGCGAGGAACGTGATGTCGTAACTCTGCCACTCGCCCTGCGGCAGCGCGGGGTTCGCCGCCGGCGTGGAGCGCTGGTAAATCGCGCCCGCCATGCCGTCCGAGTAGGTGTTCCCCGGATTGCCGTGCGACTCCAGAATCTGCACCTCATACCAGCCGCGCGGCATGAAGATGACGCCGCTGTTCGCGCCGCGCTGCCCGCTGATGCCCTTGCGGTCGGCGGGGACGCGCCATTCGAGGTGCAGTTTCAGCGAGCCGAACGCGCGCTGCGTGAGCAGGTCGGTCTTGTTCGCGGCGACAAGCGCGCCGGCGGTGTTCACCGGCCACGCGGGATTCTTCGCGTTCTCGGGGCGCCAGTTGGCGGCGACGCTCGCGGCGGTGCCGTCGAAGAGCACGATGGCGCCGGCGGGCGGGGGTGTCGTGTCGCACTTGCCGGGAACTTTCTTGACGGCGTGCATGCCGCCCTGAATTTCGGGGCGTCCTTTGTTCGCGACCTTCGCGGCGAGTTCGGCGGCGGTTTCGGCGGCGTTCAAGCCGGTTTGTGCGAACGCGAGCGCGGCGGCGGTGCCGGCGGCGAGAAGCGCGCGTTTTGAGAAACGGAGGATGCTCATGGGAGTTGGCGAGGGATTGAAGGCGGCGTTGGACAAGGCACCGGCGGCGGCGGTTCCGGCTGGTCAGTGGTCAGTGGTCAGTGGCCAGTGGGCGGGGGGTTGCAAATTCGCGCTCGCGCTTTTGTTTGCCGGCGGCACCCTGCGTCCGAGTTTTTACAACCTCGCTTGCTCTTTTTTTCCGCTCGCTCGCCCATGCATCAACGCAACCCGTCTAACAACTTGTCTAAAAACGCCGCCGGCGCCGCTCCCGCCGTTGTTCCCGCCGCGCTGTTGGTGCCGTTCGTGCTCGTCACGTCGCTCTTTGCGCTGTGGGGCTTCGCGAACGACATCACGAACCCGATGGTCGCCGCGTTCAAAAACATCCTGCTCATCTCGAACTTCGAGAGTTCGCTCGTGCAGGCGGCGTTCTACGGCGGCTACTGCTTCATGGCGATACCGGCGGCGCTGTTCCTGCGCCGCTTCAACTACAAGACGAGCATCCTCGTCGGGCTGGGCCTCTACTCGCTGGGCTGCCTGCTGTTCATTCCCGCCGGCTACGCGATGACCTTCGCGCTGTTCCTGCTCGCCTACTTCATCATGACGTGCGGTCTGTCGTTCCTCGAAACCACC
Organism: Puniceicoccales bacterium; assembly: GCA_031273045.1. GTDB lineage: Bacteria > Verrucomicrobiota > Verrucomicrobiia > Opitutales > UBA953 > CALNBE01. The sequence continues at coordinate 3,526 of JAISSQ010000091.1, forward strand.
GCCAACCCTTACATCCTCTCGCTCGGTCCGCAGCAGACCGCCACGCGCCGGCTCAACTTCGCGCAGGCGTTCAACCCGATGGGGTCAATCACCGGCATGTTCATCGCGCGCGAAGTCATTCTCGCGAAACTCAACACCGCCACCGAAGCCGACCGGCTCGCGCTCCAAGCGAGCCAGAACGCCGACGACCTCGCAAAACTCGCGAAAATCCAAGCCGACGACCTCGCCGTAATCGTCGGCCCTTATATGACGCTCGGCATCGTCGTCGCCGCCGTCTTCGTCGTGTTTCTGCTGACGAAACTGCCCGCCGGCGCAAAGACCGATGACGCCGCCGCCGGCACCGGCACTGCCGGCAATGACGCCGCCGCCGGCGACAGTGTTTCCGCCATTCTCGGACGTCTCTTCAAGAACGGTGCCTACGTGCAAGGCGTCGTCGCGCAAGCGTTCTACGTCGGAGTCCAAATCATGTGCTGGACGTTCATCATCCAATACGCCGGCACCGAACTCGGCATGTCGAAGACGGCGGCGCAGGCGTGGAACATCGGCGCGATGGTGACCTTCGTCTCGAGCCGCTTCATCTGCACCTACCTCTTGAAATACTTCAGCCCGGGCGCGTTGCTCGCGACCCTCGCCACCGGCGGCGCCGCGCTCATCCTCGTGGTGATGTTCCTGCCCGCGACCGCCGGCTTCAACACCACGCTCTTCAACACCGGACTCGCCGCCGCCGGTGCCGGTGCCGCCGCCGCCACGCCGCTCTACTTCCTGCCCTTCGCGATGCTCGCGTTCGTCGGCATCTCCGCCTGCATGTCGCTGATGTTCCCGACGATTTACGGCATCGCCCTGCGCGACATCTCGACCGCCGACGCCAAACTCGGCAGCGCCGGTCTCATCCTCGCCATCGGCGGCGGTTGCCTCCTTCCCTCACTCCAAGGCGCAATCATGGACACCAAGTTCCAATGGGGCATCCTCGACCCCACCCGCGTCTCCTTCGCGTTAAGTTTCCTGTGCTTCCTCGTCATCCTCGCCTACGGCCTGCGCACCCAATTCGTCCACCACGCGAAACGTTAAAAACCCTCAACTCAACCCTCCAACCCTCCAACTCATGCCCTCCTACTCCCAACTCGCAAAAAAAGAGGATGCCGCCGAACGTGCGCGCATCGTTCAGAACGTCCTGCGCCTGCGCGCGCAACTCGACGCCGAAATCCCCCCGAAGACCGCCGGCAGCACGCTCCTGCTCGCCACGTGGAACCTGCGCGAGTTCGGCGACAACCGGCTCGAAGAATCGCTCCTCTACATCGCCGAAATCATCGCGCGCTTCGACCTCGTCGCCGTGCAGGAAGTTCAGGCGAACCTCGGCGGCTTGGAGAAAGTCGCCAAACTGCTCGGCCACGGCTGGGACTACCTTGTCACCGACAGCACCGACGGCACCGTCGGCGGCAGCGAGCGCATCGCGTTCCTCTACGACAAGCACAAGGTCTTCTTCCGCCACATCACCGGCGAAATCGTCCTCCCCAAGGAAAAGGAAATCGCCGCCGACGGCGCCGACCCCGCCGCCGGCACCGTGCAGTTCGCGCGCACACCGTTCTGCGTCTCGTTCCAAGCCGGCTGGTTCAAATTCCTCCTCGCCTCCGTTCACATCTACTACGGCAAGGACGTCAAAAACGACCCGCGCCGCGTCGCCGAAATCACGCGCATCGCCGAAGTGCTCTCCGCGCGCGCGAAGAAGGAAGGCGAGAGTTACATCCTGCTGGGCGACTTCAATATCTACGGCACCGGTGACAAAACGATGGAAGGCCTCGAAGCCGGCGGCTTCCACGTCCCCGACGCCATCAAGGCGCACCCCACCGACCTCTCCAAGCAGACCAAGCACTACGACCAAATCGCCTTCAACCTCCAACTCGACAAAACGATGACCGTCTTCGCTGAGGACGGGACGGCGCGGTCGGGCGCGTTCAACTTCTCGAAGTCCGTTTACCCCGCGGACAATGCCGCCGAATACGTCCAGTTCTTCAAGCCGGAGCATCAGGCGAAGACCGGCGACGCGCTCCAAAAATACTACAACACGTGGCGCACCTACGAGATGTCCGACCACCTGCCGCTTTGGGCGGAACTCAAAGTGGACTTCTCCACGCAATACCTCGAACGGCTCATCCCAACCGCGACGAAAAAGAAAGGATGAGGAGAAAGGATGAGGAGAAAGGATGAAGGATGAAGGTTGAAGGATGAAGGAGTGACCGGTGGTGGTGCCGGCAGGAGAAAGGATGAAGGATGAAGGTTGAAGGAGTGACCGCCGGTGGTGCCGGTGGTGGTGCGGAAACGCCCTCAATTCGGGCGCGCGGTGATTGTAAAATTGAGCACGTCGCGCATTGCCGGCGGACGTGCGCCGGCGTTCCCAACCTCGTCAATCGCGCGGCGCAGCAATCGCTCGAAATGCGCGTTTCCCGGCGCGCGCGTCCAACCGCCGAAGGAGATGTTTCCGTTGCGGCTGACGCGCAGGTTGAACTCGCCTGTGAGACCGCCAAGTGCGCGCCCGTCGGGGTCGGTGTCGAGCAACTCCTGCCAGCGCGCCTGAATGAGCAGTTTGATTTTGGTCTCGTAACCCGCCACGACCGGACCGCCGCCGTCGCGGCTGCCACCGGCACCGGCACCGTTTTCAACGCCGCCGGAAAACACGCGGGAAAGGTCCACGCCGCCGCTGCGAACGACGGGCGTGGCGGCACCGGTGGACGCGCCCGAATGGGACGGTCGCGCGGGTTTCTGCGCTCGCGCCGGCGCGGTGTCGTTCGCGCGCATCCAATCGGCGACCGAGACCGCGCGCGACGAATCGTCGGCGGGCTTGACTGGTTTCGCCGGCGTCGGCACCGCCGGTGCCGGCGACGTCTGCGCCCGAGCACGCCGCTCCTCCTCCTGACGCTGCCGCTCCGCTTCGCGTTGCTGCTGCTCCTTGATTTTGGCGAGCGAGCGAGCCGCCTCCCTGCGCGCCTTTTCCTGCTGGCGCGCGAACTCCGCCACGGGGTCGTGCTCGGCACGCTTCGGAGCGTCGGGACGCCCTTTGGGCGCGGGCGATTTTCCGCCGCCGTCGCCGAACGCGCCGCCGTTGCCGGTGAGGTTCACGACGAGCGCGGCGTGCTGCGGCGGTTTCTCCTCCGGCGGTGCCGGTTTGAACGCTGAGTGCAGCAACAAACCGGCGATGAGCGCGGCGTGCAGCGCGAGCGAGACAAACCAGCCCTTGGAGTTTTCAAACGTCATGCCGCGCAGGGAACCACCCCGACCGCAAGCGTCAACGAAGTTGCGTTTCTCTCTCCGAGAAAAAGGACGAAAGGCGAAAATTCCGCAAAAAATCCGCGTTGCCGGTGACGGGACGAGGCGCAAAGTGCACCGGCATGAAATGCCCCGCCATGCTCCGCACGCTCCGCATGCTCTGCATCTTTTTTGCGTTCCTCGCGTCGCCGGTGGTTGCAAACGCCGCGCCGGCACCGGCACCGGCAGCACCGCCGGCAATGTTCACCGGCATGCGCTATCTTGAAAACGGGCGCGTCCGGCTCGGAATCAATCTGGATTTGGGCGGGGCGGTGACGTTCCTCGCCGACAAGAAAAACGGCGGAAAAAACATCATCAACAGTTTCGATTGGGGGCGACAAATCCAACTTTCCTATTACAGCGGCCCCATTCCCTACATCGGTCCGAACGGCGAAAAACCGATGAAGCATTGGGAGGGTCTCGGTTGGAATCCGATTCAGTCCGGCGACGCCGGTGGCAACAAATCGCGCACGCTTTTTTGCGAACGGCGCGGCGCGAACGCCATTTTCACGCGCTGCGTTCCGTTGCAATGGCCGCACACGACGGGCGTCGCCGGCGAGTGCGAATTCGAGACGCTTTACTCGTTGGACGGCAATGTGTTAACGTTGGAGGCAACCATTCGCAACCGCCGCGCGGACAAGACGCAATACCACGCGCGCGTCCAAGAAATGCCCGCCCTTTACACAAACGGACCGTGGTTCAACCTCGTCACCTATCTCGGCGACAAACCGTTCACCGGAGCACCGGTGACGCGCCTCGTCACCAAAAACAACCAGCGCGGCTGGCCGTGGGTGCATTTTTACGCGCCGGAAAATTGGGTCGCGCTGCTCGACGAGCGCGGCACCGGCATCGGCGTTTTCCAACCGGAAACGATGACGTTCAACGCCGGTTTCCATCCGAACGACGCAAAGAAAGGTTTTGGCGGCGAAAAAGACGCCCAAACCGGGCACATCGCGCCGGTCGGCGTCCACGTCCTCGACCACAACATCGTCTGGTCTTACAAAACCGTTTTCATTCTCGGCACGCTCGACGACATTCGCGGCTACGCGGAAAAACACTGGAAAAACCGCGCTCCGCCGCGCTGGAACTTCAAAAATTCGCGCCACGGCTGGCATTTTAACGGAAATATGCGCGACACCGGTTTCCCGTTGAACGACGCGCTCGATTTGCGATTTACAAAGGCGTCCGCGCTCACCGGTCCCGTGACGTTTTGGAAAGCCGAAGACGCGCCGGTGCTGGAAATTGAAGGCGCGTTTTCGACCGCTTCAAAGACGGCGCACGTGACGGTCGCAATCCAACCCGTTGCAAAATCGGATTTTACGGATTGGCTGAATTGGAGCGAAGGAAACGCGAGCGTCGAAGCCGAAAAACGCGAAAAAGCGCAAAAATTCCCGCCGGCGGCGGAAATTCGCACCACGTTGCCCCTCCGCGCCGACGGCGTCCTGCGCACACACAAAATCCGCCTCTCCGACCTCCCAAAATACAACGGCGCGATGAAAAAGTTGGAACTCCACTTCTACGACACCGGCAGCGCGAAAATTAAGCGGATTTCGCTGAAAAATTGACAGAATTCTTGGTTTTACACTCCGAGGAAGCGTTTGAAGCGCTCGGTCCATGATTCGGAGACGTTGTTGGCGGTGTCGCCGGACGCTTTGGCGAAGTCCTCCAACTTCGCGCGCTGGTCGGCGGTGAGTTTTTTCGGGACGTCTATTTCGATGCGCACGAGCAGGTCGCCGGTGCCTTTGCCGCGGAGGTTGGGCATGCCTTTGTCGCGCAGGCGGAAGGTGGTGCCGCTCTGGGTGCCGGCGGGGATGCGCAGTTTGGCGCGGCCGCCGAGGGTGGGGACTTCCATTTCGCCGCCGAGCGCGGCGAGGGTGAACTTGACGGGGACGGTGTAGTGGAGGTCGTCGCCGTCGCGCTCGTAGAGGTCGTGGTCGGCGACGTGGACGATGATGTAGAGGTCGCCGGCGGGACCGCCGTTGACGCCCGCGGAGCCGCGTCCGCCGGAGCGCAGGCGCACGCCGGTGTCAACGCCTTTGGGGATTTTGACGACGGTGGTGTCGGACTCGATGATGCGGCCTTCGCCGTGGCAGTTTTTGCAGGGTTTTTCGATGATTGTGCCGGTGCCGCCGCACTTGGGGCAGGGTTGGCGGATGGCGAAGAAGCCGCTGCTGCGGACGAACTGGCCGCTGCCTTTGCAGTCGGGGCACTGCTTGCGCGAGGAACCTTGTTCGGCACCGGTGCCGTGGCAGTGGGAGCAGGTGGCGTAGCGGCGGTATTTGATGGTTTTTTCGACGCCGGTGGCGGCTTCCTCAAGGGTGATTGTGAGGTCGAAGCGGAGGTCTTCGCCGGCTTGGGCACCGTCCTCGCCGCCGCCGTCGCCGCCGAAGATGTCGTGGAAGAAACTGCCGCCGCCGCCGCCCTGCATTCCGCCGAAGAACTGGCGGAAGATGTCCATCGGGTCGCGGAAATTCGCGCCGCCGCGCGCGCTGCCGGCGGCACCTTCGAAGGCGGCGGCGCCGAACTGGTCGTAGGTGGCTTTTTTCTGCGGGTCGGAGAGGACTTCGTAGGCGTGGGAGACCTTTTTGAACATCTCCTCGGCGGCCTTGTCGCCCTGATTGCGGTCGGGGTGATACTTCATGGCCTGCTTGCGGTAGGCCTTTTTGATGGTCTCGGCGTCGGCGCCGCGCTCGACGCCGAGCAACTGGTAGTAGTCGTCTGCCATGTGAGGAGGAGCAGTAGGGAAGAGGTTGGAAGGTGTTTAAGAATTGGCGGCGGCGGCGGAAGCGGCGGCACCGGTGGTGGTGGTGGTTTCTCCGGCGGCGGACTCGGCAACGGCACCGGCGACGGCACCGGTTGCACCGGCGGCGGGTCCGGTGGAGAGGACGACGCTTGCGGGGCGCACGAGGCGTTCGTGGATGCGGTAGCCGACGCGGGCGACGGCGGCGACGTTGTGTTCGGGGACGGTGTCGCTGGGCATCTGGCTGATGGACTCGTGGTAGTTCGGGTCGAAGGGTTCGCCGAGGGGATTGATTTCGACCAATCCGAACCCGCCGAGGACTTGCCTGATTTGGGTGCCAATCATCTTGAACCCGCTCGTCACCGGTGCCGCCTCGGGGTGTTTTTCGGCGGCGGCGAGACCAATGTCGAGGTTGTCGAGCATCGGGATGAGTTTTTCGGCGATTTCGGTGGCGGCGAACTTGCGCAGGTCTTCCTTCTCGCGCTCGGTGCGGCGGCGGAAATTGGCGAAATCGGCGGCGGCGCGGGCGAGTTGCTCGCGCAGGCGGGCGTTTTCGAGGGCGAGCGCCTCGAAGTCGTCGTCGCTGCCGGCGGCACCGGTGCCGTCGTCAAAAACGCCGTCGTCGCCACTGCCGCCGGCGGCGGTGTCGGCGGTGCTGCCGGTGGCGGCGTTTGCCTGTGTTTCCCCGCCGGATGCGGCGGTGCCGGCGGAGTCCTTTGAGGTGATTTCCGTCTCCGTGGTTTCGGCGGATTCCGAGTCGTTGGTCATGTGTTTTTGCGAATTCGGAGACAGTCGTTTCCCGATGTCTGCCTTCAGGTTTTTGAGGTCGTTGATTCTTTTTTTGAGAAATGTTTTCACGGCGGTGGTGTCACTTGCTCATCGTTGCCGCCGGTTATAGGGAACTTGGGCGAAAAGGTCAAATTTGCGTTGCCGGCGGCGCGTCCGGCGGCACCGGCGGCGGCGCGCGCTACCGCTCCGGTTCGAGGGGCGGGTTGTTGCGGCCAAGAAGTGCTTCGACGAAGTTCTGGCGCGTGTCGGCAACCTCGGTCGGCGGCTCCGGCGCGAAGGGCGGCAGACCGGGCGTGTAGCGCAAGTCCGGCGGCGTCGGTTCCGCGACGAGCCGTCCGCCCCTGCGGGGCAACGCGGGCGCGGCGGCGGCGGCGATTGCTGCCGCGATGAGCGCGAGAATGGTGAACCGGTTCGTCCGGCGTCTGCGGATTTCCTCAATCATGGGAGTTGCCTTTCTGTTTTTGGGGCGCGGCTTCGCCACCGGTGCCACCACCGGTGCCATCGGTGCCACCGGTGCCGCCGGCGGCGCTGGTCTCGGCTTTGATTTGGAGTTCGACCCCGCGCAGGGCGGCGCGCACGGCGACGCTTTCGGGGTAGCGGGCGGCGGCGTGTTCGAGCGAGACGCGCGCCTCGAACAGCCCGTTGGGCGAGCGGGCGAGTGCCTCGGCGGCGGCGAGCAGCACGGTGATGGCTCCCGGCGCGAGGGCGCGCGCCTCGACGTGCGCGGCGACGGCGGCCTCCTTCAAGCCGAGCGTCTGCAGCACCGCGCCGCGCGTGAGGTGGAAGCGCGCGTTCAGCGGTGAGAGGCGCAGCGCGCTCGAGGAGGCACCCAGCGCGGTGCCGGCGAAGTCGTCGAGGTGCTCCGGCGCCAGCGCGATGCGGAGCGTCGCGGAACGCGCGGCGAGGTCCCAAGCGTCGCCGTTGGCGGGGTTTTTTTTCAGGGCGCGGACAATGCGTTCGTCCACCTCGTCGAGCGTTTCGGGGTCGGGCGCGGGCGGTCGCGCGCTCTTGTTGATGTCGCGCAGGAACGGTTCGAGGGCGGCGGCGGCGCGGTCGGAGTCGCGCACGGAGGCGAGCGGGGCGAGCGCCCACATCGGCCAGATTGCGGCGATGGCGACGCCGGCGGTGCGCAACGCGAACGAGGCGCGCAAACCGGCGGTGAACGTCAGCGGGGCGAGCCCTTTCGCGAGGCGCAGCATCGCGCCGCCTTGAAGCGCGAGCAACAGTGCCACCGCCGGCATTCGCGCCGGATAGTCGAGCGTGAGCATGACGGCGGTGGCGGCAGTGCCGGCGAGCGTTCCCGCGAGCCAGATGCGCTCCTCCGGTATTTTGGGGCGGGCGGGGAAGCCGGCGGCGTCAAGACGTTCGTCGCGCTTGACGCGCTCCCGTCTCGGCAGGGCGAGACACGCGCGCAGGGCGGCGAGCCAGAGCCACACTGCCGGCGCGAGAAAAAGCACCAGCCCGACCAGCCCGTGCTCGGCGAGAACCGCCAGCGGCAGCGAGCCGGGCGTCTCCGGCGAACTCGCCCAGTTCGGCGGGCGCGAAAACTCGAATTCCAGCGGAAAGCCACCGGTGCCGGCACCCTCGACGGGGGATTTGGCGACGGCTGCGACGGCTGCGGCGGGAAGGGGCGTCGCCGCCGTTGCGGTCTCGTTCACCGGTGGTGCCGAGACGAGGAAACCCGCGAGGCGCGCCCCGGGCACAACCGTGAACAGGAAGAGCAGCGCGGCCGCTCCGAGCACGAGCGCGGCGCGCGGCGCCCAGCGGTCGAAGAGCAGCGGGGCGAGGACGACGCTGCCGGCGAAGAGTGCCGCGAGCGCGCCGAGGTGGAATGTCGCGAGCAGGCACGCGAGCGCGCCAAGCGCCACCGCCGCTCCCGCCCAGCGTTGCCAGTGCGGCCAGCGTCCGCTCAACGCCACCGCCGCGCACGGGAAGATCGCGAGCAGGAGCGCGGCGGCGGTCGCGGCGCGGCAACCCTGCGGCGCGCCGAGCGGCTCGAACGGCACCAACCCTTCGAGGAAGCCCGCGAGACGCGAGTCGGCTCCGAGCGAAATGAGGGCGAGCAGGACGGTCAGCCCCGCGCCCGCGCCCAGCAGACACCACCGGTGCCACGTGTGGCGGAAGTGGTGGGCGGCGACCCAGAACGCGCCGAAAAAGGAGGCGTCGAGCGCGAACGCCTCCTCGGCGAGCCACGGCTTGGGGCTGAAAAACGCCCAGTCGAGCGCGCGCCAGAAAAGCCACGGGGCGAAGAAGAGAACTTCAAGGCGCAGCCCGAAACCCTCCGTCCCGCGCGCCGAGAGCGCGATGAGATGCATGGCGGCGGCGGCGGCGCACAGGCGGACGGCGGCGGCGGTGTAGGGAAGGGGCTCCGGTGACATCCCGCCGTGTCCGTAGAGGAGCAACGCGGCGGCGCACGCCAGCGCGAGCAGCGCGGGAATGTCCAAAAAATGCGAGGGCGTGAACGGGATTCGCCACTGATAGACGAAGTATTCGTAGAGCCGCGAAAGGCGGGATTGCTGCATGTCGGTTGGACGGTTCGGGAAAATGGACGGCGGACGGGCGCGAAAAATTCCCGATAAGCGCGCCGGCGTCAAGGGGCATGGGGCGGGGTTAGTGGTCAGTGGTTAGTGGTCAGTGGTCAGTGGTCAGTGGTTGGTGGTCAGTGGGGGTGGGTGGTGGAGGTGGGCAAGCCCCTACGGGGCTTACCCTGCACCACCGGCACTGGCCACTGACCACGGACCACCGGCACTGACCACTGGCCACTGACCACTGACCACTCATACGGGGTAGTGCGCGATGAATTTCCCTGCGAACCACGGGTCGCGTAGCACTTCCTCCAACGACAACTCCGCCGCCGGCGTCGGCTCCGGCGGCACCGGCGGTTGAGGCGTCACCGGTGGTTGCGCTGCTGGCGGACCGCCGCGCCAGTAGAGCACGCCGTTGCGCAGCGCGTGCCGCGAACCGCGCCGCAACAGGCGTCGCACGAGCGCGAGAAACGCCGCCGGCGCCGTCACCGCGCGTCCGGTGACGAAGTCGAACGGTCCGCGCAGCGTCTCGACGCGCGCGTTGCGCACGAAGACGTTCTTCAGTCCGAGGCGGTGCGCGATGTCGGCGACGGCGGCGGTTTTTTTGCCCACGGAGTCGGCGAGCGTGAACTCCGCCGCTGGGCAGAGCGCGGCGAGCACGAGTCCGGGGAACCCGCCGCCGGTGCCGGCGTCGAGCACGCGTGCGCCGTCAATGCCGCCGGTGCCGAGCAGTTTCACGGCGGCGATGCTCGGCGCGTAGTGGTGCCATTCGAGGTTTTCGATGTCCTTGCGCGAGACGAGGTTGACGCGGGCGTTCCACTCGCGGTGCAACGCCGCCATCCGCGCGAGAAGCGTCCAGCGCTCGGCGGGGATTTCGGGAAAAAGCGGTTCGATTTTGTCCATGTTTCGGAGGTCTCAATTCGTTGCCGGTGGCGGCGGCGGCGGTTCGGGCTGGGGCGGAAGGGTGACGCGCGGCGGCGCGTCCATCGCGTCGAGGACGCTTCGGAGTTCGGCGTAGAGCGCCGGCGGGACGCCTTTCCCCGCGCGCTCGTGAATGCGGACGCGCTCGATGATGTCCTCGTAGAGCGGCTGTCCGCGCTGGGCGATGAGTTCCTCCAGCGCGCGGTTCGTGAGTTCCTCCGGCGTGTCCTTAATCGCCGCGGCACCGGTGCCGGCAGCGGCACCGCCGTCCTCGCTGGGCGCGGCGAAAATGAGCGCGACGAAGTTCCGCTCCTCCTCGGTCTCGGCGAGTTCGGGAAGCATTTCCGCGCCCGCCCACTGCCCCTCCTGCGCCTCGGCAAGAACGCGGTCGAGCAGTTGCCCGGCGGGTTCGCTTTTGTCGAGGAACACGTGGTTGAGCACCGGTGCCAGCGCCTCCGCGACGCCGGTGTGGTTGACGACGAGTTTGAGCAGCACCTCCTCCTGCGAGTTGTGCTTCGGCTTGACCGCGCCCCGGAAACGCCGCCCCGCAAGCACCGCCGGTGACGTTTCCGCCGCCGGTGACGCCGCCGTCGCTGGCACCGTGCCCGCGTCGTTGCCGTTGCCGACAATGACCGGGTCCGCGCCGTAATCCTCCGGTGGCACGGTTGGAGCCGGCACCGCCGGCGGTGGCGCGGATTTCCGCGCGGCGGCGCGGCGTTGCTCGATGCGTTTGGCGCGCGCGCGCTGGCGCAGCACCTCGTCCATGACGCGCTCCTCAATGCCGGTCGCCCGCGTGATTTCGCGCCGCATCTCGGCGCGCTTGACCGGCGCGCTCTGCGCCTCGACGAGGTCGAGGAGCGTCGTCAGCGCGGCGTCCTTCTCCTCCGGCGAGTGCCGGCGGTCCGGCGGCAGGAGCGTGTCCATCGCGAACGCGAGCGCGCTGCGCGAGGTCGCCAGCAGTGCCGCCCGCGCTTCCGCAATGCGGGCGGTGGCGTCACCGGCACCACCGGCGGAGCCGTCGCCGGCGGCGGCTGCGGCGAAATACTCGTCCGGGTCCTTGCCGCCCGGAACGCTCAACACGCGCGTCTCCAAGCCCTCGGCGATGGCGCCGGGCAGGACTTTGTTGAAGAGCGCGGCCTGACCGGCGCGGTCGGCGTCGAGCAGCGCGTCCACGCGCGAGGCGAAGCGTTTGATGAGGCGGAAGTGGTCGGCACCGATGGACGTTCCCTGACCGGCGACGGCGGTTCGCAGCCCGCACGAATGGCAACGGATGGCGTCCAACTGCCCCTCGACGAGCAGCACCGCTGGTGGCTCCGCCGGCTTCGCGCGCTCGATTTTGCGCACCTCCTCGCGCGCCTTGTCCAAGTTGAAGAGAATCTGGCTCTTGTGGAAAATGTCGGTCTCCGGCGAGTTGATGTATTTGGCGTCGTGCGTCGGGTCGTCGGTTGGCGTGAGTTCGAGTTGGCGCGCCGTGAACGCGACGACGCGCCCCTGCGTGTCGCGAATCGGGATGATGAGGCGTCCGCGAAAACGCGCCCGCCACCGGCGCGGGTCGTTCGAGTAGTCGGTGCCGACGAACAGTCCGCAGCGCTTCAACGCCTCGGTCGAGAAGCGGCGCGTGGCGAGGAGCGACGCCGCGATGTCGCCGCCGCTCACGGGCGCGAAGCCGATTTGGAACTCCTCGGCGGTTTCGAGGGGGAAGCGGCGGCGCGCCGTCCAGTATTCGCGGATGAACTCGCCCCCGCTGTCGCGCTCGCGGAAGGCGGCGGCGTAGCGGGCGGCGGCGATTTCGTGGATGGCGTAGAGTTGGGCGCGCAGCGTGGCGTCCTCCGGCGCGACGTCGGCCTGCTCGTATTCGAGCCGTATCCCGAAGCGCGCCGCAACGCGCTCGACCGACTCCTGAAAATTCAACCCCTCCTTGATGATGAGAAACTTGAAGATGTCGCCGCCTTGCGCCGTGCTGAAGCAGTAGAAAAACCCTTTGTCGGGGTTGACGTAGAACGACGGGGTCTTCTCGGTCGCGAACGGGCTTAACCCGCGATACTTCGCCCCCTCCTTTTTGAGGTGCGTGTAATCGCCGATGAACGCGACGATGTCCGCGCGCTGCCGGACATCTTCAATGGACTGCCTCGTGATTTTTGGCACGCCGCCGAAAAAACCAAAACCCGCCGCCGGAATAAACCCGAAAGCCGGCGGGCGGCGGGCGGTGGTCGGTGGTCAGTGGCCAGTGGTCAGTGGTCAGTGGCCAGTGGGTGGGGGGGCGGAGTGGTCGGTGGTGGTTTGGGTGATGATTTTGTCGTCCATGCACGACAAAAACAGGTGCTTTTTGTCGTGCATGGACGATAAAAGTGTGCATCAAAGACAGGAGGATGAACAAGGAGACCGTCAAAATTCTGCTCGCCGAGCAGCGTGCGCTCATCGCCGGCACCACCCTAATTCCGCGCCCGTTCGAGCCGGAACCGTCTCTCAACTATGCCTTTACCGGTCTGCGCCGCGCCGGAAAAACCTACACGATGTATCAACATGCGCAGAAACTTGTCCGCGAGGGATTGCCCGCCGACGCTGTCTGCGCCGTCAATTTTGAGGACGAGCGTTGGGGCAATCTCACCGCCGGCGACCTCGATGTCATCAAGCAGTGCCAAGAGGAACTGTGCGCCGCGCGCCCCGTTTTCTTTTTCGACGAAATCCAGAATGTTTCGGGTTGGGAGAAATTCGCGCGGCGTCTCGCTGACCAGAAATTCCGCGTCTTCATCACCGGCAGCAACGCGAGGATGCTTTCCGGTGAAATCTCCAGCACGCTCGGCGGACGCTACATGGTGCGCGAGGTCTGGCCGTTCACGTTCTCGGAGTTTCTCGCCACCGGTGGAATTGACGTCTCCGGCGCGAACGCATTGAGCAAAAACGCCCGCGAAATCGAGACGCGCTTCGACACCTACTTCCGCTTTGGCGGACTGCCGGAGGTCGCGGGCGTCGCCGGCAAGCGCGAATGGCTCTCCAACCTCTACCAGAAACTCTACTTCGGCGACTTGCTCGCGCGGCACCAGATTCGGAACGATTTCGCGTTGCGCGTCCTGATGCGAAAGGTCGCCGAGAACATCGGCAGTCCTTGCTCGTTTAACCGGTTGGCGCACGCCGTCTCCTCCGCCGGCAAGCGCGTCGGCACCGACACCGTTATTGACTACCTTGGCTACGCGAAGGAGGCGTGGTTGCTCTTCGATATCGAGAACATCGAGGCAAAATTCTGCGAGCGCGAGAGCATCAAAAAATACTACTTCGCCGACAATGGACTGCTGAACCTCTTCCTCACCGACCCCGTCGCTGCGTTGCTCGAAAACTCCGTCGCCATCCGGCTCAAACAGACGCGCGGCGGCGACGTTTTCTTCTACCGCAACGGCGTCGAGACCGATTTCTACCTGCCCGCCGAACAGACCGCCATTCAGGTCTGTGTCTCGCTCGACGCCCCCGAAAGCCGCGCCCGCGAAATCCGCTCCCTGCGCAAACTCGCCAAGCGTTTCCCGCTCAAAAAAATGGACATCGTCACGCTCGGCGGCGAAGAAGTCATCGCCGCCGGAACCGCCGCCATCGAAGATGCCGAGGACAGGGCCGACTGCGGCATCGGGGATGGCACCGGTGGTGAGATTCGCGTCATCCCCGCGTGGAAATGGCTTCTCGAAAATCCGGCGTAGCCCGCCGCCGGTGCCGCATTCAGTCCGCCCGACGGGTTCAGAACCGTTGCGTCAGCGCGACAAAGATGGTCTCGGCACTGACGGTGTTCTTGACGTAGAGCGCGCCACCCGGAGCGGTTCCGCCGGAACTGTTCTCGAAGGCGTGCGAGAACGCCAGCGAGATGTCGGTGCCGGTCTTTGGGAAGGTGTAGGTGAGCCCGACGCTCGCGACGTGCTGCACGAACAGCGGCGCGGAGACGTTCGCGAATTGAACATCGCCCGGTATCGGGTTCTCGCTCCAGCAGTAGCCGGCGCGAAAGGTCACGTCCTCGGCAA
>JAISSQ010000112.1 GCA_031273045.1 Puniceicoccales bacterium
GGACCGGGCACATTCGCGCGGTCCTTCGAGAACACCGCCCGCGCCTCTTCGAGCAACTGCGCCGGCTTGAGCGTCCCCTGCGGCGCCACCGGCGGCAAATTCGCGAACGGCGAATCCGCAGCGGGAACGGGATTGCCGGCGGGATTGCCGGCGGCATTAACGGAGCCGAGACCGGCGAGAATTGCGGCAGTGGCGAGATAGCGGAGCGAGTGGTTGAGAGACATAAGTTTGCGAAGACACGCCCCCGCCGGCAGCGGTTCCGCGACGGCGGCGTCACCGGCACCGGAACATTGCCCGCGCACGGGGTGTTTCGGGGCGGCATGCGAAGGCGGAAATTTTGCGCGCTCCTCGTGCTGGCGACCGCCGGTGCCGGTGCCGGCGGCGTCACCGGCGCGACAAAACCAACGGCACCGACCGCCCCATCGCCGCCGGCATCGCCGCCGCCGGAGGAAGCGAGTTGGCGCGGAATGTTGCGCGAGTTCGAGCGTTTGCGCGCTGCCGGACTCGCCGCGCTGCCGGCGGAGGCGCGCCGGCAGTTCCGGTTCCGCGCCGCCGGTGGCACCACCGGTGGTCGGCTTGAACCCTTTGCCGACGAGATGTGCTTTCTGGGCGAGGCGTTCGCGCGCTGCGCCTACGCGGAGGCAGTCGGGCGCGGGCGGGGGAATTTCGCGTTCATGGTGCAAAACCTCGGCATGGGGCGCCCGACGGCGGGCGATCTGCGACAATTCCTGCGCCCGAACAAAAAGCCGTGGGCGAACTACGCCGGTCCCGTGGACGGGCAGTTTCACATGCTGTTCAACTCCGGCACGCTGCCGCTCGACACCGGTGACGGCTGCTCGCGCGACCATCCGGCGTTCGCGCTCGCAAAAAAACACCTGTCGTTCTGGGGACGCGCGGCGCGGGCGAAGGCCATCGCCCGAACGCTCACGACGACCATTCGCGTTGAACAGGCGGACGTGGCTCAACTCTGCAAGGGAACCGCCGCCGACACCACCGGCAGTGCTTCCGCCGGCACCACCGGCAGTGCAGCATTCTGGGCGTCTTTTCGGAAGGAATGGGGGAGGCGGCGGGAGCGTTTTCCGAAGGAAAAGCCGCTGAACGCGGGCGAGATGGCGTTCGCCGCCGGTTTGCTGCGCTACACGGCGTAGCGGCGTCGGGCTTCCGCCGCCGGACGCAAAAAAAACGCGCCCTCCGGCTTCGGCGGGCGCGGTGCGTTGTTTTGGGGCGGGCGCGGCGGACGAAAAACGTCGCCACTGCCGGTGGAACCGGTGCGCCGCCGGCGCGCTACTTGGCGTCTTTTCCGAGCGCTTCCTTCGCCTTGGCGACATAGGCCTCGAAGGCCTTCGGGTCGTTGATGGCGAGTTCGCTCAGGTTTTTGCGGTCGATTTTGATGCCGGCCTTTTTCAAGCCGTCCATGAGGCGGCTATAGACGATGTCGAGCGGGCGGCAGGCGGCGTTGAGCCGCACAATCCACAGCGAGCGGAACTCGCGTTTTTTGGTGCGCCGGTCGCGGTAGGCGAACTTTTCGGCGCGCTCGACGGCTTCGCGGGCGGCCGTGTAGAGGCGGGATTTGTTGCCAAAGTAGCCCTTGGCGCGTTTGAAGACCCTGTTGCGGCGGGCGCGTGTGGCCGGACCGTTGGTGACTCGAGGCATGTTGTGTTACTCCTTGTGTTTTTCTTTTGGTTGAGTGGCTCGTCCGGGTCGCCTGTTTGGTGAAAACTCACCCGGAAAAGACCGGTTTGTGCGAATAGTCCTTCGGTGTGTCCTGTGTTTTGAGGGCAGGTGCGCGCCGCCGTTAGTGGGAGAACGGCAACGCCTCGCGGATGGTGCCGACGAAGCCGGAGTCAACCGGCTTGTCCGCGCCCGCGCGACGCCGGGACTTGGTGGATTTGTAGCGGAGCAGATGGCGGGTGTTCGGGCTGCGGCGCATGATTTTGCCGCTACCGGTCACCTTGTATCGCTTCGCGATGGATTTCTTTGTCTTCTGCATGGTGAGAAAGCGGCGCAGGAAAGCGCGCCGGCGGCGGCGGCGCAAGCCGTTTTTTGCGTTGTCTCGGAGGAAGGCGCGCCCTTTGTTGCCGCCATGTCCGAAACCGCCACGCTGCCCGCTCCGCAAACCGCCCCGAACGCCCTGAACGCCGGTGCCGGCGGCGTCGTCGAGGCGGTCGAAGCGCTCGTCGGCACGCTGCCGAGACCGACTTGGGACGAGTATTTCGCGGCGGCGGCGGTGCTCATCGGCAGCCGTTCGAGTTGCGAGCGTCTGCACGTGGGCTGCGTCGTGGTCTCCGCCGGCCGCAACGCCAACCGCATCATCGCCGCCGGCTACAACGGCTTCCTGCCCGGCGCGCCCCACGAGTCCCATGTGCGCGACGGACACGAGCAGGCGACCGTCCACGCCGAGCAGAACGCCATCGCGGACGCCGCCAAGCGCGGCGCGGCACTCGAAGGCGCAACCGTCTATGTGACCCATTTCCCGTGCGTCAACTGCGCCAAAATCCTCGCCGCCGCCGGCGTCGGCGCGGTGAAGTATCTGCACGACTACCGCAACGACCCGCTCGTCCCCGTCCTGCTCGCCCAAGCGGGCGTGCGCGTCGAACAAATCCGCCCCGCCGGTGCCACCACCGGTGCCTCCGCCGGTGGTGCCGCACCGCCCCCAACCCCTGCCCCGCCATGCACCTGAACCCGAAATACAGACCGTTCGAGTCGCTCGCGGGGAAACTGCTCATCTCGCACCCGATGCAGCGCCACGACGCCTTCCGCCACACCGTCGTCCTCGTCACCGGACACGGAAAAAGCGGCGCGCGCGGCACGATTTTGAACCGTCCCGCGCACAAGTCGCTCGCCCAGTTGGCACCCGGCTTCGCGCCGCCGCCGCTCTCCGAAGTCCCGCTCTACGAGGGCGGACCGATGCAGCGAAACGTCATCGCGTTTTGCGGCTGGTTGGAGGACGACGCGGGCGAGTTCGGTTTCCAGTTCGGGTTGAGCAAGGAGGTCGCCGCCGCCGCCGTCGAACGTTGCCCGTGGGCGAAAATGCGCGCGTTTGTCGGCAACGCCGGCTGGGCGCCCGGACAGTTGGAGGCCGAGTTGCGCATGCGCGCGTGGGTCGTCACCGGCACCGACATCCTGCTCATGGCGGAGACCGACGGCGACGCGCAGTGGACGGCGTTCCTCGAACGCAGCAACCCCGTCCTGCGCGTTCTGGCGGAAGCGCCGGAAGTGCCGGCAAACAACTGATTGCGCGTCCGGCGCGGGGAACGGCGCGCCGCGCCGCGCGCACGCCCTCGGCTCGCGCTCAAAAACGCAAGCAAGACAAGGGGTTGCATTTGGCATTGGAATTGCTATTTCGCACACCGGTTGGACGCGGGCGGGCACATCCGCACCGCCGCCGAGCCGCAAAAGCAAACTCTCCGAACACCCTCAACAACCAACGCCAATGAGAAAACGAATTGTCTTTGTGCCCGCGAGCATCGCGGAAGCCGTTGCGTCAAACGCGGTCAAAGCCGTCGCGAAAGTGGACACGCAGGAGGAGGCACCGCCGTTCTCCCAACCCGCCGGTGCCATCCTCGCGGCGAGCAAGAAACGCGGCACCGGCACCACCGCCGCCACCGCCACGCCCGCGCCCGCACCCGCGCCCGCCGAAACGCCGGCACCGGCGGAAACCGCGCCCGTCCGCGTGAAGGGCAAACCCGGACGCAAACCCAAAGCGAAAACGACGGACGAAACCGCCCCCGCCGAGGAAACAACACCACCGGTGACGCCCGAACCCGCCGTCATCACGAAGACGAGGACCGCCGCGAAAACCACCGCCGCCGGTGACGACGCCACCACCGACGACGATGCGGAAACCGCCGCCGGAGCCGCCACCGGTGCCACCGCCGCCGCCGTCGTTCGCGGCGCGGCTCCGACGCAGACGACGCTCGTCGCCATCATTGACGTCGGCTGGGGCAACACGCTGCACGTGCGCGGCGAAGGTGCCGGTCTCTCGTGGGACAAAGGCATCCCGATGACCTGCCGCAGTGCCAACGAATGGGTCTGGGTCGCGCCGGAGACGGCACCGGTGCTCACCTTCAAGTTCCTCTTCAACGACATCTGGTGGGAGAACAGCGACAACCGCCTCGCCTCCCTCGGCGAAATCTACACCGCCGCGCCGGCGTTCTAACGCCACCGCCACCGGTGGTGCCGGCGGTGGCGATGACGCCGCCGGTGATGGTGCGGCGGTGCAACGCCGGCGGCGTTCGCGTGTCAAAAGACGGCGTCATGCCCGCGAACCCGTCCGCCGCAATTTCCGCCGCCGGCACTCGCGCCGCCGCGAAGTCCGCCGGCGGTGCGCCGCTCTCGCGCCGGCGGTTCCTCGCGACCGTTGCCGGCGCGTTCGCGTTGCCGGCGGCGTTCCCCGCGCTGGCGCCGACGCGCGCGCTCGGACGCGACCCCGTCGTTCCCGCGCCGTCGAACCGCATCACGCTCGCGCTCGTCGGCGCGAGTCAGGGAATGGTGAACTTGGAGCGGTGCCTGCCATTCGCGGACGTGCAGGTCGTCGCCGTGTGCGAGGCCGACGCGTTGCGCGGCGAGCGCGCGGTCGGGCGCGTGAACCAGTTTTACGCCGGCACCGGTGGCGCCGGCGGCGCGCGTCTGCGGCGCGATTTTCGCGAGATGTTCGACCGCGACGCGCCCGACGCCGCCATTCTCGCCGCGCCCGACCACTGGCATGGCATCATGGCGGTCGAGGCGTTGCGGCGCGGCATTGACGTTTTCGGCGAGAAGCCGCTCGCGCACACCATCGCCGAGGGACGCGCGATTTGCGAGGCGGTCCGCCGCCACGGGCGCGTCTGGCAGAGCGGCAGTTGGCAGCGTTCGGTGCCGGCGTTCCGCCGCGCCGCCGAACTCGTCCGCTCCGGCGCGCTGGGCAAAGTCAGCCACGCCGAGGTCGGCACCTACGGACACATTCCCGACGCCCGCCCGCGCCCCGCCGACTACGGACGCCCGCCGGCGACGCTCGACTACGACATGTGGGTCGGTCCCGCCGCGTGGACGCCTTACGACAGCCGCGTCACGCACCTGCGCTGGCGCTACGTGATGAACTACGGCGGCGGGCGGCTCATTGACTTCGTCGGGCATCACTACGACATCGCGCAGTGGGCGCTCGGTCTCGACGCGACGGGACCGTTGAGCGTCGCCGGCACCGGCGAAGTCGCGCGCGTCGAACCCTACGACGCGCTCGCCGACTACGAATACACGTGCGAATACGCCGGCGGGCTGACGCTGCGCGTCGGCTCGAAAATCACCCCCGGCGTGAAGTTTTTCGGCGAGCGCGGCTGGCTCTTTGTCGGGCGCGGGCGCGGCATCAACGCGCCGGCGACGCTCCTCGCCTCGTCGCCGGAAATCCTCGACGCGCCGGCACCGGCGGCGCCCGTCGCCGGCATCAAGACGGTGGCGAACCACTGGCGCGACTTTCTCGACAGTGTGCGCTCGCGCGCCGAAACCATCGCCCCCGCCGAGGCGGGGCACCGCGCCGCGAGCGTCGGTCACCTCGCGCACACGGCGATTCTGACCGGACGCAAACTGCGCTGGAACGCGGCGACCGAGACCGTTGCCGGCGACCCTGCCGCGAACGCGCTGCTGCGCCCCGCCTTCCGCGCCCCGTGGGGACTGTGAGCACCGGTGCCGGTGCTAATCCTCGTTGAGCGGGGCGGGACGGGTGAAGAAGCCGCGCTTGGGGTCTTTGGGCTTGCCGATGAAGCGCAGGGCGAGCGGCACGCCGGCGAGGTCGAAGGCGTCACGAATGCCGGCGAGCAGGTAGCGCTCGTAGGCGGTCTCGACGCGCTCCTCGGAGTTGCAGAACAGGCGCACCGTCGGCGGACGACCGCCGACGTGCACGGCGTAGTAGCACTTGAGGCGTTTGCCGCTGACCATGCTCGGCGGGCGGCGCTCCATGAGGTCGGCGACGACGCGGTTGAGTTTGCCCGTGGGCAGGGCAGCGGCGGCGCGGGCGCGCACGGCGGCGGCGGCGTCGAGCAGACCGGCGGCGTCGAAACCGTCGCGGGCGGAGACGAAGACGACGGGCGCGTTGGGCAGGAAGAAGAGTTCGGAGCGGACGGCTTTGAGGTAGCGGGCGCGGAACTCGTCCTCGCGCTCGCAGTCCCCCACGCCGCCGGCACCGGCGGCGAAGCGCGCGCGGGCGATGTCCCACTTGTTGACGACGATGATGAGGCCGGCGCCGGAGCGGGCGATGTCGCCGGCGAGCCGTTTGTCGAGGCGCGTGACGCCGGTGGCGGCGTCGAGGACGAGCAGGACGACGTCGGCGCGCGCAAGGGCATTGTCGGCGCGCAACGTGGAGAGGAAGTCGAGCGTGTCGCGGCTGTTCGGGGCGCGGCGGCCGGCGGTGTCGGTGATTTCAAAGCGTGTCCGCGAGCCGTCGCCGGCGGTGTGCTCGATAGTGTCACGAACGGGGTCGCGCGTGGTGCCGGCGACGTCGCTGACGATTAGGCGCGAGAGTCCGAGGAGGCGGTTTCCGATGGAGGACTTGCCGACGTTCGGGCGTCCGGCGAGGCAGAGGCGGACAACGGGAAGCGGGGAATGAACGCCGGCGGTGACTTGCACTTCCTCTCCACTCCCCTGCCCTTCGCCTAATGCCTCTTTGATTTTCCCGATGAGGAACGGGACGCCGGTGCCGTGCTCGGCGGAGACGAGGACGGGCGGACCGAGTTTGAGCGCGAAGAAGTCCGCCTGATTCGCGGCGCGCGCCTCGTTGTCCGCCTTGTTGGCGACGAGGATGACGCGCTTGCCGAAGCGGCGCAGGCGCTCGGCGATTTCGAGGTCGAGCGGGAGGCAACCGGCGGTGACGTCCACGACGAACAGGACGACGCTGGCGGCGTTGATGGCGAAGAAGACCTGCTCTTCGACGGCGGCGGCGATGGCGTCGGGCGTTGCCGCCGTGAAGAGTCCGATTCCGCCGGTGTCCATGAGCAGGTAGCCACCGCCGGTGGTGGAGGCGGAGGCGTCACCGGTGGTGCCGGCGGGGAAGTCCGGGACGCGCTCGACGAGCAGGTCGCGGGTGACGCCGGCGGTGTCGTGGACGATGGCGACGCGGCGCGCGAGGAGGCGGTTGAACAGGCGGCTTTTGCCGACGTTCGGGCGTCCGACGATTGCGACGGAGCGCGGGATTTCCACGCCAACTTGCGCGCCGGCGGCGGTGCCGGTGTTGCGTTTCTTCATGCGCGGCAGGGAAGCGGCGCGGCGGGGATGCCGCAAACCCTCAATTGGCGCGCTGCGGTCCGGCTTCGGGATAGAGGTATTTGCGGTCAACGGCTTGGGCGGCGACGAGGACGGCGGTGCCGAGGATGTCGTGCGCGCTCGCGCCGCGCGAAATCTCGGCGACGGGCTTGGCAAGACCGGTGAGCACCTGCCCGTAGGCGGGGATGTCGGCGACGACTTGGACGAGTTTGGCGGCGATGTTGGCGGCGTTGAGGTCGGGGAAGACGAGCACGTTGGCGCGACCGGCGACGTCGCTGGAGACCGCCTTGGACTCGGCGGCGAAGGGGTCGAGGGCGGCGTCCACTTGGAGTTCGCCGTCCACGAAGACGCACTGCGGGTCCATGTCGTGCACGCGCTCCTGCACGAGGGCGCAGGCGGCCTTGATTCGGGCGATGGAGGGGTGCGTCTTGGGGCTGATGCTCTTGGTGGTGTAGGCGAGCATGGCGACGCGCGCGGCGACACCGGTGAGGTGGTTGGCGAGCAGACCGGTGGTGTAGGCGATGTCGGCGAGTTGCTCGACGTTCGGTTCCGGGATGACGGCGCAGTCGGCGAGGAAGAGCGTTCCGTTGACGCCGCGCGCGGGGTCCTCCTTTTCGAGGATGAGCATGGACGAAATCGTCTTCACGCCCTCCTGTCGGGGGACGATTTGGAAAATCGGGCGCAAGCCGCTGGCGGCACCGGTGGTGGCGCCGGAGACCATCGCGTCGGCGGCACCGGTGACGAGCATCATGGCGGCGAAGTAGTTCGGGTTGCGCAGATACTCGACGGTCTCGCCCTCGCCGATGTCGCGGAACCGCTGGTAGCCCTTGAATTTGACGATGTAGTCGGGCATGTCCTCGCTCTCCTCCGGGTTGATGACGCGGATGCCGTCGAGGGAGAGGTTGAGTCGGGCGGCGTTGATGCGGATGTGCGTGCGGTCGCCGAGCAGGATGGGAATCCCCATGCGGCGCGTCGCGTAGAGGCGTGCGGCTTGGAGGATGCGCGGGTCGTTTCCTTCGGGAAAGACGACGCGCTTGGGGTGGTTCTGGAGTCGGGAGCAGAGTCGCTGGATGAGGTTCATTGTGGTTGCGGTATTGGGGGGTGGGGAAAACGAGTTCCGGGGTTTCTGCGTTCTGTATTCGGGTTGGGAAATTGCTGGCGGCGAGCGCGTTAGTCACACCGCGACCGTGAAAGTTGCCCGCGAAAGACAGTGCCGCAAGACGTTTGTTCCCGACACCGCCTTGGCTACCGGTAGCGAACGCCGCTGCCGGCGACCGGCACTGGCGGCGGACCGCGACGACGGCGTTCGGGCGCGGTTGAAGCGGGTTGTCGCGGCGGCGGCGGCGGGCTTTCCTGCCGCGCATGAAAACCACCGCGACCGGCGGCGCGTCCGCCGACGGCGCCAATCACTCCTCCGCCGCGACGCTCGAATGCCTCTACCGCATCGGCTCGCTCGTCAACAGCACCGACGACCCCGCCGAGGCACTGGGGCTGATTTTGGAGGAAATCGTGCGCGCGCTCGGCGCCAGCAGCGCGTCCATCGCCCTGCTCGACCCCGATACCTCGCGGCTGCGCATTGAGGCGGCGCGCGGGCACTCGCGGGACACCACCGGTTGGGAGTTCGCGCCCGGACAGGGGGTCACGGGCTGGGTCGCGCTGCACGGGCGACCGCTGCTCGTTCCCGACACGCGCCTCGACGGTCGCTACGTCGAAATCAAGAAAGGCGTCCTCTCCGAACTCGCGGTGCCAATGGAGATGCTCGGCGCGGTCATCGGCGTCGTGAACTGCGACAGCGAGCGGGCGAACGCCTTCGACGCGGACGACCAGTCGTTTCTGGGCGTGCTCACCGGCGAGGCGGCGAAGGTCGTTGGCCGGCTGTGGCAGATGCGCAAGTTGCGCCTGAAGGCGGCGCGGCTCGAGGCGGTCATCCTCGCGGCGCAGTCGCTCGCGCACGAGCGGGACACGCCGCGCGTCCTCGCCGACCTTGCGACGCACACGCGCCAACTCGCCGGCTGCGAGGCGGTGGCGTTCTACGGCGTCGAGGACGGCGCGCTGCGTCTGCGGCACCTTGACGGGAACCTGCCCGGCTCGTCGCTCGCGCGGGAGGTCGCCACCGCCGACACCGCGCTGGGCGTCGTCGTCTCGCGCCGCCGGCAGTTGGAGGTCGCCCGCGCCGGCCGCAACGAGGAGTGCCTGTTCGAGCGGCTTGGACCGGTGCTCGCCGGCACCTCGTTGCTGGCGACACCGGTGGTGCTCGAACGCGAGGTTTTCGGCGTCCTGCTGGTCGTCCAAGGCACGCCGCACCGGTTCAGCGACGACGAGAAGCGGTTGGTGGCGACGCTCGCCTCCATCGGCGCCTCGGCGCTGCAAAACGCCCGCCTCTACGCGCGGGTTTTCGCGAGCGAGGAGAGTTTGCGGCGCGGCGAGCGGCTGACGCTTCTGGGCATGCTCGCGGCGGAAATCGCCCACGAAATCCGCAACCCGCTCACGGTCATCAAACTGCTTTTCGACGCGCTCGACCTGCGGTTCAAGCGCGGCGACGCGCGCGGCGAGGACGTGCGCGTCATCCACGAGAAACTCGCCCACTTGGAGGAGATTGTCGGGCGCGTGCTCGACTACGGGCGGAGCCGCGCGGTGACGTTCGAGCGCAACGACCTCGGCGACATCATCGCGGGGACGCTCCGCCTCATGCGGCTCAAGTTCGAGCAGAGCCACGCGCGGGTCGAGTTCACGCGCGAGGGCGGCGGCGACGCCGGTTTCCCCGTCGAGGCGGACAAGGGGCAGGTGCAGCAGGTGCTGCTCAACCTCTTCCTGAACGCGATACAGGCGATGCCCGCCGGCGGCGTCATCCGGCTCCACCTCTGGCGCGCCGAGGCGTCCGCCGGCGGTGCCGGCAACGGCGGCGTCGCGGGCGGTGTCGCGGGAGCCGGAGCCGTCGCCGCCGGCGCGGTGTGCCTTCGTGTCGCGGACACCGGCGGCGGCATGCCGGCGGCGGTGCGCGAGCGTCTGTTCGACTCCTTTCTGACGGGTCGCAAGGAAGGCACCGGTCTTGGGCTGGCGGTCGCCAAGCGCATCATGCGCAACCACCACGGCGACATCGCGCTCGAATCGAGCGACACCGGCGGCACGGTATTCGTCCTGTGGTTCCCGCCGGTGCAGGAGGTTGGTTGAGTTTTCCCGCTTGCGCCGGTGCCGGTGAGGGGCAACCTGCGCCACGCTTCGCGGGCGAGTGACCCGCGTCATTTTTTTCAAAACGTTCCCCACAACCCCGTTAAAAACAAACTCCCGCTTTAGAAAACGATGGCCTCCTTCACCCTCGAACAACTGCTTGACCTTGTTGTTGAATACGATGCGTCGGACTTGCATCTCCACGTCGGACAGGCGCCGGCGTTGCGCGTCCACGGCGAAATCACGACCGTCGAGTGCCCGCCGCTGACGCCGGAGGACACCGAGGGGTATGTGAACTCGGCGTTGGCGATTCTGACCGAGAACGTCGGGCAGAACCACCCGGAGGTTTCCGCCAAGCACAAGGCGCGGTTGGAGTCGGAGCACGGCGGGTCGGACTTCGGTTTCGCCTACACGGACCCCGCCACCGGTCAGCCGAAGGCGCGTTTCCGCACGAGCATTTTCAAGAGCAAGGGGCACTGCGGGATGGTGCTGCGCCTGATTCCCTACCGGCTGCTGGGGCTGCAGCAAATCGGGTTGCCGGACAAGATAAAGGACTTGCTCAACCTG
Organism: Puniceicoccales bacterium; assembly: GCA_031273045.1. Classification (GTDB taxonomy): domain Bacteria; phylum Verrucomicrobiota; class Verrucomicrobiia; order Opitutales; family UBA953; genus CALNBE01. Next base: position 10,966 of record JAISSQ010000112.1, read on the forward strand.
CCGCGCGGGCTGGTGTTGGTCACGGGTCCCACCGGCAGCGGCAAGACGACGACGCTCGCTTCGATGCTCAACTGGATTAACGAGAATCAGGGGCAGCACATCATCACGATTGAGGACCCGATTGAGTATTACCACCCGCACAAGCGCTCCATCGTCACGCAGCGCGAACTGGGTAACGACGTGCCGTCGTTCGCGGAGGCGATTCGCGCCGCGCTGCGTCAGGACCCGGACGTGATGCTCGTGGGCGAAATGCGCGACTTGGAGACGATTGAGGCCGCCATCACCGCCGCCGAGACGGGGCACTTGGTCTTCGCGACGTTGCACACCACCGGTGCGGCGCGAACGGTGGACCGTATCATTGACGCGTTCCCCGCGAACACGAAGGAGCAAATCCGCATTCAGTTGGCGGCGAACTTGCGGGCGGTCATCTCGCAGGTGTTGTGCAAGCGGCGCGACGGCAAGGGGCGCGTCGCGGGCTTTGAAATCATGGTCAACAATCCTTCGATTTCGGCGCACATCCGCGACAACAAGACGCACTACATCACGTCGGACATCCAGACCGGCGCGGTCTTCGGTATGATGACGCTCGACACGCACCTGCTCTCGCTGCTCGACCGCGGTCTGATAGACAAGCGCGAGGCAATCGCCTACGCGCAGGACGTGGACGAGATGCAAACCAAGGTGTTGCAACGATAAGCAAAAACGCAAAAAACGCCCGCCACGCCACGCCCGCCCGCCACGCTCGACTTCCCATTCCCCCACCGAACCCGCCCCGCCCATGTTTGAAGACCACAGCGAAACCATCCGCGACATCGTCGCCGAAGCCGGACTCCTCGGCGAAGACCAAATCGAGGAACTCTGGGAGACGCACATCGCCACCGGCAAGTCGTTCGCCGACGCGCTGACGGACTCCGACCTCGTCTCGCGCGAGCAACTGCTCCAGACCATCGCCGCCCACCAGCGCGTGCCCTACTATCCGCCCGAAAACATCTCGATTGACCCGTCGCTCGCGCACGTCCTCAAACCCGAGCAGGCGCACAAATACGCGATTGTCCCCGTCGCCGCCGACCCCAACAAAATCACTTTCCTCGCCAAGGACCCGCTCAATTTCAGCATCATTGACGACTTGTCGTTCCTGTTGCAGCGCGACATCGAACTCGCCGTCACCGACCCCGACCGTGTGCACGATTTCATCGTGCAGTGCTACGGCGAGGTGCGCTCGTCGTTGGAGGATTTCATCCACGAAATCGAGGGGCTGGGCGGGCTGGGCAGCGATGCCTCCGACAGCGAACTCGCCGGTGCTGCGTCGCAGGCGCCGATTGTGCGCTTCGTTGACCTCGTGTTGCAGGAGGCGGTGAAGGCGAAGGCGTCCGACATTCACTTCGAGCCGTTCGAGGACCAGTTCCGCATCCGCTACCGCATTGACGGCGCGCTGTTCGAGATGGCGCCGCCGCCGAAGTCGCTCGCCGGTGCCGTCATCGCCCGCGTCAAGGTCATGTCCTCGCTCAACATCGCCGAGAAGCGCATTCCGCAGGACGGACGCATCAAGACCATCGTCGGCGGGCGACCGATTGACTTGCGCGTCTCCACGCTGCCGACGCAGTTCGGCGAGAGCGTCGTGTTGCGTATTCTCGACAAGGGCGTCGTGAACCTTGACCTCGAAAACCTCTCCATGCAGGAGGAAATCATGGAGGGCATCCGCGAACTCGTGAACCGCCCCAACGGCATTTTCATCGTCACCGGTCCCACCGGCAGCGGCAAAACGACGACGCTCTACTCCGCGCTGCGCGAGGTGAACGTCGTGGACACCAAAATTCTCACCGCCGAAGACCCCGTCGAATACGAAATCGAGGGCATTATGCAGGTGCAGATTAACCACCAAGTCGGGCTGACGTTCGCGAGCGCGCTGCGCTCATTTCTGCGTCAAGACCCCGACACCATCATGGTCGGCGAAATCCGCGACTTGGAGACCGCGCAAATCGCCGTGCAGGCGTCGCTCACCGGTCACGTCGTGCTCTCCACGCTGCACACGAACGACGCCCCGGGCGCCGTCACGCGCCTGATTGATATGGGGTTGGAACCCTACCTGATTGCCGCCTCGCTCGAAGGTGTGCTCGGTCAACGCCTCCTGCGCAGCGTCTGCAAGGGCTGCCGCACGCCCTACGAACCGGACCAAAACGTCGTCAACATGCTCGGCGTTGACCCCGTTGAAATCGCCGACAAACAATTCTACTACGGGCGCGGCTGCTCCGAGTGCAACCGCACCGGTTACAAGGGGCGGCAGGGTCTGTTTGAGTTGATGCTCATCAACGACCGTTTGCGCGACCTTGTCACAAACAAAGCCCCGACGCTCATGCTCAAACAGTGCGCTATTGAAAACGGAATGCGCACGTTGCGCGACGATGGTCTGCGTTGCATTTTCGACGGGCGCACCACCATTGAGGAAGTGCTGAAATACACATAGCCACACGTAGCCCCGATTTCCGACTCCGAACCCACGCGCGCGAATGGAATCTTCCGCATTTTTCGGCAAGAAAGCCAAAATTGTCACCGGCAGTGCTTGTTTGGCGGCGGAAATCGCTGTTTTCTTTTTGTGGTTTGCCGCGCCCGGCGCGGCGTATTGGAAAAAACTCCCCTATTCGTGGCACTGGTTCTCTGTGCGCGGCCTTTCGACCGAAATCGCCGGCGTCTGCGCCGACACGTTCGCGACCTACCACCTGCCCGTCATTTTCGCGCTAACGCTCATTTTCACCGCGAACGCCGCCGGTTTTATCTCATTGCGCGGGATTTTTCGGCGATTTTGGAATTTTTTGGCGTCGCCGGCGGCACTGCCGGTGACACGCGCGCAGGTCATTTGCCTGTGCGTTTTCGCGGCGGTTGTGGTTTTGTTCGCGTGGCA
>JAISSQ010000182.1 GCA_031273045.1 Puniceicoccales bacterium
TCGTTGATTTTTGCGAATTGCTCTTCAATCCCGACAAGTGTCTTGACAGTCGCGTCCGCGCTTTTTTGTTCGGCGACAGTGTTGCCGGTATTGCTTGGCGGCGGCGGCACCGGCGGCGGCACCGGCGGCGGAACTTGCGCCACCGGCGGCTTTGCCTGACCGGCATAGTTCCACGCATAATTTTTCCCTCCGACGATTTGGGTCATTGCGCGGCGGTCGGCGGACATTTGAAAGATGATGCTCTTGGCGGAAATTCGTGTCGGCGTCTCCACTTTCCAACTTCCGCGTCGCAGATTCGCTGGCGAGCCGAACTGTTGCGCGAATGTGCCGTCGGGATAAAACTCAAAGACATAGTTTGCGCTTCCCGCTGCGACCCACTTCGTCCCGGAAAAGACATGGTTGATTGCGGGCGAGGTCACCGGCGGCGGCGGCGCGACTGCCGGCGGCACGCTGGCTGTTGCCGGACTGCCCGCAGTCGTGTCCGCGCTGGATTTCTTTTTTTCGCCAACGCTGCCGGTGCCGGCAGCGTCTGACGAAACAATTTCCCAGACAAAACGGTTGTCCGAGTAGTCAATCGTGTTTGGGACAAATCCCGGAACCGCACGCGCCCCAATGCGTCTCGCCGTTTTTTGAAGTTCCTCAATTGCGAGCGGTTCCTTCGTTGTGCGGAAGAGAAAGAGTTTGTCCTGCTCGTCCTTTCTCTCGCAGGCGAGAAACGCAAAAAAGTCGCCGCCCGGTCCTTCTCCGACAATGATTTCAATTGGATAAACCTCACCTTTTGTGATGTTGAACCATTCGCCGTGGTTAAATTTAACCACATGCATTCCAATCGGCGTTCGTTTCAGGGTATCCGGATTGCGAACACCAAAACCATATGGGTTCCCTTGCAAACTCGTTGGAAAAAACCACGCTGCATCCCTGTTGAAAAGAAATGTGTGAAGCACTGCATTCCGGTTGTTAAAGCGAACGGCAATAATGTCATCGGCGGCGGCGACAAAACGGACACGTCCGGTGAATGGTGCGCGCACTCTGCCTTTGTAATGAATAGCCCAATAACGCGGCGCGACATTCACGCCGAACAATCCGGGAACCGGGTCGGCGGAAACTTTCGGGACAAACACCTGTGCGGCGAAAAGAGGAGTCGAGGCCTTGAAGTAATTGGCAGACAACCATTTCTCATCCCAATTCTTTGCAAAGAATGTCTTCAATGCGTCGCAGTAAGCGTAAGCATTGTCCCTGCGCTGACCGGCAGAGGTCTGTTTCAAATCATAAAAATACCCGACAAGCCCGTTGGAATGTTTGATTTGCTCGGCGAGTTTCGCGGCGGCCTCGGCGCGGGAGACGTGTTGCTCCACTGGGCGCGCCACCGGTTGCGGCGGCCTTGCCTGACGGTTGACCGGAATGGCTTCCGGCAGGTCGGTTTCGGAGGCGGAAGCGTCGCCCCCCTCTTTCTCGCACTTCGGGCACGGTCCCGGCGTGTTGTCAATACGCGTTCCGAAGAGCGTGACGCTATGCTTTTCGCACAACCCGGCAACTGCTTCCGGCACCCCCGCTCCAATGCAGAGCGCGCCGAGCGCAACGCCGGCAATAACCCCGTCCCAAAGAGGACGCTGGCGCGGAACAAAGCAAAAAGAGTGAGGAGCGGTTTGGAACGGATTATTTTTAGACATGATTAACATGATTTGACATGATTTCTTGCGCGGATTGGTGCCCAAATAGTCGTCGTGGATATCTCGCAGAGCGAGATGCTAATTTGTTTTGACGCGTTCGGTTAATGATTCCTTCAATTTGTCCAACTTCGAGGGAACGACAACGATGCTTTGGACAAAATCGGAGAAGAACCCCCAAAAGAGGAAACTAAAATACGAGATTGCGGGGAGCAAGCAACCAATGAACAAAATGAGAACACCAATGCCAAAAAGTCCCATTTGAGTGAAAATATTTGCTGCTCCATCAATTGCATTTTCTTTTTTGCCGCCGCAGAGCATAAGTGTTCCAAGAATGCAGCAAATTGCGCTGGCGACTGTGCTCAGTGCAAAAATGAACGGCGTCATTTTCAATCCCAATTTCTGGGAAAACATCCAGAGAGATAGTGCCTCTTCTGATACGCTCGCATTGTCTTGCTGTTCGATATTCAACACCTTCGGATGCAGTGCAATCGCGGCGACAATCAAGAAGAAGAGCGCACCAACGATTGACTCGATAGCGCACACGGCAAGAAGCAAACTGAAGAGGGCAACACATTCCAAAACAACAGTCGAAGAAAGACGGTTGCGAGTGCCGGTGATAATCTTTTCATTTGCATCAAGAAAACGGTTGGCAAAAAACTGCCCCAGTGCCGAAAAGATAATTATCGGAATCGGGAGAAGCAACCAAGCAGTGCGATTGGTGACAATTGACAGAACGACGGAACAGAGAATAGCAATGATTGTTGTGACGATGATACCATATTGTCCGGCTTTTCTCATGAAATTGAGAATGCCTTCAATGCGCTCCGGCGTCAGCAATTTTGCGACACCGTGCAGCAATTTCTCAATCATCAAACCGAACATGTTGGAGACCTGCCATGTCTTTTTAAGAACGTCATTGGCACCGGCGAGGGCACTATTTTCGCCTTTTGCTGCTTTCCTGCGCGGCGGAGGCGCATTCCGTGGCGGCGGCAACCCCTTTGCGTTTTTGACGAATAAGGCGTTCCCAAGTGGTTCCCAATCATCCATCCCGTCACGCCAGTAAGTGTCGCTGCGCGCGAGTTCGCCGGAGCGAAGTTTGCTGACAACTTGTGCTTCGGAAAGCGGACCGAGTTCGCTGTCATCGTGCGCGACAAGAATGTCGGCGGCGGAGTTGTTGCCGGCGGCGGGCGCGTGCGGCGCAGGGGGCGCGACCGGAAACGTGACCGGCGCGCTGGCGGCGTTTATCGTCGGAGAAGGCGGCTTTGCAGAGACCGATTGTTCTTTGAGTTCCACGAGGTGGAACGTTGCCGTCACCGGCGGCGCGTCATCGGCATAGAAGGTGACGACGACGGTTCCGGCGGAATTGCGCGAGAACGTGAAGGGTTGGTCGGAACCGGCGGCGCGGTCGAGCGTGCCATTGAACCCGGGCGTGAGGTTGTAGTAACCGAGTTGTTTTCCGTTGATGGTCAGACCGACCTTCACGCGGTTCGGCGCGTTGTTCAAGAAGTGAAGCGAATAGGGCGAACCGTCGCGCAGCGCGACGACGCCGTTCTCTTCACGTCCTTCAAGGATGGTGACTTCGTAGTTTCCGAGTTTCATTGTGGTTTGGGTTGGTGATGGTTTGCGGGTGCAATGGACGGGGTGCCGTTGCCGGTGGTGGCAACGGGAACGAAAAGGGACGCGAACGCCGACAAGGCGAACGCTGGAAGGGGAAGACCGAGGGAGCGGTTGGCGAGGAGACGGTCAGCGGAGTCGTGCGTTGTTACAATCTGGGGGAGGGTGGGGGTAACAAAAACGTAACGCCGCGCAGCAAATTCAGAAATGCCCTCTCCTAAAATGTGGGAAGAGTGGGGAAGGCGCGAAGTGCGCCTCGTGCGGAAGGCGTCGAGAGCGTCGCTACGCGCGGTCGAGGCAATTGCAAACCGTCGGTCCGTGCGGTGCATGGCACCGGTGAGATGGAGATTTGCGCGACCAGAGGGGAAACCGGAGAGGAAGCGGACTGCGACCGTAAGCGAGGGCGCGGACGCGCTCGCGGAAGCGCTCATGGACGCGCCAGCGGGCGCGGTCTCGCGCGAGGTGTCGCGGGCGACGTGGCGCGTGCAGGTGCGGAGGGTTGCGGCGTGTGCGTCCATCTTCGTCTTGCGCGCACAATGGGGAAAGTGGCACGGGTGTCAACCGGTTTTTGCGTTTTTTTTCGTGCCGGTCTTCGCGGCTGTCTTCGCGCCGCCGCGCGCCTCGCTACATCAGCCATTCCCACGCCGGTAGGACTTCGATTTCAGGACAAGATAGCACTTGAAATGAGGTTGCCCTCAATAAGCATCTTCCCGAAATCGGGGATTCAAACGTTGCAAAACCGCAAGTCGCCGCGTTGCAAAATCGCAAATCAAAACGTTGCAAAATCGCAAATCGCCGACCAATATGCCGCCATTATGAGTGCCGCAAACTACCGCCCGCGCCTGCTCGACTCGCTACTCGCCGCCAAACTCCGCGCTACCGGCGGTGTGTTGTTGTGCGGTGCGCGGGCTGCCGGCAAGACAACGACCGCGCTTCATCGCGCCGCGAGCAGCGTTCGCCTCGACCGCTCGGAAAACCTTCGCCAACTCGCCGCCCTCGCCCCCGCGCAACTGCTCGCCGGCGACGCGCCGCGCCTCGTTGACGAATGGCAACTCGCGCCGTCGCTCTGGAACGCCGCCCGTTGCGAGATTGATGAGCGCGGCGCGAAGGGGCAGTTCATTTTCACCGGTTCCGCCGCGCCCGATGATGACGCTTCGCTGCACTCCGGCGCGGGGCGTTTCGCACGGCTCGTTCTGCGTCCGATGACGCTCGGCGAGTCCGGCGACTCCACCGGCAGCGTGAGTTTTGCGGCGTTGTTTGGGGATACGCCGACGCCGACTGCCGGCAGTGTGCCAAACGGCGGCGTCGCCGGTTTCGGCGGTGCCGACGTTCCCCGTTACGCCGAACTCATTGTCCGCGGCGGTTGGCCGGCACTGCGCGAACTTTCCGCTGACGACGCTCACTCCGCTCTGCGCGACTACGTTGACAACGTTGCCGAGGTTGACCTGCGCAATCTCGCGAGTCCGCCCGACCCGCAACGCATGGCGGCGTTGCTCCGCGCGATTTCACGCAACGTTTCCTCCGAGGCGTCGCTCGAAAAATTAGCGCGTGAGGCGGACTTCGGGAACGGCGCGCCGGCAGCGCAAACCGTCCGCAAATACCTCGACCAACTCGCCCGTTGTTTTGTGCTCGAAGAACTGCCGGCGTGGAACACGACCATCCGCTCCAGCATTCGACTGCGCGTCAAACCGAAGTGGCATTTTTGCGACCCGTCACTCGCCTGCGCCGCGCTCGGCGTCACCGCCGGCGGTCTGCTCAACGACCTCGAAACAATGGGGCTGCTCTTCGAGTCAATGGCGGTGCGCGACCTGCGTTCGCTCGCCGACGCCGCCGACGCCAAGGTTTTCCACTACCGCGATTCGAGCGACCTCGAAATTGACGCCATTGTTGAGCGGCGCGACGGCGCGTGGCTCGCGTTTGAAATCAAACTCGGCGGCGAGAAAGCGATTGAAACCGCCGTCGCGAGTTTTGCGAAACTGCGCAACCGCTTGCTCCCTGAAAAACTCGCCAACCTCCGCGCCTGCTGCGTCCTCACCGCCGGTGAAACAAGTTTCACGCGCCCGGACGGCATCCACGTCATCGCGCTCGGACATCTGAACTGAACGCAATTCTCGCGCACAAAGCAGTTTCGCACTTCCCGCTACATCAGCCATTCCCACGCCGGCAGGACTTCAACGGTTTCGCCGGTGTCGGTCGCGAGTGTCTCTTTTGTCATACCAAAAGTATCAAGTCATAACTTGATACTTTTGGCAAGTCGTGTCTGATCGCGTTGTGGCGGCACCGGCAGTGGTCGTTCGCGTCCAATTTTCCCTTGGCGGGGAAACGTTTCGCGCAACGCTCGCGCTCCCGTGGAAAAAACGCTCATCATTCTGAAACCCGACTGCATGGAGAAACGCCTCGCCGGCGCCGTGCTCGACCGATTCCAAAAAGCCGGCTTCGACATCGTCGCCGCCAAACTCACCCGCCTCTCGCCGGCGCTGCTCGCCGAGCATTACGCGCACATCGCGGACAAGCCGTTCTTCCCCGCGCTCGCCAAGTTCATGGGTAGCCGGCCGGTGCTCGTCGCCGTCCTGCAAGGCGAAGGCGTCATCGCCAAAGTGCGCGAACTGCTCGGTCCGACCGACTCCTCCAAGGCGCCCAAGGGCACCATTCGCGGCGACTACGGCACGGACGTCTCCGTCAACATCTGTCACGCCTCGGACGGTCCCGAAAGCGCCGCCGCCGAAATCGCCCGCTTCTTCAAGCCGGACGAAGTGTTCGCGTGATTAGCGCGAACGGCACCGCCGCCGCCGCCGTCGCAGAAGCGGGCACGAAAAAAAGAGGGCGTCCTCGGACGCCCTGAAATTGGAGGTGCGGGGCGGAATCGAACCGCCGAATAGGGGTTTTGCAGACCCCGGCCTTACCACTTGGCTACCGCACCATTGCTCGCGCAACCCGCGCTAACGCCGCCTCTCATGAAGATTTTCCGCAGGATTGCAAGCGTGTTTTTGCGCCGCCCCGTGCCGCCCGCGCCACCGCCGGTGCCGCGCCGCGCCGCCGCCGCGCCGACCGTCGCCGCAACGCTCGTCCTCGCGCTTGCCGCCGCGCTGCTCTGTTCCGGTTGCCCGCGCCGCGCCGGCAACGCGCCCGCCGACGGTTCCCCGCCCGACCCCGAAAACACCGCGCCCGTCGAGCGCGTCCCGTTTCCCGCCACGCCGCGCCCGCCCCTGCGCCTCACGCCGACGGCGCGCCTTTCCGCCCTCGTGCCGGAGTGCTCCGGTCTCGCGCCTTCGCGCCGGCGCGCCGGCGTTTTCTGGACGCACGGCGACTCCGGCAACCCAGCCGTTCTCTTCGCCGTCCGCGCCGACGGCTCCCTCGTGCGCCCGCGCGGTGCCGGCGCGAACTGGCGCGGGCTTCCCGTGCGCGGCGCAAAAAACACCGACTGGGAGGCGGTCGCCACCGACGGTGCCGGACGCCTCGTCATCGGCGACATCGGCAACAACCACAGCGCGCGCCGCGACCTCTCCCTGCTCGTTCTCGACGAGCCGGACCCGCTCGCGGCGGCGGCACCGGTGGCACCCCTGCGCAAAATCCGCGTCCGCCACGCCGCGCAGAAAAAAATCCCCGACAGCCCCAAGCGCCGCTTCGACTGCGAGTCCCTTTTTTTCTGGGACGGTGCCGCGCACGTCTTCACCAAACGCTGGTCGGACACATGGACCGTGCTGTGCCGCTTGCGCCTCGAACGTCCCGACGCCGGCGTCTTTGAACCCGTGGCGACCTTCGACGCCGGCGGCATGGTCACCGACGCCGCCGTCTCGCCCGACGGCCGCTTTCTCGGCGTGCTGACCTACCACCGCCTCTGGGTCTTCGCGCTACCCGAAACGCGCGCCGGCAACGCCGCCGGTGACGCGCCGAACGCCAAAAACGCCAAGCGCGCCGACTGGCTCGCGCCGCAAAAAATCACCGCCGCCGGCACTGCCACCGGCACCGTCAAATCCGCCGCCCCCGCCTTTCCCAGCCCGCTCACCGGTGCTGTCTGGACGCGCCGCCTCCGTTTCCCCGACGACAACTTTCAGGCGGAAGGCCTCGCCTTTCTCGACAACGACACCCTCCTCATCGGCACCGAGCAGGGCGGTCTCTTCCGCGTCCCGCGCGCCGACCTCGACCGCGCCCGCTGACCCGTTGCCGCCGGTGCCCGACCCGCCGTCCGCCCCGTTGCCGGTGCCGCGCCTTCATCCTTCCGCCTTCATCCTTCATCCTTTTTTTTCCCCGCATGTCCGCCAGAGAAAGCCGAGTCATCCTCGCGCGCGCCGGCACCGCCGCCTACGACACCTCGCTTGGGTGCTACCGCCGGCACGGCGGTTACGCCGCCCTCGCGAAGGCGCTCGCGCTCGCGCCGGAGGAGATTTGCGCCGAGGTGAAGGCGTCGGGACTGCGTGGACGCGGCGGCGCGGGCTTCCCGACCGGCGTGAAGTGGTCGTTCCTCGACCGCAAGTCCGCCAAGCCCGTCTGGCTCGTCGTGAACGCCGACGAGTCCGAGCCGGGCACGTTCAAGGACCGCGAAATCATCCACCGCGACCCGCACCAAATCATCGAGGGCGCGCTCATCGCCGCGCGCGCCACCGGTGCCGCCCGCGTCTTCATCTACATCCGCGGCGAGTTTCCGCACGGCGCGAAAATCCTCGAAGCCGCCGCCGCCGAAGCGCGCGCCGCCGGCCTGTGCGGCGAGGGTTGCGGCGCCGCCGGCGGCGTGCCCGTCGAAATCGTCGTCCACCGCGGCGGCGGCTGCTACGTGTGCGGCGAGGAGACCGGCCTGCTCGAATCGCTCGAAGGCAAGCGCGGCTGCCCGCGCCTCAAGCCGCCCTTCTTCCCCGCCGTCAACGGCCTCTACGGCTGCCCCACAATCGTCAACAACGCCGAGACCCTCGCGCAGGTGCGCCGCGTCCTCGAAGTCGGCGGCGCCGCCTTCGCCAAGACCGGCGTCACCGGCGACACCGGCACGCGCATCTGGGGCGTCAGCGGACACGTCCAGCGCCCCGGACTGCGCGAAATCGAAGCCGGCGCCGCCACCGTCGGCGACCTGCTCTACGACATGTGCGGCGGTCCCCGCGCCGGTCGCCGCTTCAAGGCGCTCATCCCCGGCGGCTCCTCGACCAAGGTGCTCCGCTTCGGCGAACGCTTCACCGGCAAGACCCCCGCCGGCGACGCCTTTGACTGGGGCGTCGAGGACATCCCGCTCGACGCCGTCTCGCTCGGCCTGTGCGGCACCAGCGCCGGCACCGGCGGCATGATTGTGATGGACGACTCCACGAACCTCGCCGCCGCGCTCGCGAACCTCTGCGCCTTCTACGCCCACGAAAGTTGCGGCCAGTGCGTCCCCTGCCGCGAGGGCACGCAATGGCTCGCCCGCCTCACCGCGCGCATCGCCGACGGCGACATCCGCGACGGCGACGCCGCCCTGCTGCGCTCCGCCGCCGAAAAAATCACCGCCGGCGGTGCGAACGCCGCCGTTGCGAACGCCGCCGACGCCGTTGCCGGTGGTGCTGTCGAACCCGCCCCGCCGCCGCTCGCCGACCAGATTTCCGGCCGCACGATTTGCGCGCTGGGCGACGCCGCCGCTTGGCCGGTGCAGTCCTTCATGGCGAAGTTCGGCGACGAAATCCTCGCCCCGCGCGCCCGTCCCGCCGGCACCGGTGGTGCCGCTCACGGCAGCCACGGGAAACGCGCTGTGTCGCCGAACGCCGGCGGTCGCCGTTCGACGTAGGCGGCGCGCCCTTCGTCGCCCTCGGCGGTCTGGTAGTAGAGCAGCGTGGCGTTGCCGGCGAGTTCCTGCAACCCCGCCTGCCCGTCAACATCGGCGTTGAACGCGGCCTTCAAACAACGAATCGCGAGCGGGCTTTTTTGCAGAATCTCGCGCGCCCACTTGACGCCCTCGGCGTCGAGGTCAGCCACCG
>JAISSQ010000189.1 GCA_031273045.1 Puniceicoccales bacterium
TCGCCGCCGCCGCGTCGCCGTTCAACGCCACCTCCTGCACGTAAATCCGGTAGCCGGACTGCGCCTTGCCGGTGTCGCCGGCGGCGCCTTCGAGCACCCAACTGAAACGCGGCGCGGGAATGTCGAGACCGAGCGGCGTTTCGAGGTATTCGCAGCGCAGTTTCACAGGCGTCAACGTTGACGCCGCCGCCTGCGCCACGGCGACGCCGGCGGGAAGCCCGATTTCATAACTTACGCCGCCGGCGGCGGCGAACGCCGTCGCGCACACCGGCAACGCCAACGCCGCGAGCATCCGGCGGAGGCGGAAAACGCGTTTGGAGAGAGGGGAGGAATGAGTGGACATCGTGGCGAGAGAGACATGCGCCGGTAGTGCAAGTTCCACGCCACCGGCGAAAGGCGTCAACGGACGGCAGAACGAACGGAACAAAGGAACCTGCCCGCGCGAGCGGTGTTCTTTTCCGCCCATGTCACTTCGTCTTGTTTGTTTTGCCGTTTCGGTCGTTTCTTTCGTCGCCATCGGGAGCGCGGGTCTCCGCCCCGCCTCTGGGAGCACCGACTTTCAAGTCGGCTCGCATGTCCCATGCGGCGCAGCCGCCACTCCTTTAGAGAAGCAAGGCGGCTACGCCGCATCATCGCCGAGCCGACTTGAAAGTCGGCGCTCCATGAGTGGAGCACGGGTCTCCGACTGGCGTGGGACGCGCGGTAACACTTCCGCAACCGCCGCCGCGCTGCGCCTCAAAAATGCCGCCGGTTTCGAGTTTGCGCCGTCGGACGTCGTGCTGTTCGCGCTCAACAAAAAGACCGGCAAGCACCTCTTTCTCGCGCCGGCGGAAATCAGGCGCACCGGCGAGTTCACCGGCGAACTCATCGGCGAGACAACCGTCGGCGGCGTGACCGGCGGCACCGGTGCGACCGGCGCCGGCGCGACGCTCGCGTTCCGCATCAAAGTCGCGCTCGACCCGCAAACGCCTTTTCTCGCGCTCACGCCGTCGTGGCGCGTCACCGGCAGCGACCTCGCCGGTTGGGAAATCGCCGTCGCCTACCAGCGCGGTTTCGCATCCGAGTCGTGGCGCGCGCAGTGCTACCCGTTCGCCGGCAACAGCGCGCAGGTTGACATCAACCCGTTGCGCTACTGCGGTGTGCCGGGCGCGTTGCTTTACACGAAAGACCTCGCGAAAGTCGTCTTCTACACGATTGACAGTCGCAGCGATTATTTGAATCCGACGACGTGGACCGGCAACACGCGCTTCGCGTTCGCCGACGGCGCCGTCAACCCGTGCTTCTACGTCGGCGGCAAAAATCCACTCTTCAAAAAGGACTTTTTGTATGAACTGCCGTTGCAGGTTTTCTTTGACAACTCCGGCGCGTTCAAAACGGCGATTCCAAACATCGTCCGCAACTGGATGCGCGCCGTTGATTACAAAGTCGAACCGCTCTTTGTGCGGACGCCGCAGCAGGCGTTTGACATCAGCGCGAACGCCCGCCGGAAACCGTCGTTTTGGAAAAAACACGACGGCAAAGACATCGGCTACGAGCACCATCGCGGCACGCCGTTCGTCTATCCGGCGGAGAACTCGACGTTCGCCCTTTTTGAATACAAAATGTTCATCGCCACCGGTGAGAAATTCTGGCGCGACCGCGCGTTTTTCCTCATCGATTTTATGCTCAAAGGACAGCAGAAAAACGGCGCGTTCGCGACCTCCTACTGGTTCCGTCCTACGAAGCAAAAAAGCGGCTCCGGCCTCGATAAGGGACATAAACACAGCGACGACATTCTCGCCTCCGGCTATTGCAATTGGGACTGGGGACATCACGCTTACAAACCCGACATCAACGCGATGGCGGCGCATTATCTCCTTGAAACCTATCAACTTGTGAAACAGCACGAAGGACTCGATAAACGCGAGTGGCTCGACGCCGCCAAACGCTCCTTCGATTGGATACTCTCAACGCAAAACACCGACGGCGGGTTTCCGCAATGCATTGATGTGAAGACGCTGCAAAAGTCCGCGTCGAATGTCAACGGGCGCACACTTGTCGCGCTACCGGCGGCGGCGAAAATCACCGGTGACGCGCGTTATTTGCAAGCACTCGAACACGACGAAAAATTCCTCCGCGAGAAAGTGCAAAACCGCCTCTGGTTCACCGGTTCCCACCCCGATTTGCCGCCGGGCGATTTCGAGCAGGACTCGCTCGTGAACGTCACCCAGTTCTGGCTCGAAAAATACGAGCGCACCGGCGACAAGGACGCGCTCGAAAACGCCGTCGCCGTCGCGCACCTCACCCTTCTTTTTTGGTGTCCGAAACAATTGAGTTGGGTGAAGAACCCGACGCAACTCGCGCACAGCGAGCAGCAGCATTTCAACCAGTATTCCGTCTATTCCTACAACAACCGGAAACTCATCGTTTTAGACAAATTGCACAAGTTCACCGGCGACGCCCTTTACGCCGCCCTGCGCGACCGCGTGATGCAAAACAACTTCTTCGTGCAAGCCACCACCGGTGCCTACGCCGGCTCAATCCACGAATGCATCGCCGTCCCGTGGCTCGAACGCCGCCGCGGCTTCGACACCCTGATGTCCCCCTACACCAGCGAACTCGTCGTCGAACTGTTGCTGCAACTGCTCGACCTCGGTCTGGCAAGGGTGAAGGAGGAAGGATGAGAGGAAGGATGAGGGTTGAAGGATGAAGGTTGAAGGATAAGATTTCCTGTTTGACGGCTACGAGGTGTATTGCAATCTTCCTTGTCGTTCCGGACGCATCTTTCCGTTCCGAACTTTCCCTTCCCCCTTTCCATCCTCCAACCAGCACAAAAATCTCATGAGCATCCGCACTGTCAGCATCATTGCCGGTTTCGCCGTTGTCGGGCTTGTCATCGGCTACTTCGTTTTCGCGCAGATAACCGTTCCCATCGTGGGGGCATCCGTTGGTCGGTTCGAGGTCGTTGACATCATCAAGGGCAACGCCCCCGCGAGCGTCACGCGCAACATCCTGTTGTGCGGCGGCGGCGGTGCCATTGTCGGTCTTGTCCTCGCCCTCCTCCTTCGCGGCAAGAAGGGGTGAACGGGTTGGTCGTTTATTTTCTCTCCGGCGCGACGAAGCGGACGACAAAGCGCAGTTCGGCGGCGGTGCCGGCGGTCTCGAAGCCGACGAGCGTGACCCCCGGGTTGAGCGAGTCCCACGCGGTGGGCGTCGCCGGCGCGGCGGGGAACGTGCGGAAACGCGCGCCGTCGGGCAATGCGCCGGTGGCTTCAACGCGCAGGGTCTGCCCGTTTTGGCGCAGCGTGGCACCGGTGCCGGCGGCGTCTATTTCGACGGCGGCGCGGGTCGCGAATGTCCAGCGGACGGGTTGCGGGGCGCGCAGCGCGAGGTCGTCGGTGATGGTCAGGCCGCCGGCGTTGAGGTCGAAACGGCGCGTGGCACGGTCGGCGCCAGCGAGCACCGGCGCGAGGTCGAGCGTGGCGGTGGTGCTCGTGACGGCACCGGCGGCGGTCGCGCTGCCGGTGGCGTTAAAATCAATGAACTTCGCGAAGCCGCCGACGCGATGGAGTTTGCCGGCGACGGTCAGGGTGTTGTGCGAAAAGTTGTTGAGGCGGAAGACGCGCCAGCGGTCGGAGTTCTGCGCCATGTCCCAGAGCGAAAGGCGGAGGCGTTCGAGTTTCTCGTAGGGTTCGGGGCCGAGGTCAACCGCCCAGCGGACGCCGGCGGCCTCGAAGATGAAACTGCCGGCGTCCATGTGGCCGTGATTGGTGCGGGCGGTGCCGCCTTTGATGCCGGTGAAGAGGGCGCCGGCGTCCCAACCGGTGCGCAGGACGGCGATGGCGTTTTCGCCGCTTTCGGTTTTCCACGCGAGCGGTGCGCGAGGCGGTTTGCCGGCGGCGGCGGTGAGGTCTTGGAGCCAGAGCAGGGTGAGCGCGAAGAGGCGTCCGCCGGCTTCCGTGGCGGGGCGTTCGGCGCAGTGCCGGCGGTAGGCGGGGAGTTCAAAATGGAGCAGCGCGTCGGGACGGCGGAAGCGTTTCGCGAGCCACCACATCGCGCAGTCGGAGGCGCGGCCGTCGCCGCCGTCGGCGTAGTTGAAGGTCTTGCCGGAGGGGCCGGTCATCAGGTCGAGATACTCGACGGTGCGGTCGAAGCCGCGCAGGGCGCAAAGTCCGAAGTCGGTGCCGAGGTTGCCTTCGAGGAGCGCGAGGGCGACGGCGTTGAACATCGTGCCGTAAGCCCAGTAGCCGGGTCCTTCGGGATAGGCGCCGGCGGGGGCGTAAACGCTCATCGGACGCGGGAGTTTGCGGACGGCGCGGCCGATGATTGCGGCGGCGAGGGCGCGGTCGGCGGGGTCGCCGGTGTCGTGCAACGCGAACGCTCCGCCGAGCAGTCCGCCGTGGCAGACCTGCCCCCAGTTGTTCGTGGCGTTAATCCACCAGCCGTGGTTTTTGGAAATGCGCACCGAGGCGCGAAGGCCTTTCTCGCGAATGGCGCCGGCGATGACGGCGCGGTCGGCGGGCGCGAGCGCGTCGTGCAGCCAGTCGTAGCCGATGGCGAGGGCGAGCGTCATCTCGGCGGTGTCGAGAAAGTGCGGCGGGTTCCAATCGCGGAACGCGGCGGCGACGCGCATCTCGGCGACGGCGCGGTCACGGAACGCGACGTCACCGGTGAGTTGGAACGCGAGCGCGAGCGTCGAGATGCGTTCGAGGGCGCGGCGCGACTGACGAAGGATGCGCTTGTTGGCGGAGTCGAAGCGGCGCTCGACGGGCGCGGTGGTCAGAATGTTTCGGGCGTCGTGAACGAGGCGCAGTGCGCCGGCACCGGCGAGAGCGGAGTAGGATGGGGAGCGGGCGGAGTTGTCGCCGGCGGCGGCTTTGGCTTGTTCGTAGGCGGCGCGGAGACGGGCGAAGTCCGCCGGCGTCGCGAAGAGGCGCGGGTGCGCCGCCGGTGCTTTCGCGAGCGCGGTTTCAATCGCGGCGTCGGTGACTTTTTGGGCGGGCGCGGCGGCG
>JAISSQ010000239.1 GCA_031273045.1 Puniceicoccales bacterium
CCCCAAGCAACAATCCGCTCATGCCAACCATGCCGCTTCCGTCGCTCTCGAAAAATTCCGCCGCGCTCTCTCGCGGCGTCGCCACAACCACCGCCGGTGCCCGCACCGCCAACGCGCCCGCCGGCAACGCGCGAATCGCAGCCGGCAGTGCCCGAACCGTCGCCGGCAACGCTCGCCGTCGCAGCACCGGTGGTGCCGCCCGCGCCACCGCCGGTGCCACCGCCGGTGGTGGCGTTGGTCGCGCGGTTCGCGCGTTCGCCGCACTCGTTCTCGTCGCCATCGGCGCGGTGGTGTCCGACTCCGCATCGAACGCGCCGACAACGCCGACGACAACGCCACCGCCGGCAACACCGGCAGTGCCGTCGGCGGCGGCGCCGGCGGTGCCGTTTGTCTCCGTCGCCAGCGCGCAGATTCCGACGCCACCGCCGCCGCCGCCGAACGCGCCGGTGCCGGTGCGTCCCGAAATCAGCCACGTTTTCGCCAACAAGGTGCTCGCCTACGGCAACACGCCGCAAATTCGCAAACGCTACCAAATCGCGTTCTACCGCAACGGCACATACAAACACCTTTACGACGGCAAACTACTCACCGGTGATTGGAAACCGGTGGACGCAAACACGGTCGATTGCGACGGCAAATACACGTTTGCGTTCGCGGTCGTCAACGGACGCGAGACCATCACGCAAACCATCAACGGCAGAAAATACCCGTGGGTTTACGTCGGTCTTGCGGAACCGGTGCCGGTAGTGAAAGTTTGCCCCAAATGCGGAAAGAAACCGTGCGTTTGCAAGAAGGAACCAATACCCAAACCGGCACCGGTGGAAAGAGGGCGCGTCGTTTTGCTCGGCAAAAGCAGGGTTCCACTTGAACTGGTGCGCATCAAACCCGGAAGTTTCTTTATGGGAAGTTTTGGAGGAAATCACGCTGGCGTCGGCGGCGAACCGGGACGCACGGACGACGAAGTTCGGCACGAGGTCACCATCTCGAAAGAGTTCTGGCTTGGGAAATACGAAGTCACGCAGGAGCAATGGTTTGCGATTATGGGAGAGAATCCGTCGCACTTCCGCAAAGGCGAGAATCTGCCGGTGACAAATGTGGAATTCTCTGATGTCAAATTGTTTTGTGAACGTGTTAATCACCAAGAATTAAGAGGAGGTCGCTTGCCGGCTGGATATTACTACACCACCCCGACCGAAGCCCAATGGGAATACGCTTGCCGCGCCGGAACAAGGGACTCGGCACCGCACGATTTGAGCGCGGTCGCTTGGTGGAGAAAAAACTCAGAAATCGAAGGACGCGGACGCGATATCCACCCCGTCGGCAAAAAACGCCCCAACCCGTGGGGACTTTACGACATGCAAGGAAACGTTTCGGAATGGATTTCCGATGTGCGCCCCGGGAAATACCCTGCGTCCCCCGAAACAGACCCCGTGGGGCACCCTCCTCCATTTGGGGATTGGACGGTCGTGCGGGGTGGAAATTTTGACAGCGACGCCGTGGATTGCCGCTACGCCGCAAGAGGTATTTCTACAAGTTATTTCGGGCGCAGGAAAGGTGCCAGAGTTGGGTTTCGCCTCGCACTTATCCCCATCCCGAAAAAACCGGATGCAAAAAAGAAGCGGTGACGCCGTTTTGCCGGTCGGAAACCGGCATTCCCATTGCGGGTCGAAGCCCCGCGCTCCCGGTGGCGTGCGCCACCGGCACTGCGTTCACTTCCGCCACACGCCAAACCGATACACACATGGAACGCCACAAACATGGAGCGCCATACACATGGAGCGCCGACTTTCAAGTCGGCTCGGCGG
This sequence comes from Puniceicoccales bacterium, assembly GCA_031273045.1. Lineage (GTDB taxonomy): Bacteria > Verrucomicrobiota > Verrucomicrobiia > Opitutales > UBA953 > CALNBE01. The sequence goes on from JAISSQ010000239.1 coordinate 1,806, forward strand.
TGGTGCGGCGATCGCCGCCTTGCTTTGCTTTCATAGAGTGGCGGCTGCGCCGCATGGAGTGGACGAGCCGACTTGAAAGTCGGCGCTCCCAGTTTCGGGGCGGAGCCCCGCGCGGTCTTTACGCCTTGCTGGCGGCGGCGGCGCGGCCGGCTTCGACGAGGGCGGTGAAGTCGGCGACTTTCAGGGCGGCGCCGCCGATGAGTCCGCCGTCAATATCCGCCTCGGAAAGGAGGGCGGCGGCGTTGTCGGGCTTCATCGAGCCGCCGTAGAGGATGCGGGTCTTGCGGGCTTGCTCGGCGCCTTGGAGGGCGGCGAGTTCCTTGCGGATGAAGGCGTGGACGTCCTGCGCCTGCGCGGGGGTGGCGGTCTTGCCGGTGCCGATGGCCCAGACGGGTTCGTAGGCGATGATGACTTTCTCGAACTGCGCGGGCGAGATGCCGGCAAGTCCGTCGCGAATCTGGCGTCCGATGACGGCGAACTCTTCGCCGGCTTCGCGTTGCGCGAGGGTTTCGCCGACGCAGACGATGGGGATGAGGGCGTTTTCGAGCGCGACGAGGGTCTTGCGGTTCACGATGGCGTCGGTCTCGCCGTAATACTCGCGGCGTTCGCTGTGGCCGAGGATGACGTGCGTGACGTGCAGGTCGCGCAGCATGGCGACGGAGACCTCGCCGGTGTAGGCGCCGGAGGGTTTGTCGCTGACGTTCTGGGCGCCGAGGCGGACGGACGAGTTGGCGATTTCACCGGCAACGGTCTGCAGCGCGGTGAAGGGCGGGCAGACGACGACGGAGACCTCGGTTTGGCGGCCGACGTTCTGGACGATTCCTTTGGCGAGTTCGGCGGCCTCGGTGGCCGTTTTGTTCATCTTCCAGTTGCCGGCGATTGTGATGGTGCGTGGCATGGTTGTGTGTTGCTTCTTTCTTTTTTGTTGTTGGTTGGTGGTTGTGGTTTGGTGAGGGGTTGTGTTGCGAAAAATGCGCGAAAATCGGCGTTTTATGCAAAGAAACGTCACTGCCGGCGCGGTTTACGCTTCGAGCGCGGCGACGCCGGGGAGGGTCTTGCCTTCGAGGAATTCGAGGGACGCGCCGCCGCCGGTGGAGCAGTGCGAGACCTTTTTGGCGACGCCGAACTTCTTGGCGGCGGTGGCGGTGTCGCCTCCGCCGACGACGGTGAAGGCGCCGGCGGCGGTGGCTTCGGCAATGGCGTCGGCCTCGGCCTTGGTGCCGGCGGCGAACTTGTCCGCCTCGAACACGCCGGCGGGGCCGTTCCAAACGACGGTTCGCGCGGCGAGAATCGCGGCGCGGAAGAGGTCGCTCGTCTTCGGTCCGACGTCGAGACCGAGCCAGCCGTCGGGGATGCCCTCCTCCTTGGTGACGATTTTTGTGGCGGCACCGGCGGCGTCGGCGTCGTTGCCGGCGAAGCGGTCGGCGGCGACGAAGTCCACGGGGAGGACGATTTTGACGCCTTTCGCCTTCGCCTTCGCGATGATGTCGGGGACGAGTTTCGCGCCCTCCTCGTCGTAGAGCGATTTGCCGATGGCGGTGTTTTCGAGGACTTTCAGGAACGTGAACGCCATTCCGCCGCCGACGAGAATCTCGTCCGCCTTGTCAATGAGGTTCTCGATGAGCGGGATTTTGTCGTTGATTTTCGCGCCGCCGAGGATGACCAGCAGCGGGCGTTTCGGCTCCTTGATGACGCTGTAAAAGGCATTGATTTCCGCCGCCATCAGGTCGCCGGCGACCTTCACCGGCAGCGCGACGCCGACCATCGAGGAGTGCGCGCGGTGCGCGGTGCCGAAGGCGTCGTTCACGTAAACGTCGCCCAAGCGCGTGAGCGAGGCGCGGAACGCGGCGACCTTCTCCGGGTCCGCCTTGACCTTGACCTCCTCGCCGGTGGCGGGGTCTTTGCGCTTCGCCTTGCCCTCCTCCTCGATGTGGAAGCGCAGGTTTTCGAGCAGCAGCACCTCGCCGGGCTTGAGCGCGGCGGCCTGCGCCTCGGTGGCGGCGCCGACGCAGTCCGGCGCGAACTGCACGGGGCGTCCGAGCAGTTTTTCGAGTTCGGCGGCGACGGGGCGCAGCGTGAACTTCGGCTTCACCTCGCCGTCGGGACGGCCGAGGTGCGACATGAGCACGACGCTCGCGCCGTTGTTGAGGGCGGTCTTGATTGTGGGCAGCGCGGCGACGATTCGGGCGTTGTTGGTGATTGCGCCGGTCTGCTTGTCCTGCGGGACGTTGAAATCAACGCGGATAAGCACGCGTCTGCCGGCGAGTTGCTCGGCAATGTCATTGATGGTCTTGAAACTCGACATGGATGTGAAAGTAAAGAAATGTGAAGGTCGGAGAGAAAACGGAGTTGCCGCCACGGGCAAGAGAAATTTTCGCTACCGGTGGTGCCGGCGGTAGCGCGAGCAACCGCGCCCCGCCCCGCCGCCCCACCCTTGACAAGCGACGCCAACCGGCGTATGGTCGCGCAAAACTGCAGAACTCGAACAGCCCGCCCCGCCGCCACCGCCCGTCCAACAAACAAGAAACCGAAACCTGAAACCACCAGAAACGCCACCGCCACCGCCATGAAATCCAAAAAGAAACCGCAACTCACCTTCGCAAAGAAGGCCACGATTCACTTCTTCGCAAATTTCCTCAAAAACCACGACGAATGCATCATGGACGACGATGTTTTTGAGGTCGTTGACGAGTTCCTCCTGCCCTCCGAAACAGAAGCACTCTTCCGACGTGTGTTCCACGCCGGTCAAATCAAACTCTTGCAAAACGCGCACCACGAACGCCTGAAAATTGATTTCAAGAACGACTTCCCGTCCGATGTCTTCGCCAAGGCGTGGAACTACCGCTTCGCACGCCCGCGCATTGTCGCCCTCGTTCGCACCCTGGCCCAACTCCACGTGGACGGGTTCAATGCGGGCACGCTCCCAACCATCACCGGTTCGCGCGGCACGAATTCCGATGTTTCCGCCCCCGAACCAACCACCGGCAGTGCCGCCGAAAGCGCCGACCGCTCCGCCTCCGGTGCGGCGACCGGCGCCACCTCCCCGAACGCACCGAGCGACACCGCCTCCGCCACCGGCAACACGTCAGAAGAACCGGCGGACGACGATTTGAAGCAACGCTTCGACGAGTTGAAAACGACGCTGCACCTCAGCGATTTCGAGTGCGATGTCCTGCTCGTCGTCTTCCTTCTGGAACGACACCACCTGCCCTACCCCGACTCGCTCACCGCCGGCGGAAGCACCACATCACTCATACAATTCTTCGCCAAATGCCTCGACTGCCCCGAAACCAAAGTCCGCAAGGCACTCTCCCCAAACGAACGCCTCCGCCGCTTCGGTTGCTTCACCAACCGCCCCGACCGCATCGTGCTCACAAACGAAATGGATTTCTTCCTCGACGGATTGGATGACAAACCGCTGACGTCGCGCTATTTCCACAAATACGAGGACGAAACCCTCCCATGGAATTTCTTCGGTGAAATCGCGCGGGAGCACGGCGACCTCTTGAAAAAAATCATCTCCAAGCGCAAAAATGGTCAGGGCGTGAACATCCTCCTCTACGGCGCGCCGGGAACAGGAAAAACCTCCTTCGCCCGCGCTCTCGCGAAAGAACTCAATCTCGACGCCATCTGCATCACGGAAACCATCTCCGGCGGAACCATCCCGCCGGAAATGAGTGCCGGTGCCTCGTTCCGCTTCGGCGCAATGCACCTCGCAGCGGAACGCGCCGACCCGGAACACTCTCTGCTAATCGTGGACGAAGCCGACGCCCTGCTCGGCGACCCGCCATCCGACATCGCATTCCTCTTCGGTTCAGCCCCACGGCTGTCTGATTAAGATAATACACAATTTATCATAACGGTTTGATAATCAACAAATTATGGCTATCAAAAAAGTGTGCTCGATTTCAAATCGGGTCAAAAACGCGCTCTTGC
>JAISSQ010000120.1 GCA_031273045.1 Puniceicoccales bacterium
CGCGTCGCCAAAGCCGACCTCGAAGACAGCGGCGACTGGTCGCCCAACGAGCACATCAACAGCCGCACCGGCGCGAACCTCGGCTTCCACATTCAGGGCTGGAACGCCGGCATCTACGGCTTGGTCAAATTCGGCATCCTCGACGACAAAGACACCCAAGGCGGCGAAATGCCGTAGGGGAAAGGATGAAGGTTGAGGGATGAGGGATGAAAGGGGAGGGATGGGGGATGAAGGTTGAGGGATGAATTGGCGGTGGATGAGTGGGAGCACCACACACATGGAGCGCCGACTTTCAAGTCGGCTCGGTGGAGATGCGGCGCAGCCGCCACTCTAAAAAGAGAAGAGAAAGCAAGGCGGCTACGCCGCACCACTGCCGTGCCGACTTGAAAGTCGGCGCTCCATGTGTGGCACTCCATGTGTGCGGCGCTCCATGTGTGGCACTCCATGTGTGGCACTCCATGTGTGCGGCGCTCCATGGATGTGGCGCTCCATGTGTGTATCGGCTTGGCGTGTGACGGTAGGAGCGCGGGTCTCTGCTCCGATGTAATCAGAACCGCACGCGGAAGGAGGCGTTGAGTTTGTGGGCGGCGAGGTTGCCGTCGAAGTCGGTCTCGTAGTGGTAGGAGAGTTGGAAGCCGGCGCCGGGGGCGACGGGGATGTCGAGCGAGGGACCGAATTCGAGTGTGGTTTCGGGACCGGTCTTGATGGTCCACCGGTGGTAGTCGCCCCAGCGGGTGACGGCGGCGTTGACGTCCACTTCGGTGTCGAGCAGTTCGTGGGCGATGGCGAGTTCGAGGCGGGCGGCGAGGCGTTGCGTTACCGAGGCGGAAGCCGGCGTTGTCGCGGCGGTGCCGCGCGCCCACGGGGCGGAGATGGTGTAGCCGAGGGCGACGCCGGCTTTGACGCGCAGGGAGTCCTGTCCGTAGGGGCGGAGGCGCAGGGCGGCGTCGGTGCCGGTTTCGGCGAAGGCGTCGCCGCCCGGTGTGTCTCGGCTGACGTTGACCCAGAGGTATTCGAAGCCGGCGTAGGGTTGGAAGGTGAGTTCGCCGGTGCCGACGCTGGCGAAGGCGAAGTCGCCGGTGAGGTAGGCGCCACCGCCGACTTCGTAGCCGTCGGTGCTGGCTTTGGCGGTTCCGAAGCCGGAGGCGCCGGGGACGCCGGTGAGCCACGTTTTGTGGCGGACGTCCCAGTTGTTGTGGCCGGCGGTGAGGAAGCCGCTGATGCCGAAGCGTGCCCAGTTGAGCGCGCCGTAGAGGGCGAGGCGGCCGTTGTCCTGTTTGATTTTGCCGGCGCCGTCGGCGAGGGTGGCGCGTCCGTGGTGGAGGGCTGCGTTGACGCCGAAGACGCCGGTGATGGAGCCGCCGGCGAGGGAGCCGAGGGTTTCGATGCCGGCGGCGGCGCCGTAGGTGTCGTAGTCGAACGCTGGGGCACCGTTGCCGGAGTTTTCGGCGAAGCGTCCGGTGAGCGAGAACCACGGTTGGAAGTCGAGCGGGGCGCCGGCGGCGGCGGGGGCGTTCGTGCGGAGGCGGTTGCGCAGCAGGTCGCCGTCGTCGGAGAGCATGGCGACGCTCATCGCGGTGACGGCGCCGTAGCCGTCGGGACCGAGCCGCCGGTAGTCGGCGGGGTTGTCCACGGAGAGGAGGTTTGCGGCGAAGGACTGGTATTCGGAGGAGTAGCGGCCGGATGTGTCGGTGCTGACGGCGATGAGGGTGTCGCGCAGTTGGCTGTTGCTGCCGGTGGCACCGGCGTTGGCGATGAGGCGGCTTTGGTCGGCGAGGGTGAGCGAGGCGTCGGTGTCGCGGTAGGCGTAGAGGTTGTGGGTGGCGACGCGCTCGTCGCCGTCGCCGATTTCGAACTTATAGACGAGCAGTTCGATTTGGGCGGCGGCGGGCACGCCGGTGAGGTCGGGACCGCTGCCGGCGACGGCGACGCTGTCGTCGCGCAGGATTTTGAACCGCTGGTCGGGGGCGAGTTCGAGGAAGGTGGCGTAGGTCGCCTCGGTCATGCGCAGTTGGAAGCGGGTGGCGGAGTCGAGCGAGGCGGTGCCGGCGTAGTTGAGCCGGCTGGCGGAGAGGCGGTTGCCGGCGCCGTCAACGACGCCTTCGACATCAATGACGATTGCGCCGCCGTTGGAGACGACGTCGCCGCCGACGGTGATTTTGCCGACGGAGTTGCCCGGCTTGACGGAGCCGCCGCGCAGGTAGAGGTGCCCTTCGAGCGAGCCGTTGCCGGTGAGCCACGCGCCGCTTTCGACGACCACGTCGCGGCTGCGCAACGGGTTGCCGGTGACGGCGGTGGTGACGGGGTCGTAGGTGCCGGTGAGGTGCAGCGTGGCGCGCGAGTCCACGAGGATGGAGCCGCCGAAGCGACCGGCGTCGGGGAGTTCGAAGACGACGGCGGGGCCGCCGCTTTTCGGCGCGAGGGCGACGGTGCCGTCGCCGGAGCCGAAGGTCGGGGAGACGACGGTGGCGCCGAGCGTTTCGGCGTCCCGCCCGCTTTCGATGCGCAGTTGCCCCAGACCGGTGGCGTCGAGCGCGGTGCCGGCGGGCAGCGCCTCGGCGTCGAGCACGAGCGTGCCGGAGGCGGCGCGGAGCGAGCCGCGGAAGTTGTCGGCGTTGGAGTTGAAGACGACGACGGCGTCGGGGTCGGCGGAGTAGAACTCGACGACGCCCTCGCCGACGAGGGCGAGCAGGGCACCGGTGGTGGGCGCGTCGCCGGTGCCGTCGTCCACGAGGTTCGCGAGGCGGAGGGTGGAGTTTTCGGCGATGGTGACGACGACGGGCGAGCCGGGCTGGGCGAGGACGGAGGGCGAGCCGTTCTCGCCGACTTGGAGCACGCCGCCGCGCTCGATGGTGACGGGGCCGGCGATGGCGTTGTCGGGCGAGAGCAGCAGCGTGGTGCCGGCGTTGTTCGCGCCGCCGGAGAAGACGAAGTCGCCCTCGCCGGTGAGCGCGCCGTAGAGCCGCGTCGCCCCGCTGCGCGAGAACGCGAGGGTCGCCCCGCGCTCGACGGTCACGAACGCGCTGCCGGTGACGGTCTGCGCGGCGACCGCGCCGGAGGTGATTTCGAGTTTGCCTTCGCGGACGACGACGACGCCGCCGTCGGGCAGTTCGCCGGTGATGGCGGCGGTGCCGGCGCCGGTCTTTTCGAGGATGCCCGCCGACAGCACGCCGCTGCTGGTGGCGAGGGAGACGTCGCCGAGCGTGACGCTGCCGCCGGCGGCGGGTTGGAGGAGGAGTTTCGCGCCGGCGTCAACGGCGGCGGGGAAGAGCAGTTGCTGGTTGAGGACGGTGGCGCCGTCGCCGATGGCGAAGGTGCCGCTGCGGGCGACGATTTTGACGGAGCCGTCGCCGAGCCACGTCAGACGGCGTCCGACGGACGGGTTGGCGACGAGTTCGCCGCCGCCGCTGACGGTCTTGTCGAACACGTAGTCCTCGGTCTTCGAGAACAGCAGCGAGCCGTCCACGCGGAACGCGGCGGCGTTGGCGAACGAGCCGCCGTCGGCGATTTCGAGCACGCCCTCGTTGACGGAGACGGTGCCGAGGAAGTCGGGGTGCGCGGTGGTGACGGCGAGCGCCTCGGCGCCGAGTTTCTCGAAGGTGCCGGCGCCGGCGAGGGCGAGGGTGAGCGGCGCGGGCGAGCCGGTCTCGGTCGCCGGCAGTTGGAAGGCGACTTTCGCGCCGGCGGCGACGGTGACGGTTTCGGTGCCGAGGGTGCCGGTCTTGCCGTCGCCGAACTGGAGGCGTCCGGCGGTGACGGCGTAGTCGCCGTAGTGCGCCGAGTTGTCGCCGGCGAGGGTGAGCGTGCCGGTGCCGCTTTTGACGAGGCGCAGCGAGCCGGAGACGTCGCCGGCGAACGAGGTGCTGGAGTCGTTGGCGCCGGTTTCGAGCGTGCCGTCGCCGGTGAGCAGGCCGCCGCGCGCGCCGCGCAATTCGCCGATGCGGGAGACGCCTTGTCCGGTGATTTCGAGGATGCCGCCCGGGACGAGGAGCGCGCCGGTGGTGGTGTCATAGGTGGCGCCGGCGACGTTGAAGCCCGCGCTGGAGAAGTCCTTGGAGTTGATTTGGAGTGTGCCGGCGGCGATGTCCACGCGGCCGTGGAAGCCGGCGCTGTCGCCGGAGAGGATGACGGTTCCGGCGCCGGTTTTGGTGAGGCGGGAGGCGTCGCCGCCGGTGATGGCGCCGAGCAGTTCGAGTGTGCCGCCGGCGCTGTCAAGCGCGCCCTGCGCGGAGCCGGAGAGGACGATTTCGTTGGCGAGGGCGCGGTGCTTGGCGGTGTCGTCGGCGGCGAACCACGCGGCGAGCGTTCCGCCGTAGATGAGGACGGGGTCGGGTCCGAACGAGGCGTCGTTGCCGGCGGCGAGCGTGCCTTGGACGAGGATGGTGGCGGCCTTGCGCACGTCGGGCGTCAAGGGGTCGTTGTCGTCGTCGAAGAGCCGTCCGCGGTAGGAGTTTGCGCTTTCGAGGACGACGGTTCCCTCGCCGGTTTTTTCGAGCCAGACCTCCTTGATGACGCCTTCGCCGGTGATGTGTCCCTCGCCGTGGAGCGGACCGCCGCTGATGTGGTATTCGTGCGCGAGGTTGTTGTTGAACTGGATTTGTCCGATGAGCGCGCCACGGTCGAGGACGATGTTATACGCGGCGGCGTTGTCGCCCGGGTCGTTGCCGAACACGGCGGCGTCCTCGGGGAAGTAGCCCATGCGCTCGGTGTAGTCCTTCTCGAAGTTGCGGTCCGCGCCGTTCCAGCGGACGACGGTGGTGCCGTCGTCGTTCTCGTGCTCGACGTCGCCAATCCAGCGCAGGGCGTAGTTGACGGCGGTGACGTCCACTTGGAGCCAGACGGTGCGGCTCTTGCCGTTGGGCGCGGAGTAGTCGGGCAGCCCGTCCTCGCCGATGAGGTATTCGCCGTCGGCGTTCGAGGGCAGGCGGTCGAGCGGGACGGCGACCTGCCGTCCGTCGCGGATTTCGACGCCGACGGGCGAGACGGCGTAGCGCGGGTCGAGGGAGGTGGCGGTGTCTGTGCGGAGGTTCTTCCAGTCACCGCCGGCGGCGAACGTTCCGTAATGGATGAGCGGGTAGTAGCCCGGCGAGAGCGCGCCGGAGGCGAGTTCGGGGGCGATGTAGGTCTTCGCCTTGAGTTCGAGCGTGTCCACGACGAGCAGCGAGTTCGTCCCCTCGATGGCGGAGGTGGTCGAGTCCTCGTCCTCGGTCAGGTAGTAGAGCAGGCGGGCGTTGTCGGCGGTGACGGAGAGCGTGCCGGCGAGGCGCAGGAGCGCGCCGCCGGTGGTGTTCTCGGAGAGTTGCGGCTGGTTGAACTCAAGCGTCGCCGCCGCGCCCGCGAGGGTGACGTTGCCGGTGATGTCCGCCGGCAGCGCGAAGAGCGTCGCGAACGAGCCGTCCCCGCGGTCGGGGTTCGAGCCGGCGCGCAGCGTTTTCGAGCCGGCGATGACGAGCGTGCCGGCGGGGCGCGCCTCGTTGACGCCGGTGGTCGCGGGGTCGTCCGCCACCGCCGGCAGCGCGGAGACGTCCAGCGCGGCGCCGATGGCGACGGTGATGAGTTTCGCGGCGGGGTGGGATTCGGCGCCGGCGAGGACGAGCAGGCCGCGCGCGACGGTGAGGTCGGCGGTGTTGTAAACGCCGCCGGTGAGCGTGAGCGTGGCGTCGCCGGTCTTCACGAACGAGAAGGCGTTCTCGACCGCGTAGGTCTCGTCCGTCGAGGGCTTGGCGCCGAGCGAGCCGGTGAAGGCGACTTGCGGCTGCGCGGCGGCGCCGGCGGCGGAGAACGGGTCGCCCGCGAGGTCGAGCGTCAGGACGCCAATCTCGGCGACGCCGTTGATGACGCGGTTCGCGGCGAGGTGCTGCGCGCCGGCGGCGATGTCGTCCGACACGGCGAGCGAGGCGAGCGTCTGCGCGTGACCGGCGAGGCGCAGTTCGCCGTCGCCGTCGGCGCTGCCGAGGACGAGCGAGCCGGCCGCCGGCAGCGCGTTGTCCGTGCCGAGCACGAGCGCGCCGCTCTCGATGAACGTGCCGCCGGTGTGGACGCTCGCGCCGGCGAGGGTCCACGTGGCGGAGCCGTGTTTGACGAGCGTCGTCGAGCCGCCGTCGAGCGGGTCGGACAGCGCGGGTCCGAACACGCTGCCGCGCGCGTCCCCGTCGCCGGAGAGCGTGAACGTGTGCCCGATGGTGCCGTCGGCGAAGACGATGTTCGCGGTGCTTTCGAAGATGAGGTTGCCCGCGCCGGAGACGCGGATTTCGGACGCGCTGCCGGCGAGGACGGGGACGCGCGCGGTGACGCTCGCGCCGATGGTGTCGCTTTCGAGGACGGCGTCGCGCAGGAGCAGCATGCTGCCGGTGGCGGCGGTGCCGGTGGCGGCGGGGTCGGGCAACGCGCCGAGCGGGTCGGCGGCGGCGTTGGCGTCGGCGTCCGGCGTGAGCGACCGCATGAGGCGCAGGGTGGCGTTGGAGACGGTGATGACGCCGGTGGTCGTGGAGTCGCGCGCGCTGTTGAGTTTGAGCGTTCCGCCGGCGGCGCCGCCGGGACCGGTGACGGTGAGCGAGGCGGCGCCGTCAACGCTGCCGGTGAACTCGCGGGTCGCCGCCGCCGGCACTTCGAGCACGAGCGTGCCGGCGCCGGCGATGCTTCCCGCGCCGCCGATGGCGAGGTCGGGGCTGACGAGCGAGTTGAGCCGCTGCGAGGTGTTCGCGGCGATTTCCAGAACGGCGGTCGCGTCCGCGAGCGTCAGGCGCGTCTCCGGCGCGATGGCGTCGGTGACGGTGGTCTTCACGGTGACGCCGGCGGCGACGTTGAGGGTGGCGACGGACGAGGCGCCGGTGGCGGCTCCGAGGGTGTAGGTGACGGAGGCGTCGGCGGCGATGGCGGCGGCGGAGCGTTCGAGGGTGAGCGCGCCCGCGCCGGCGGCGCCGGCGAGCAGCGAGGCGCCGGTGATGCGGATGGTGGCGGCGGTGGCGACGTTCGCGACGGGCAGTTGCCCGCCGGCGGCGGCGCTGTCGAGCAACGCGCCCTGATTGGCGGCGCCGGTGCCGGCGATGTCGGCGGCGCTGCGCGAGAGGTCGTTGCCGGCGATGTCGAGCGTCGCGCCGCTCTTCACCTCAATCGAGGCGTGGCCGAGGCGGTTGAGCGCTTCGGGGCCGCCGAGGATGAGCGAGCCGGCGCTGACGGTGACGCTGCCGGTGGCGGAGTTCGAGCCGGTGAGGACGAGCGTGCCCGCGCCTTCCTTGCCGAGGTTGAGAACCTGTCCGGTGGAGCCGTTCGCGAAGTTGCCCGCGAAGGTGGTCGCACCGGTGTTGACGACGAAGACGACGCCGGCGGCGCCGTCGTAACCGGCGGCGACGGTGATGGTGCCGGTGGTGCCCGCCGAGCCGGGGTTGACGGCGGTGAGGCGCAGTTGGGGGACGCCGATGCCGAGCGTGGCGGCGCCGCCGAGGGTGAGCGCGCCGGTGCCGAGCGCGCCGTCGGCGAAAACAAGAACGGTGCCGGTCTCGGCGACGACGCCGCCGGTGAACGCGGCGCGGTTGTCGTGCCCGAGCGCGAGAACGCCGCCGCCGGCGGCGGTGAGCGTGGCGGCGCCGGTGATTTCGCCGTCGAGACGAAGCGTGGTCGCGGGGGCGATTTTGAGCGTGGTGACGCCGGAGGCGGGGAGGACGACGGGGTTGGGGAGGGCGACGCTGACGCCGGCGGTGCCGGCGGGGTCGGTGAAGTTGTCGAGTTCGCCGCCCGCGAAGGTGATTGCGCCGGTGCCGGCGGCGTTGTCGTGCAGGAGCGAGACGGAGCCGGCGTTGAGCAGCAGTCCGCCGCTGAAATAGTTGTCGCCGGAGAGCCGCCACGCGCCGTCGCCTTCCTTGACGAGGGCGAGGGTGTTGGCGCCGGTGGCGGCGCCGGAGTTGTCGCCGAGGCGCGCGCCGAGTTCGGCGTAGATGCCGGCGGCGGCGTTGAGCGTGAGCGTGTGCGGGGCGGCGGTGGTGCTTTCGCCGCGTATCTGGACGACGCCGCCGGTGAACTTCGGGGTCGAGGTCGAGGCGAGCAGCGTCGCGCCGCCTTCGCCGATTGCGAAGCCGCGCGAGGTGGTGGTGACGCCCGTGCCGGCGAATTCGAGGACGGCGCCGCCGGAGAGTTCGAGGGCGGAGGAGCCGCTGCCGGCGCCGAGCAGGGACGGCTCGCCGTCGCCGTGCAGGAACGCGGAGGCGTCGCCGGTGAGGATGAGGATGCCGCGCGAGACGACGACGCGGCCGGTGAAGGTGTTGGGCGCGCTGGTGTAGGTGTCACCGGCGGCGGTCGAGGCGGCGTGGAAGGTGACGGTGTCGTTGGCGTTGGGCAGGGCGATTGCGATGCGGGCGATGCCGCCGATGGAGCCGGCGGCGGAGTTGGTGAAGGTGTAGGCGCCGCCGTTGATTTCGATGAGGGTCGGCTCGACGGTGGTGGTGATGGAGACCTGCTTGGCGACGACGGGGTCGTCCGGGAAAACGGCGGAGAAGTATTGGTAGGCGGGGTCGTCAATGCCGCCGGCGGGTTGCGAGGGGAAGGTGACGAGCGGGGTGGTGGTGCCGTTGACGAGCCAGTTGGCGTTGCCGGCGCCGGCGAACCAGAGGGACGAGGTGGTGCCCGCCCAGGTGTAGCCGTCGGTGAGGCGGAAAATCTCCAACTCGTAGTCGTAGGTGCCGGTGGGCGAGGCGGCGATGGAGACGCGGGAGATGCGGCCGACGAGATACACGTCGTCGCCGAGTTGCGAGTCGTCGAGGGTGATGTTGGCGGGGTTCGCCGGCTCGGCGGCGAGGGAGATGAGGGTGTATTTGGTGTTGGGGGTCGGGGAGTAGTTGGCGGCGACGGTCGGGGTGATTTTCGCGGTGGTGTCGGGGACGAGCGTGTTGGCGCGCAGGATGTCGCTGACGCCGGTGCCGGCGCCGTCGTCCGAGAAGAGGTCGAACGCGAGCGAGGCGGAGGCGGTGAGGGTGATGTTCTTGGAGACGATGAGTTCGGCGGGGGCGTTGGCGGCGTCACCGGCGGCGGGGCCGATGGCGAGGGTGTGACCGGCGCGCAGGTCGAGGTTGCCCTCGATGTCGGCGGCGGTCTCGGTCGGGACGGGCACGGAGGCGAGGAGGCGTCCGGCGCGGGAGGTCTGCGCGCTGTCGAGGGTGAAGGTGCCGTCGCCGGCGTCGCCGACGCGCAGCAGGCCGCCGGTGAGTTCGAGGCGTCGCGCGGCGAAGTTGGAGGCGGTGGTGTTGGCGAACTGGAGGATGCCGCGCTTGACGGTCGTGGCGCCGGTGTAGGAGGCGTTGCCGGTGATGCGCTGAACGCTGCCGGTGGCGCCGTTCATCGTGATGCCGCCGTTGCCGGTGATGGCGCCGGTGAAGGCGTGGGTTTCGCCGGCGGCGGGGGAGAGGACGAGTTCGCCTTCGCGCGCGACGGTGGCGGCGCCGAGGGTGATGCGGCCGCTGCCGGTGAGCGCGGCGGCGGTGGCGGTGAGGTTGTTGACGTCGAGCACGCCGTTGACGCCGACGTTCACGATGCTCGTGGGGGCGATGCCGCCGGCGGTGGTGCCGCCGAAGTTCTCCAAGAGCGCGGCATACCAGCGCGACGCCATCCACGAGTAGCCCGTGTTGTCGGGGCGCAGGCGCGAGCCGTCGTTGAGCAGGCCTTCGACGGGCATGTCCTCCATTTCGACGAGGACGATGTTGGCGCCGGCGGACTGGAGGGCGGCGACGTAGGCGCGCAGCCACGTGTTGAACTCGGCGACGCGGGCGCGGAGCGTGGCGGAGGCGGCGGTGGTGCCGCCTTCGCCGGCGGGGATGAGCGTGGCGGCGAAGACCTTCGTGCTGGGCGAGAGCGTGGCGATTTTCTCAAGGAGGCGGATGTAGGCCTGCTCGACGGCGGCGACGCTCTTGAGGGCTTCGACTTCCGACGCGGGGTCAATGTTCGCGAGGTCGTTCAGGCCGATGTGCAGCAGGAGGGCGTTGGGGGTGTTGTTGGTCAGTTGCTCCTCAAGGCGGTTGGCGGAGACGGTGGCGGGGACGCCGGCGACGACGGCTTCGCCGAGGAGCGAGGCAATCATCTCGTTGGGCAGGCCGGCGTGGCCGGCGTTGAGCGTGGAGGAGAGCGGGGCGTCGGCGCGGTCGTGCGTGTTGAAGTCGCCGGTGAAGACGCCTTCGATGCCGGAGGTGACGGCACCGGCGCCGGTGAGCAGGTCGAAGAGGAAGCCGCGGTAGCCGGCGTTCGCGCTGTCGAGTTGCAAACTGGTGTCGGCGGGGTTGGTGCCGGCGGAGCGGGCGCCGGCGGCGGTCTCGTCGCCCATCGCCATGAGGGTCGCGCCGGCGGGGAGGCGGGAGGCGCCGAGTTGGAGCGTGCCGCCGGTGATGTTGTAGGAGACGAGGCCCGCGCCGGCGTTGCCGCGCAGCAGGACGGTGCCGTCGCCGGTCTTGTCAAAATTGCCGGCGACGGCGCCGGTGGTGGGACCGGAGAGCGCGGGGAGGAAGACGCGGGTGGCGTCGGCGTCGGCGACATTGATTTCGAGGTGCGCGCCGGCGGCGACGCGGATGCTCGCGCCGATGCTTTCGCCGGCGCCGGTGGCGTCGCCGATTTGCAGGATGCCGCTGGTGACGAGGGTCTTCGGCGCGGCGTTCAGGCCGGAGAGGATTTGGCGCGCGTCGCCGATTTTTTCGAGCGTGAGCGCGCCCCACGCGGCGCGTCCCTCATTCTCGGCGACGGTGGCGTTGGTGTTGGCGGGGTCGGCACCGCCGCCGGCGGCGATGACGCCGGCGAAGGTCTGCGCGGCGTCGCCGCTCTGGCCGTTGAGGCCGAGTTGGAGGGTGACGCCGGCGGCGGTCTGGACGGAGGTGTAGATTTCGCCGGCGCCGGAGAGCGAGGAGACGCTCATGTTCGCGCCGCGAAGGTCGAAGCCGGCGCCGTCGGCGAGGACGAGCGAGGCGGCGTTCTGCGACCAGTCGGCGTAGTTGACGACGCGGCCGGCGTTGATGGCGAAGACGTCCGAGCGGTTGTCGAGTTTGACGAGCGAGGTGCCCGGCGCGGTCTTGTCGCCGAGTTCGACCCACGCGGCGGTGGAGGTGATGGTGACGTTGCCGGCGCCGGTGATGTCGCCGGTGAGCGCGAGCGGCACGCTGTTTTCCGACGGGGCGGCGGCGATGTCGAGCAGGCCGTTGTTGAGCGCGATGTCGCTGGCGATGGGGGCGGCGACGGCGCCGCTGACGCGGAGGGTCGCGCCGGTGGCGGAAAACGCGGTGCCGTCGCCGACGGTCACGGGCGCGGCAAGGACCGAGGCGGCGTCGAGCGAGAAGAATTCGAGGATGCCGGCGTTGACGGCGATGGCGCCGGTGTTGGCGCCGGTGCCGGCGCGCAGGATGACGGTGCCGCCGATTTGCTGCGTGCCGGCGCCGTTCTTGGTGAGTTTGAGCGGGGCGGCGGTGGTGCCGGCGCCGTCGCGCAACGTGCCGTGGAAGGTCTCGACGAGGGGGACGACGCGCCCCTCGCTGTCGGTGGTCGTGCCGATGGTGAGGTTGAGCGCGCCGGTGGTGTTGGCGGAGGCGCCGGAGTGGATGTTCTCGACGCCGCCGTTGCCGCGCGCGGCGTAGGTGCCGCTCTCCAAGCCGGCGAGGGTCTGCACGGTGCCGGCGAGGGCGAGGAACGCGGTGGGCGCGGTGGTGGCGTTGCCGTCGTCGTCCGCGCGGGTCTGCCAGCGGACGATTGTTGAGGGGAGGACTTGGTTGCTGTCGCCGAAGATGACGGCGGCGCCGGTGCCGGTGGTCGGGGCGTAGGCGGTGGCGGTCTGCGTCGCGGGCGAGGCGGTGACGGGGGTGGTGGCGGTGGTGGCGTTGCCGGTGATGAGGATGAGGGGGGTGATGAGGCGCGCGCCGCCGGTCTTCTTGAGGACGACTTGCGCGCCGGAGTAGTTCGCGGCGCCGGAGTAGCGGATGTCGAGCGGCTTGGAGCCGAGGTCGAGGTTCTCGGAGCCGGCGAAGGTGACGCTGCCGCCGGCGACTTCGAGCGAGATGTGCCAGAGGGTCGGGGCGCCGGTGAACACGCCGCCGGCGATGGTCTGCGCAACGCCGGTGGCGGGGGCGAACGCGACTTCCACCGGCAGCGAGCCGCCGGGGTTGAGCGCGATGGCGCCGAAGAAGGAGAGGTTGCCGCGCAGGCGCTGGCGGGTGAGCGAGGCGTCCGCGAGCGAGTATTCAAGGGTTGCGCCGGTCTGGATGAGCAACGCGCCGGCAAGGTCGCTCACGGTCTCGGCACCGGCACGCTTCACACCCAGATACGCGCCGCCGGAAAGGGAGAGGACGGCGGGGGCGCTGCCGGTGGTGGGAGCGGTGATTTCGGCGAGGTTGGAGGAGGAGGTCTGCCAGCGGGCGGCGGCGGCGGCGGCGTCAACGGCGGCACCGGTGGTGTTGATGTTGTAGGTGTAGGTGGTGACGGCGACGCCGCCGATGTTGACGATGGCGTCGGCACCGGCGGCGACGCCGGTTTTGAGGGCTTGGGCGATTTCGAGGCGGCCGCCTTCGACGCCGACGCTGTTGACGATGAAGCCCGTGGTGTCGCCGGTGAGGGTCGCGGTGTTGAGGCGGACGTTGGGGTATTTCTCGGTGTCGATTTCGCCGCTGGCGTTGAGGACGTTCAGGGCGGCGGTGGCGTTGCCTTTGATGAGGGTCGCGGAGCCGTCAAGGACGGCGCCGGTGCCGTTGGTCTGAAAGAGGTAGAGGGGCTGACCGGCGATGGAGATGGAGGAGTTGGCGATGCCGCCGACGCTGGTGCGGTTGCCGATGCGGAAGCCGGCGCCGCCAACGGTGGTTTTGCCGGTGTAATCGTTGTCGGGGCCGGAAAGGGCGTGGATGTAACTGCTGGAGCTGGAATAGTTGAGCGAGATGGCGCCGGTGATTTTGCCGGCGTAATCACCGGCGGAGGGGCTGGTGTCGGAAATGCTGGAGCCGTCCGTAATCAGAATCTCGGCGGCGAGGGTGCCGGAGGTGATGGTGCCGCCGGAGCCGTCAATGTAGTTCACGAGGAGGGTGTGGGGCTTGCCGCCGGTGTGACCGGAAAGGTCGAGCATGGCGTTGTCGTCGAGGCGCAGTCCTTTGCCCAGACCGCCGAGCATGTAGTTGCCGAAGCCGGTGGTTTCGCCGATGATGACTGTGCCGTTCTCGAAGATGTAGAGGGAGAAGGGCTTGATTAACTCCGGCGCGTTGCCCGCTTCGTCGTCCGACTGCATGTCCGAGTAGGTGTCGAGATAAACGGTGGCGTTGCCGGCGACGGCGAAACGTTGGGCGGAGGTGCGCAGGATGCCGTCACCGGCGACAACGACGAGGCGCTCGCCTTCGTCCTGCCAGAGTTTGCCGTTGAGGACGACGCCGGCGGGGATGATGAGGCGGCTTGTGGCGAAGGGCGGCTGGGTGTCGGAGAGCGCGCCCGCCCAGTCCTGCTCGCCGACGGCGAGGGTGATTGTGCCGTAGCCGTCGGCGTTGTTGTGCCAAGTGCCGGTGAGGTCGAACGCGAACCCGTCTTCGGTGGGGTTGGCATAGTCGGTCGGCGTTTCCGGGGTGGCGTAGCGCAGATTGCCGCCGTTCATCCAGATTTGGCTGATGATTTCGTCGGTCTCGGTGGTGCGTTTGAGAGAGCCGAACTGGGAGACGACGATTTCGCCGGAGGAGATGAGGATTCTGCCTTCGGAGTCGGTGATGTCCTTGAGTTGGACGTATGCCTTGCCGCCGGCGTAGGCATAGGGACCGGTGGCGGTGGTGCCGTCCGAGCCGGTGAGGTCCCACTTGCCGCGCAGAAGGATTCGCGGGGAGGTGGCGATGTCGGTCGAGGTGGCGATGTTGATTGCGCCGGCGAGAACGGCGGTGCCGGTGAAGTTGGACAGTTCGATGTTGCCGGTGGTGTTGATTGCGCCGGAAAGGGTGACTTTGCGCGTCACGGCGTCGGGCGAAACGGTGCCGGTGCCGGCGAGGCCAAGAATTGTGCCTTCGGAGACGCCGTGCGCGCCGGAGTCAACGAACACGACGGAGGCAAGGGTAGGGCTGTCGCCGGCAATGGTGACGTTCGCGCCGGGTTCGAGAAGGAAACGGACATTTTCGCCGGCAAGATTGCCGTTGGCGGCGACGAGGGCATCCCACGTGGTGGCGGCACTGCCGGAGAGGGTGATGTCCACGCCGGCGGCGTCGGGGGCAAGGGTCGGGACGAGACCGGCGCCGGCGGTGGCGGAGAGGGTCAGCGCGGCGGCGGCGCGCAGAAGGTTGCGGGAGAAGCGCGCCGCGCCACGGCGGCGCTGGGCGTTAACGGGAGAGGACAGGAGCGACATGGGGGGAAAGGAAGAAGGATGAAGGATGAGGGATGAGAGAAAGGATGAAGGGTGAAGGATGAGGGATGAGGGATAAGGGATAAGGGATGAAGCAGGGGGCGGACGGGGGTGGTGCCGGCGAGACGGGGCGGTGGCGGTGGCGGTGGTGGGGTAGGGTTAGAGGGAGGGGGTTAGAGGGCAGCGATGGTTTCGGAGTCGAGATTGGTGGTGGAGGCGATGAGGGCGGGGGCAACACCGGCGGCTTTCAGGGAACGGGCAAGGGCAAGCGTCTGCTCGTGCTCACGGGCGGCGGCACGGGCACGTTCTTGCGCGACGCCCTCGGCAATGCCCTCGGCAATGCCTTGGGCGATGCCTTCGGCGCGACCTTCCTCGCGACCTTTGGCAAGTCCTTTGGCAAGTCCTTTGGCAAGTCCCTCGGCAAGCCCCTCGGCAAGCCCCTCCTTGCGTCCGTCTTCGCGGTCGCCGTTGCGAAAGAACATGCCGACCTGCTGCAAGTCGTTAATCTGGTCGTAATAGAAGCGCTCCTTCTTGGAATAGGCGGAGTATTCGAGGGATTTCAGCGCGGCGGCGGTGTCGGGGTTTTGCCGGAGTTCTTCGGGTCCTTCGGAGTTCTCGTCCACCTCGGTCAGGAACGAGAGCCACAGGCGGCGCGCCTTGGTAAGGTCGCGCAGGGCACTTCGGTCGGCGGTGCGGACGAATTTCTTCATGTCCACAAAGAGCAGTTCGATGCCGCGCACGCGCAGTTTCGGGTCGCTGACCTCGGAGAGGACGTAGCGGTAGTAGAACTGGTCGGGGTGGTCGCCGAAAATGGTGTCGCGCTCGTCGGGCTTCGCGCCCGGACCCCGCGCCGAGGCGGAACCGAGGTCGTCGAAGAGAAAATTGAGCGCATAGACATCGCGCAGTTTCTCGTATTCGCCATGTTCGACGGGCTGCTGCGAGTAGGCGAGGGTGGCGTTGCGCAGGATTCGCTTGTCGAAGGCACCGCGCCAGCGCAGTTGCATCTCGACGATGAACTGCCGCCCGTGGGCGTCGGTGCAACGCACGTCAATGATGGAGTGCCCCACCCCCTTGACTTTGGGGACGAGTTCGCTGGGCAGGTAGGTGATTTCGGTGATTTCGCCCATGCCCTCGTCCTCCACCGGCAGGAACGCATTGAGCAACGAGCGGCACGACTGTTCGTTGGAGGCGAACACGCGCTTGAAGGTGATGTCGTTCTTCGGGTTGAGATAGCGGCTCATGCGGGTGGCGGGTCGGCGAGGGGAGAAGATAGGTCTGCGCGACGGGAACGCAAGGGAAAGCCCGCGCGAAGGGAACGCAAGCGCCAAGGCGAAGGGCGGGGGCGTGCCGGCGGCGGTGCGGGGACGGTGCGGGGACGGTGCGGGTCAGGAGAAACGGAGCGCCACACACACGGAGCGCCGCACACATGGAGCGCGCCGCACACATGGAGCGCCGACTTTCAAGTCGGCTCGGCAGTGTTGCGGCGCAGCCGCCTTGCCTTCTCTCCTCTTTTTAAGCGTGGCGGCTACCGCCGCATCTCCACCAAGCCGACTTGAAAGTCGGCGCTCCCAGTGCGGCTCGGCAGTGTTGCGGCGCAGCCGCCTTGCCTTCTCCTCTTCCTTCTTCTCTTCTCCTCTTTTTTAAGCGTGGCGGCTGCGCCGCATCTCCACCAAGCCGACTTGAAAGTCGGCGCTCCCAGTGCGGCTCGGCAGTGGTGCGGCGGTAGCCGCCTTGCTTCTCCTCTTCCTTCTTCTCTTCTCCTCTTTTTTTAGCGAGGCGGCTACCGCCGCATCTCCACGCGAGCCGACTTGAAAGTCGGCGCTCCCATTCGGCGCTCCCATTCGCGCTCCCATTCGCCGCCCGCCGTTCGCCACGCCCCAAAAGCCCCCCAACCCAAAAAAGACCGAAAGAAAGACCGAAAAAAGTGCTTGCGTTCGTTTTGGCACCGCGTAGTGTGGGCGTGCTTTTTGCGCGTTGTGCTCGCGGGTGACGGTTCAAGAACGCCCGTGGCACGGGGCGCGAGAGGCGAGGAACGGTCGGGGTTCAGCGGTCACGCAGCGGTCACGCAGCGGTCACGCGGCGGTCTTGCGGAAGCCGGAACGTTCCTCAACCGGGCGGCGAAAATTTTTCGGGGCAACCCGCGAACGCTCTCCCTCCGGTCACCAACAAACCACAAACCAGAAACCAACCTCCAACCAACACACTAATCAGCCAGTCAGTCAGTCATCAGTCAGCAACCAACCAAACCTTCAATCAGTCAGTCGTCAGTCATCACTCGCACCCATTCATCCGAATCCATCAACACACACACATCATGAAAACCTCCTCGAACGAGAAGAACAACAACGCTGCCTTCGGCGGTCGCAACAGCGGCTTCGCGGGCGCATTTGGCGGACAAAACGCCAACGAAACGGGTAAATTTGCCCCCACCCCCACCCTGCGCAAGTCGCTGGGTGGTAAGGGTTTCCGGCGGTTGCTGACCGCTGCCGCGTCGCTCGCGGCGGTTTCCGCAACGGGCTTCCTCGCCCAAGAAACCGCGCAATACGCGCACCAAACCACCGGCACGGCGCAATCCACCGGCGCGGTCAGCCACTACGGCCACCGCAACAACAACTCCGCCGCCGCCTCCGGCAGCACCGCGTCCTTCGGCTTCGCCGCCACCGGCAGCAACGCCACCGGCAGTGCCGCCTCCGGCGTCCTCGGCTCCCTCGCCAACGCCCTCAACAGCGGCCTCAACGCCCTCGGTAACGCCTTCGCGCCCTCCGCACGAGCCGTGACCGTTAGCATTCCTGCCGATGACTTCTTCTTCGGCGACGACGCCTCGGACTTCTCCGGAACCTCCGCTGCCGGCGACCCCGACCTGCCCGCTACCGTGAAGACCGCCTACTCGTGGTCGGACTTCGCCCTTGCCGGCGCGACGAGTGCCGCCGACGTCATCACCACCATCGAGTCCTCCCTCTCCTTCTGGGTTGCCTCGAACGCCGCCTCGTTCTCGAACGCCACGCTCGACGCCTCCTCCGCCAACGCGCTCACCGTCGCCGGCGTCTCCAGCACCTTCCAAGACAAACTCACCTTCTCGAACGTCGCCATCTCCCTCGGCACCGACAAGGCCGTCAACACCACCATCACCCTCTCCGCAATCGACCTCGTCTTCGACAACAGCACCGTCTCCGTCACAAACATCGCTGACGCCGGTTCCGGCACCACACATCCCGTCGCGCTGACCTTCGCGACAGCCACCACCTCCGACACCTCCACCCTCACCTTCAAAAACGCCACCGGCAGCGCAATCCACCTCCAAAGCGGATTTGACCAAGCCAGTTCCTCCATTAATGGTAGCAGCGTTTCGCTCTCCCTGCCCGACAGCGTTACCTTCACCGGCAACAAAGGTGCACTAATGGATGCCGGTTTAATCGGTTCTTCCGTTTTTTTTGTGGGCAATTGGGGAAAACATGCTAATAAGGGCTACCTATGCAAGAAGACACCGGCATAACTGAACACTATCAGCGTTTGTTGCGGCTGCCCTCACC
>JAISSQ010000202.1 GCA_031273045.1 Puniceicoccales bacterium
GGCTCGACCTGTGCGTCCCGTTCGCCGGCGGCTACGCCGAGGCGAACCTTTGGAGCGACGCCGAGAAATCCCGCCACCTTTACTTCGAGCGCAAACGCGCCCGCGAAGCCCTCCGCGAACTCCGCGCGGAGGGCAGCCCTCACAGCCCTCACAGCACCCAGGGGGCGCGGTAGTTCGGGGAGAGCAGGGCGGCGGCGGCGGGGTCGCCCTTGATGGTTTCCGTGAGCGGGTTCCAGTGGATGGTGCGGCCGGTCTGCATGGCGATGTGACCGAGGTGCCCGACGCTCGCGCTGCGGTGCGCCGTCTCCGCCGGAGTGATGGTGCCCTCGACGCGACCGGCGCGGACGCACTCGATGAAGTTCACGCTGTGGTTCTCGCTGCGATACACCGGTGCCGCGTTCGGGTCGTTGGCGGCGTTCAAAATCTCGGCGTCGTTGGACGAGTGCAACCGCCCGCGGTCAACGCGCAGCCACTTGCCCTTTTCGCCGTAGAACCTCACGCCCGTCGGGAAGCGCGACGCCACGTGCACATACTGCCCGGTGGCGTAGGTGCACTTGTAGTCGTATTTCGTTTCGGCGTCGAAAGGCAGTTTGGTCGAGTATTCGCGGTAGTTGAGGTCGGGTTCGACGCGCAGGGGACCGGTGGTGTCGAAGTCGAGTGCCCAGTGGGCGATGTCCACGTGGTGTCCGACCCAGTCCATGAGATTTCCGCCGCCGAAGTTGAGCACCCAGCGCCAGTGGTAGCGCGTGAAACGCTTGTCGTAGGGGATGAACTGCGCCGGTCCGACCCACATGTCGTAGTCGAGTTCGGCGGGCGGCTTGCCGAGCGTCTTCTCGTCGGGGCTGCTCGCCAGCGACCAGTCGAAGCCGTTCTGGATTTCGAGCGTGCCGACCTCGGCGTGCGTGATTTTGCCGATGGCGCCGTTGCGGACGAGTTCGACCGCGCGGTGGAAATTCTTGCGCGAGCGCTGCCAACTGCCGGTCTGCCAGACGACCCCGTGCTGCTTGACCGCGTTCACGATGGCGCGCCCTTCGACGAGCGTGTGCGCGAGCGGCTTTTCGCCGTAGATGTGGATGCCTTTGCGCGCGGCGGCGATGGCGATGATGGCGTGCCAGTGGTCGGGCGTGCCGATGACCACGGCGTCCAATTTCGCCTTGTCGAACATCTCGCGGAAATCGCCGTAGCGACCAATCGTCTCCGGCGAGACGCCGCGGCGCTTCGCGGTCTCGTTCGCGCGCCCGTTGAGCACGCCACGGTCAACATCGCACACGGCGACCGGCTCAACGCCCTTGATGGCGAAAAAATCGCGGAAGTCCGACCAGCCCTGCGAGTTCGCGCCGACGACGCCCAGATTGATGCGGTTCGACGGAGCGGTGGCACCGTCGCGACCGAGCACGCGCGCGGGAACGAGGGCGGGGAAAGCCGGCAGGAAGGCGGCGGTGGCGAGGGCGGCTGCCGAGTTCTTCAAAAAGGCGCGGCGCGACGTCGCGGCGCGGAGAGAGATGCGGTGATTCGTTTTCATAATGCTACCCCTTGATTTCCTTGTGCAGGGTCCGGCGTTTGAGCGCGGGATTGTATTTCAGTTTCTCGACCTTCTCCTGCTGGATTTTCTTGTTGCGCGTGGTCATGTAGCGCGACGGGCGTTTGCCCTCCTTGCGGGCTTCGGTGCATTCGAGGATGACGGTGTCTCTGGCCATGTGTGTTGTGGTGTTGAAAAAGCGGTGAAGGCGCGCAGGAAGCCGCCGCCGGCGGTGCTTGGCAACGAAATTCTCGGCACATGGAGCGCCGGCGGCGCTCAACTCCGGTAGTCGGCGTTCTCGCAGACGTATTCGTGCGTCAGGTCGGCGCCGGTGACGGTCGCGGAGGCGTCGCCGGCGAAGAGTTCCAGCCCGACCTCGACCGCGCGCTCGTGCGCGGGAAAACGCGCCGGCGGCGCGTAAAAGCCGGAGGCGTCGGGGCGCGAGGCGTAGAGTTCGGCGTCGCGCATGTGGCGCGCGAGTCGCTCCTCCTTCGCGGGGTCGAGACGGAACGCGCCGGCGGCGAAAATCTCGATGCCGCCGAGCGTCGCGCGCAGGCGCGACAGGTCGGGCGCGGCGCAGCCGGCCGCCTCGAACCCGCCGGCACCGGCGAACTTGCCAACCGCCTGAACGAGACGACCGACGTTCGGGTCGTTGCCGGCGACGGCGCACTTGAACAGCGGCGCGTTCACGACCGCCTTGCCCAGCGCGCGGGCGGACTCGAACGAGGGCGCGCCGGAAACGCTCACGCGGATGACGTGCCGCACGCCCTCGCCGTTGCGCACGATGTCCTCGGCGAGGTCGCGGCACACGCGCCGCAGCGCGTCCTCGAACTCGCCCAAGTCGGGCTGCGCGACGCGCCCGCCGGCGACGAGCGCGACCGTGTCCGACGTGCTCGTGTCGCCGTCAATGCTGATGGCGTTGAAACTCTCCGCGACGACGCGCGGGAGCATTTCGCGCAGCGCGGCGCGCGGCACGGCGGCGTCGGTGAGGATGAACGCGAGCATCGTGGCGAGGTTCGGCTCAATCATCCCCGCGCCCTTGGCGAACGCGACGATGGTCGCGCCGGAGCGCAGCGAGGCGCGGCGCGCCTTGGGGTAGAGGTCGGTGGTGACGATGCCCTCGGCGGCGGGCAGCGCGCTGGCGGCGTCGAGCGAGGCGGCGGCCGCCGGCAGCGCGGCGAGCATCGTCTCGACGGGCAGTTTCCAGCCGATGACGCCCGTCGAGCACGGCAGCACCTGCTCCGGCGCGATGCCCAGCGCGGCGGCGGCGCCGGCGCACAGCCGCTCGGAGTCCGCGACGCCGCCGGGCGCGCACACGTTCGACACCTTGTTGTTGATGAGCAGGGCGCCGAGGGCGCCGCCGGCGGCGACGCGCGAGCGGCCGACGATGACCGGCGCGCCCGGAAAGGCGTTCTTGGTGAACACGGCGGCGAAGTCGGGCGTGGGCGCGTCGAGCGCGACGAGCGTGAGCGTCATCCGCGCGGGCTTGGGCGCCTCGACGGGGGTGAAGTCGAACCGCGCGGTTCCGACGCGGAACCCTTTCGGAAGCGGCGCGCACTGGGTTTCGAGCCACCGGCGGTGCGCGGCGGCGTCGGCGAAGGTCAGGTTGGTGGAAGGCATCGCCGGCAAGGGAACGCTCCGCCGGCGCGGGCGCAAAAACCAAAACCGCCGCCGGCGTCCGCCGCCGTCACCGGCGTTTGGCGGCGTCACCAAAAACTCGCGGAGGAACCGCCGGCGCGCCACCTTCGTCCGCCATGAGCGAGACAGCGGAGAATTTCGGGGCACCGGCACCGGCGGTGCCGCCGCTCGTGATTCGACCGGCGCGGCGCGGGGACATCCCAGCCATCACGCGCATCTACAACTTCAGTGTGCTGCACACGGCGACGACCTTCCAAATCGCGCCGGAGACGGAGCGGCGGCGGCGGGCGTGGCTCGAAGCGCATACGGACCGGCACCCCGCGTTCGTCGGCGTGGCGGGCGGCGTCGTCATCGGCTGGACCGCGCTCTCTCCTTACAGCACGCGCGAGGCGTGGGCGCGCACGGTGGAGGACTCCATTTACCTCGACGCCGCGCACCACCGGCGCGGCTACGGGGAGCGCATGCTCGCGCACCTGCTCGGCGAGGCGCGCCGGTTGGGGCACCGCGCGGTCGTCGCGCGCATTGTCGCCGACCATGCCGCGAGCATCGGGTTGCACCGCAAACTCGGCTTCGTCGAGGTGGGGCGGCTCACCGGCGTCGGCTTCAAACTGGGTCGCTGGCACGACGTGGTCTATATGGAGCGCGATTTCGGCGCACCGGCGGCTCCGGTTCCGGCACCATTGCCGGCGGCGTGACCGGCGGCGGTGGTGGCGTCGCCCCACTGCGTTCCCTCGAAAATGCCGAGGCCGGCGAGGGCGGTGAGCAGTGTCTCGAAGGCGGGGTCGCGGGCGAGTTCCTCAATCGGGCGGTCGCACACGAGGCGGATGAACATCTGCTCGCGCATCTGGTTCAGCCCGTAGCGGCGCAGGTCGCGCAGGAAGAGCGGCAGGCGGTCGAGGCGTCCGAACAGGCCGGAGCGGAACCCTTCGCGTTGCTCCTCGTAGGCGTTCGGCTCGCCGCCGACGAGGTGCCAGAAATACACCGGCAGCCGCACCTCGCGCCCGTCAATCATCTTGGAATACAGCCCGTATTCGACCGGCTTGAGTCGCTTGCCGCCGAGCGACACCGGTAGCGCGTGCCGTCGCTCCAACCGCTTCCAGCCGGAGTTCACCCAGCACGAGTCGGGGTTGTGCACGCCGGCGTCGGTGGTGCTCACCTTGCTCGGTTTCCAGTAGGCGGCATAGACGGTGATGTTCTCGCGCGTCTTCGGGTTCGCGTAGAGGCGGTAGGCGAAGCCGTCGAACTTCAGGACGTCGCCGACGATTTCCGCCATGACTTCGGTGGCGGCGATGGGCAGTTCGCGCGAGTTCCAGCCCGGAACCACGGCGGGGACGAGTTCCGCGAGCGGCCGGCGCAACTCCGGTTCCGCCGTGGTGAAAAGCCGGATGTAGGCGGCGAGCGCGAGCGTCAGCGCGAGCACGCCCGCCTCAATCGCCAGAACGGTTTTCTTCATGCCGCGCAGGAAACCGGTTTCGGTGCGTCGGCGGCAGGCAAAAAGCGGCGGGGCGGGGCAGCGTCGCCGGTAGCGTCGTCGCTGGCGGTGGTCGGCGGTCGCCGGCGGTGGTCGCGGCGGCGCGAAATTCTTCCTCGCAACCTGTCGCGCAACGGACAAAACACAACCGACTCGTCTCCGCCATGCCCTCACAAAAATCCCGTCTCCTCCCTCAACCCTCTCGCAAATCCGCGCTCACCGCGCTCCTCGCCGCCGCCGCGCTCGTTCCCGCGACCGCGCTGTCCGCGAGCGTTGCCGGTGCCGCTGCGGACGGCACTGACGCCATTCCGTCGAGCGACGCCGACTACGGTTCCGCGCCCGCAATTCGACGTTCCCGGGCGTCCTCGTTCGTCGCTCTCGGACCGGCGGTGTCGTATGTGAAATTCGACGGTGACAACACCGGAAATCTCTTCGCTTACGGCGCGCAGTTGAGCGGCGGTGGCTACATCGGGCGCACCAACTTCCTGCTGACCGCCGACGTTGGCGTTCTTTTCGGCAGTTCGTCCGACACCGTGCTCGACTTCCTCGGTCCCTATGACACATCCAACGGCGGAACAAATTCCGGTGCCTCTTGGCAACGCGAGCGCGTCGAGCGCGACAACGAGTATTTCGCGGTGCCGCTAATCGCCACCATCGCCTACGACTTCCCCGTCACCGAGCGGTTCTCGGTTCGCCTCGGTCTCTCCGCCGGCGGCACGTTCGTTTCGATGAAGAACGACTTCACCGGCTTTTATGACATCTACGACGCCAACGATGTTTTTTTGGACACCATTCCCGCCGACGCCGAGAGCAAGGACGGTTCAAAATTCATCCTTTCCTACGGCGCGGTGCTTGGTGCGACATGGCACCCGACCAGCAATTTCAGCGTGGATTTGCAATACCGCTTTCTGAACAACTCGGAATTGAACTTCGGTGCCTATCGCGACTTCGGCACATCGCTCTCGCATACCTTTACGTTGTCCGCCCGCTGGCGCTTCTGATTCTCGCGCCGCCGGTGCCGCCGGCGGCGTCTTATTTTTCCACGCCGAACGCTCCATGTTCACGATTTTCAACTTTTTTAGAAAGAACCCGCTCGCCGAGCAGCGCGACACCGCACGCGCCTTGCTGCGTAGCGCGCGAAAGGTCTGGCACAACCGCCGCGACGCCTATTCGTGGCAGGAGCGCGAACGCTTCGTTGCGGCGCAAAAACGCCTCGCCGACGCCCTCGAATACGCCGCGACCGCCACTGCCGGCACCGGCGGCACCACCGGCGGCGAAGACCCCGTCGCCGTTCTGGACGCCGCGAACAACGACCTGCACGCCGTGCTGTGCGAACTTGGCGGCAAAATCTACCCCTCGCGCCTCATTCCGGAGTGGGTCGAACTCATCGTCGTCGCCACGTTTATCGCGTGCGGCGTGCGTTCGTTTTTCCTGCAACCGTTCAAAATTCCGACGAATTCGATGTGGCCCACCTACCACGGCATGACCGCCGAGGTGTGGCCGCTCGACGCGGACGGTCCCGGCGGCGTCGAAAAATTCATGCGCAAGGTGCGCTTCTCGGCGCGCCGCGTGGAACCGCGCTCGCCCGTCGCCGGCGAGGTGCTCATCCCGCTCGACGCCGCCGACTTGCCCGTGAAAATCGCGCCGACGGTGGACGAGGGGCTCTTCGGAACAGGGCTGATGCGCGCGCCGCTCGACCGCTTCCTGCTGCTCGTCGGCGAGGCGGGAACGCCCGTCGAGGTGCCGGTGCCGGTGGAGTTCACCCTGCAGGACGCCTTGCTGCGCACCTACTTTCCCGACGAGGCACGGATGCGCGCCGGCGACGGCGAACGCTGGCGCACCCTGCTCCACAACGCGCGGCGGCGCGGCGACATCGTCTCCGTGCGCGGGCGGCTCTGCGTGCGAACGCGCAAAGACGTCGCCGCCGGCGGGCGCGTTGCAAACTTCGACGTGCTCACGGGCGACCTCGTTCTCGTGGACCGCGTGACTTACAACTTCTGCAAGCCCGCCGCCGGCGACCCGTTTGTCTTCGCCACGCTGGACATCCCCGGAATCGCCGAGGATACCTACTACATCAAGCGGCTCGTCGGGACGCCGGGCGACACCCTGCGCGTGAGCGCGCCCACACTGCTGCGCAACGGCGCGCCGGCAACGGGCAATGTCGCGTTCGACGCGAATAACGCGCGGCGCGACGACTTCGGCTACCACGGATACCTGCCCAGCGCGGGACGCAACGACGTGCATTCGCGACCGCTGTGGTCGGACGTGAAAATCCCGCCGCGCCGCTTCTACGCGATGGGCGACAACTCGGCGAACAGTTCGGACAGCCGCGCGTGGGGATTTGTCCCCGACCACGCTGTCGTCGGACGCGCACGCTTCATCCTCTACCCCTTCGACAACCGTTGGGGACTGGCGAAGTAAGTGCGCAGTTCGCGAACATAACTTATGCGATTCGGAAAAGGCGGAGAAGTGATGACGGCGTCAAACTGATTATGAGATTCGTTGTTTTTGTTATCTCTGTTGGGCGCAATATCCTCAAGCAACAGGATGATTATCCGTGAAACGTCCTTGGTTTTTTCCCCACGGGAATTTAATGCGTTTGGTTTCGCTGTCGTCGCCGAAGTATTTTATTGAGAAGTCCCAAGTCGGCAGTTCCTTCTTTGTGTAAAGCGAGGCGAAGGCGGCGTTTTTAATTCCGAGTTTGTCGAGAAACTCTTTGACAATTCTGTAAGTTTGCCCGCTTTGAATTTCGGAGAACAAAACCAGAACAGACGACGAGTTAAAATCAGTATCTCCCAGTTTGTTCCACAATGGCTGGTCTGTGACTTCTTTTTTTGCGCCATTGTGGTTAACGTTCAAAGACAAAAGAGAAATTTGTCTTTCTCCTTTGTTATCCAGTTCAAAAGCAAGGAGAGCACCGGCAATGGTTCCGCCTCTGCCGACACAAATGATGCGGTCAGGAGAGACGCCTCCATCTTGCAAACGCTTCGCCAATTTTTTGACGTCGCGCTCAATGCGATTCCATGTGAGGCGTCCTTTGAGCGTATCGAAAAAACTCGACAACAAATTCCTCACACGGTCATTGAGCAACGCGCTCGCAATTGCGAGCGCGGCAAGACACGAAAGTGCCTGTGTGATTGGATTGTTGAAAAATTCATTCAAGTTCATGTCGGTGCTCTTTCTTTCTTCTTATTTCTCCCCGGTTTCCAGCAGGATTTCCAGAATCTTTTTTGCGCTGTCGGGGATTTTGGTGCCGGGGCCGAAGATGGCGCAGGCGCCGTTTTGGAAGAGGTATTCGTAGTCCTGCGGGGGGATGACGCCGCCGCAGGAGACGAGGATGTCTTCGCGGCCGAGTTTTTTCAGTTCCGCCACGAGTTGGGGCAGGAGTGTTTTGTGGCCGGCGGCGAGCGAACTCATGCCGATGGTGTGGACGTCGTTTTCGACGGCTTGGCGGGCGGTTTCTTCCGGCGTTTGGAAGAGCGGGCCGATGTCAACGTCGAAGCCGAGGTCGGCGTATGCGGTGGCGACGACTTTCGCGCCGCGGTCGTGTCCGTCCTGTCCCATTTTTGCGATGAGGATACGCGGGCGGCGGCCTTCGCGTTCCTCGAATTTTTTGATGAGTTCCTTGACTTCGTCCATGTTGGTGTCTTTTCCGAATTCTTTTGCGTAAACGCCGCTGATGCTGCGGATTTTTGCCTTGTAGCGGCCGAAGGTTTTTTCGAGTGCTTCGGAGATTTCGCCGAGGGTGGCGCGGGCTTTGGCGGCTTCGACGGCGAGGCCGAGCAGGTTGCCTTCGCCGGTGGCGGCGGCGGCTTCGAGCGCGTGGAGGGCGCTGGCGACGGCGTTCGCGTCGCGTTTTTCTTTCAACTCTTTCAGACGGCGAATCTGGCTTTCGCGGACTGCCGTGTTGTCAATGTCGAGAATTTCGAGCGGGTCTTCTTTTTCGAGGCGGTATTTGTTCAGCCCGACAATCGTTTCCTTGCCGGAGTCAATGCGCGCTTGGCGCCGCGCCGCCGCTTCCTCGATGCGCAATTTCGGAATGCCTTCTTCAATGGCCTTGGTCATACCGCCGAGTTTTTCGACCTCTTGAATGTGTCCCCACGCCTTGTGCATCAGTTCGTGCGTGAGTGCCTCGACGTAGTAGGAGCCGCCCCACGGGTCGATGACCTTGGTCATTCCCGTCTCTTCTTGGATGAACAACTGCGTGTTTCGGGCGATGCGCGCCGAGAAATCCGTCGGCAACGCGATTGCCTCGTCGAGCGCGTTCGTGTGCAGCGATTGCGTGTGACCGCAGGCGGCGGCGAACGCTTCGACGGCGGTGCGCACGATGTTGTTGTAAGGGTCCTGCTCGGTGAGCGACCAGCCGGACGTCTGCGAGTGTGTGCGCAACGCGAGCGACTTCGGGTCTTTCGGGTTGAACTGCTTGACCAACTTCGCCCACAGAATGCGCGCGGCGCGCATCTTCGCGACCTCCATGAAATAGTTTTTGCCGATTGCCCAGAAGAACGACAGCCGCGGCGCGAAAGCGTCAATGTCAATGCCCGCGCGCACGCCCGTCCGCAGGTATTCGAGACCGTCGGCGAGCGTGTAGCCCATCTCGATGTCAGCCGTCGCCCCCGCCTCCTGCATGTGGTAGCCGGAGATGGAAATCGAGTTGAACTTGGGCATGTTTTTCGACGTGAACTCGAAGATGTCGCCGATGATTTTCATCGAAGGCGTCGGCGGGTAAATGTAGGTGTTGCGCACCATGAACTCCTTCAGGATGTCGTTCTGAATGGTGCCGCTCAACTGCTCCAGCGTGCACCCCTGCTCCAGCGCGGCGACGATGTAGAACGCCAGCACCGGAATGACCGCGCCGTTCATCGTCATCGAGACCGACACGCGGTCGAGCGGAATACCGTTGAAGAGAATTTTCATGTCCTCGACGCTGTCAATGGCGACGCCCGCCTTGCCCACGTCGCCGACGACGCGCGGGTGGTCGGAGTCGTAGCCGCGGTGTGTCGCGAGGTCGAACGCGACGGACAACCCCTGCTGACCGGCGGCGATGTTGCGCCGGTAGAAGGCGTTGGACTCCTCGGCCGTTGAGAACCCCGCGTATTGGCGCACCGTCCACGGGCGCATGACATACATCGTCGCGTAGGGACCGCGCAGATACGGCGGCACACCCGCCGAGAAGCCGAGGTGCTCCATCCCCTTGTAGTCGTCGGCCGTGTAGAGCGGCTTGACCGGGATTTGCTCCATCGTCTCGGTCAGGAGCGCGTCGAGCGGCTTGCCCGTGGCGGCCTCGATGCCCTTTCGCCACGCGGCGTAATTCGCGGCGCGGTCGCCGGCGGGTGCCGGCGCGGCGTAAGCGAGTTTGGTGAAGTCAACGTTTTTCATG